>JBKQRS010000144.1:0-2818 GCA_052143915.1 Bradyrhizobium sp.
TTCTATTTGTTGCTGGCGTTCTGGGTGATCGTCGGCATCCCGACCTACCTGATGCCGCGCTGGGCCATCATGAATATCGCCAGATATTGGGCACGCAGCAGCATCTGGCTGATGCGCGTGGTCTGCAACATCAAGGTGGAGTATCGCGGGCTCGAAAAGATTCCAAAGGGGCCGCTGATCGTCGCGTCGAAACATCAGTCGATGTGGGAAACCTTCGCGCTGCTGCAATTCTTCGAGCAGCCGCTGTTCATCCTCAAGCGCGAGCTGAAATGGATTCCGTTTTTCGGCTGGTACCTGATCAAGGCGAACATGATCGGGGTCGATCGCTCTGCCGGCGGCCGCGCGCTGCTGCAGATGGCGCGCCGCGCCGGCGAACAAGTGCGGCGCGGCCGTCAATTGGTCATCTTTCCGGAGGGCACGCGAACGCCTGTCGGTGCGCCGCCGCACTACAAGACCGGCATCGCGCAGATCTATGTCGATTGCGGCGTCGCCTGTTTGCCGGTAGCGCTCAATTCGGGACTGTTCTGGCCGCGCCGGACCTTCATGCGCTATCCGGGAACGCTCGTGGTCGAGTTCCTCGATCCGCTGCCGCCCGGCCTGTCGCGCCGGGAATTCATCGCATGCATCTCAACCGTGATCGAGGAGGCCACCAACCGGCTGGTCGAGACGGCGCGTCGCGAGCAGGCGCAGTTGTTCGGCCGTGCGCCAGGTTCGGCGTCGGTGAAAGTGTGAGGCTGCCCCTGATTCCCTTCGGCGCAGGATGACGTCACCGATGCAGGGACGTGTCATCGTGCAGCATCAGCGCGAGTTGATGCAATTGCGGGTCGCGAAAGCCTTGCGCCTCGATCGACCTTACGGTCGAAAGAACATAGTCGCGGTTGTTGCCCGAACGACCGTGTCCCTGCCGGACGTAGTGCATCTGCTCGATGAGCGAGAGCCGTCCGGCATACTGGACGTGACCGCGATCGACCACATAGGCAAGCGCGCTGACCCGCTGCCGGGCTTCGTTTTCCAGCCAGACCGAACGCATGACCTCGCGATAGACATGGGTGGTCTGCTCGCGGCTGCGCAAATAATCGATCGTATCGTTGCGCCGCCTTGCCGCGACCCTGAAGGCGATGCCGCGACAGGCGCCGCCGCGGTCGAGGCCCAGCACGAGACCTGGCTTTTCCGGTGTTCCGCGATGGTCAAACGAATAGACACACAGGGCGCGGTGCTCGCCGATCAGCCGCGCGGGGGCTTGTTCGACGAACTCGAATCCCGGCCGCCACATCAGCGACCCGTAGCCGAACACCCACAGGTCGTCTTTGGACAGTTCCGTGTTGGACAGGATTTCAGCCGACATCCCGCGCACGGCTACCAGAACGGCGAAGCGAAACGAAGCAGAAATTCGGCATCTCTTGCTGCCCCACCCGTCGCTAACATTTGACAAAATCGTCAGCCAATGGTCGCTCTATGACCGATATGACCCTCGCACCACACCGCCGCCCGCTTTGGGGCCTTTTCCTGATGCCCGTCCTGCTCCTGATCGCCGCCGTGGCATGGAGCGCGTTCTGGTTCTATGCCGCCTCCCAGGCCGGGGTGAAGGCCGACGCCTGGCGTACCCAGGAGGCGAAGTCCGGACGGGTCTATGATTGCGCGAAGCGGACCGTGGCCGGTTTCCCGTTCCGTCTCGAAGTACGCTGCGACGGCGCCAGTGTGTCGCTGATATCGCAGACCGCGGGCCAGGCCGTGGCGCGGACGCCGGTCACGGCCAATCTCGGCGAAATCCTGGTAGTCGCGCAGGTTTACGATCCAAAATTGCTGATCGCGGAATTTACCGCGCCTGCGACCATCGCCGATTCGCGTGGGTCAGCTTCGATGCTGGTGAACTGGAGCAAGGCTCGCTCCAGCGTGGTGGGATTGCCGGCTATCCCGCAGCGAGCCTCCATTGTTTTCGACGACGCATCGATCGACCGCATCAATGGATCGGTGCAGGTGCCTTTGGCGCGCGCGAGGCATGTTGAACTGCACGGCCGTCTTGTGGAAGCTGCGTCGCCCGATCACCCCGTGATCGAAACCGTCCTGAGGTTAGAGGCAGGCAGTGTGCAAGAGGTGCACCCGCTGCTTGCGCAGCCGTTCGATGCGGAGGTGCGGGCGACGCTGAGCGGCCTGAAAGATATCGCGCCAAAACCATGGCCCGACCGGTTTCGCGAACTGCAGGCCGGCGGCGGGCATGTCGAGATCGTGCAATCGCGTATCCAGCAGGGCGATCTGATTGCGGTCGCCGCCGGCACGCTTGGGTTAAGCGCGGAGGGGCGTCTCGACGGCGAGCTGCAGATGACGGTTGCCGGCATCGAGAAGGTGATCCCGGCGCTCGGCATTGAGAAAATGCTCGATGACGGCGTGCCGCAGGCAGCGCTCGACCGCGTCGCGCCGGGCGTCAAGACACAGGATGTCAATAATCTGCTTGGCGCGCTGGACCGGGCGATTCCTGGTCTCGGCAAGGTGGTCAAGCAAAACGCCAATATCGGCGTCGCCGTAGGGATCAACGCGCTCGGCAAGGACGCGGTGCTGGAAGGCAGGAAGGCGCGGGCGTTTCCGCTGCGCTTTGTCGACGGCACCGTTTTCCTGGGGCCGCTGAAAGTAGGGCAGATCCCACCGCTGTTTTAACTGCCGTCGTCCCGGCCAAGCGAGCGCTTGCGAGCGCGCGCCGGGACCCATATGTGGACGGCCCCCGTGGCACAAGAGGTTTTTGAGGTTTGATCGGATCGCTTGCATCCATATGTCCGGCCTGTTGATGCGGTCTGCTTGAACCGCTGGCCAAGATGGTTTCCGC
>JBKQRS010000145.1:0-2705 GCA_052143915.1 Bradyrhizobium sp.
CGGTTCGGATTATAGGTCTTCTGCACCAGGCCATAGGCCTTGACGCAGACCCTGCCGTGCGCCGGATGCACGTTCTGCGCTTCGAAATTCGGTTCGATTTCGGTGGCAACGCCGTCCTCCACCTTCACCTGCATGAAGTCGGGACCGGACACACAATTATAGCAGAGAGTAGGCACGCGCTTCACGTTCTTGGCTGCGCTCATCGCGTTCTCCTCAGCCATACGCGCGGGGTCGCATTTCGCCACCCGCCTTCCTTGGAATTTTCCCTAACTAGTATTTTGGTATATAAATACGAAAATAAGTGATACAGTGCGATGGGGAAGCTGTCAATGAAGATGTATCGCATTTCACTTTTCGATCGGCTGCAGCGCCAAACCATTGCTTGCGCTGCACAACCTTCGCTCGACGCGGACTCTTTCAACGCACCGGTATTTGACAAAGGCTCGCATCTGGAGCTTCGGCATTTTGTATCACCTCAACGGAGGATCTGCCTATGAAATCAACCCTGAGCGTCGGCCTATCCGCAACCCGCAGGATCGAGATCGACACGCCGCGCACCATAGACTTCCTTGGCGAGGCGTTGCGCGTCTACGCCACGCCGGAATTGGTGCGCGATTTCGAGATCGCCTGCCGCGAGTTTCTGCTTGCCCATACGGACCCCGGCGAGGATTCGGTCGGCACCGGCATCAGCATCTCCCACGGCGGCGCGACGCTGCGCGGCATGCACGTCGACATCACCGTGACCATCAGCAAGATCGAGGGCCGCCTCGTCACCTTCGATCTCCTGGCGAAAGACGCGGTCGAGGAAATCAGCCGCGGCAGCCACAGCCGCTTCGTGGTCGAGGTCGAGAAGCTGCGCGCGAGGGTCGCCGCGAAGGCCGCAAAGGCCGCAGCGTGATGAGCACTCGTGCTCCCATTCCCCTCGATCAGCCTGCGCAGGCCCAGGATCAGGCTTGGACAAGAGCTCCAAGCCGGAGCGTGCATCGGGAGATCTGGCGCGACGGCTTGCACAGCGGCGGCGAGCGACCCATTCCGGAAGAGACGCCGGTGGCCATGGTCTATGATGGCAGCACCTATGCGGTCATGATGGCAACACCGGAGGATCTGGAAGATTTCGCTATCGGATTCAGCCTCACGGAGGGAGTTGTCCGCAGCGCCACCGACATCAAATCCATCGATCTCGTTCGCTCACGTGATGGCATTGAACTGCGAATGTGGCTCGCTGGCAGCAATTCCCTGAGGCTTACAGAGCGGCGCCGCCACATTGCGGGGCCGACCGGCTGTGGATTATGCGGCATCGAATCGCTGGCAGAATCGATTCGGCCGGCTCAAATCGTCGATGAAGGCCGCAAATTCGCCTCAGGGCAGATAATTGAGGCAATGCAGAGCATTCTGCCGCTTCAAAGACTGAATATCGAAACACGCGCGGTTCACGCCGCGGCTTTATGGCAATCCGCCCGCGGCGTCGTCGCATTGCGCGAAGACGTCGGCCGCCACAATGCGCTCGACAAGCTCACTGGGGCGCTTTCGCGCGATGCCGTAGCTGGCCATGACGGAATTGTCGTCCTGACCAGCCGCGTTTCCGTCGAGATGGTACAGAAAACCTCGGTCATCGGCGCCTCGGTCATCGTGTCGGCATCTGCGCCGACGGCATTGGCCGTCCGCATGGCGAATGACGCAGGAATTACACTCGCCGCCATCGCGCGTGTCGACGGGTTTGAAGTCTTCACTCGAGGCGACCGGATTCTCTGAGGGATCGAACGACATTAGGAGCGGAAAATGGCTTTCTTAAAGCGAGATTTGTACCCCGAGGTTGGCCGCACTGATCGCCATACTCTGGTGTTTGATACCGCCAATAAACGTTTATACGTCGAGCTTGAGTTGGCGCATTCGGATGCGGCCGTCGGAGGTACGGTCGACACGATGAATATTGCGGATTATCTAAATCAAAACGAGCAAACTGCCGGCCACCGCGAGCTATGGCGGTTGCTCAGGGCGCTGTTCGAGGAGAACGGCGACAGCACCGAATCCATAGAAGAGACATCATCCGCGGCGACGACGTATGACAAATTCCGAATTTGGGAAAACAGCCATGACTGCTTTTAAACTCAAATGGTAGGTATTAATTGCCGAATTGGATTTCGCTAACCCCGCTTGCTAGGCTGCGGTATGACCAACGTTCTTCCCGACACGATCCGGCGCCTCTACACCGATCCCGGCGAATTTGTCGATTGTGACCATCTGGCCGTCCGGGACTTCGCCAGCGCCGCCGTTCCGGCGGACGCCAGCGACCGCGAGAAGGCCAGTCTGCTCTATAAGGCGGTGCGCGACGGCATCCGCTACAACCCTTACGTCAACATGCGCACGCCCGAGACGTTCCGGGCCTCGAGCGTGTTTGCAGCGGGCAACGGCTATTGCGTGGGCAAGGCGGCGCTTTACGCCGCTGTCTGCCGTGTTCACGGCATTCCCGCCCGAGTCGGATTCGCCGATGTGCGCAACCACCTCACGACAGAAAAGCTCCGCCAGAGCATGGGCACGGACGTCTTCACCTGGCACGGCTTCACGGAAGTCTATGTGGACGGCGCCTGGCGCAAGGCAACGCCGACCTTCAACGCCACGCTCTGCGCCAAGGTCGGCGTTCATCCGCTCGATTTCGACGGCCACAACGACGCGCTTCTGCATCCATTCGACGGCGCCGGCCGAAC
>JBKQRS010000146.1:0-2704 GCA_052143915.1 Bradyrhizobium sp.
CATGACCGCGGCGCGGTCGGCGCCACGGTCGGAACCGGCGAACAGCCAAGACTTGCGCCCAAGGGCGATGCACGAGTCATTATGCACTCCCTCGTCAAGTGTCTGTAAACATTGGAATCGTGTCGGCGTCGACAACGCGACACGGGCGACCCTTCCGTGCCACCGCCGTTTTGACCGGCTCCGACGCCAAGTCGTCCGCACGGATTTGATGCGGTGCGCCGGGAACGACCTGCACAGCCGGAAGCACACCGGCTTTGATAAGGCGACGTATCGTGTGGTGTGTGATGCCTAACACCTTTGCCGCTTCAGTCATGGTGAGCCATTCGCCATCTTTTTCCGCGGATCGATAGGCGTGGATTCCACGCACGCGTCGAATGGAACCGACCCGGTGCGCCGTCCAGGTCTTGCCCTGGCCGGTAGGCAGGCCCATGCGATTGAGCGACGCGGCAATATGTTCGTCAGACCAGCGGCCGGCCATGCTGCGTATGACCGCCAGAGCGTCTTCCGTCGTTGTGCAACCATGTTCACCTGTTCGTGGCTTCCGGACGCGCAGCTCGGAATGCTGGCCGCCGCGCCAATGGATTGTGAGCACGACATCGCGCGCATCATCATCGACATCGACGACAATCTCGGTGATCAATGTCCGCAGCAGTTGCTGGCGAGCACGCATCGTAACACCCGGCGCGTCCCACGCCGCCGATAGATTATCCGCCAGATTGGTGAAGGCGCTGGGATCGACCTTAACGTCTGTTGGCCTTTCAGCGGGCTGCCGTGCCTCCATATCCTGGACCCGCCGCAGCGCGACCTCCCAGTTCTTCTCCAACTGCGCGGCGATGAGACGATTGTCGGGATCGCAGGCGGCGTAGCGACGTTCGGCCAGACTTGCCTCATAGCGGGCCTGCTGCATTTCCATATCCAGGATGCGTTGCTGCTCTTCCTGTTGTTTCCGGTGCATCCGTTCCGCCTCAAACGCGGCTTCAATCGCCATTGGTTCCACCGCCTGCAACAACTCCCGGGCGATCGCGGCATCAACCCGCGGGCCGCCGAAGGTCATGCACCGGGGCAGCCCCATCATAAGGTTTGGTTTGACGCAGCGATATACCGGTCGGCTCTGCGGATTGCCGGTGTAGGCAACGCTCAGCCGCCGCCCGCATCGGCCGCAGGTCATCATCCCGGACAGGAGTGCCCTACCACCACGACCAGACTTTGTACCGCCAGCACGACCGTAATTGTTAAGGGCAAGCTGTTTCTGGTTTCGCTCATATTCAGCCCAGTCGATATAGCCTTCGTGATGATCTTTGATCATCACCTCCCACGTCCCGATAGGCTTGCCATGCCCGTAGCTCCGCCGGGCCCTTCCTTCGACGATGGAGGTGCGCTTCTCGCTTTTTCCGTAGACGTAAACACCCGCATAGAAGGGGTTCTTGAGCACCGCGATGACGTTGCGGTAGCGAATCGCTACCCAATCGAAGCTGGTCATGCGGCCCTCGTCGGAGGGCCGTGGGAAGTGGATCCGATCGGCTTTCATTGAGAGCAACACCTGGCGTGCGCTACCGAGTTCGCGGAAGCGGGTGAAGATCAGTCGGATCACCTCCTGGAGTCGGAGATCGGGATCGAGACCAAGCCCCGCTTCACGGTGCCAAATATAGCCGAACGGAACCGACAACCGGAGCTCGCCCCGGCTGGCTTTGGACCGGGCGGCGTCCAGCATTCTTGCACGCAGTACGCCGAGTTCGAACTCGCTGATACTGCCTTTCATGCCAAGGAGCAGCCGATCGTTTGGTCTACACGGATTATAGACGCCATCGAGATCGATGACGCGGGCTTCAACCAGCCCACATAATTCGAGCAAATGATGCCAATCGCGACCGTTTCGCGCGAGCCTCGACGCATCGAAGCATACAACGGCGCCGACCTTGCCGGCACACAGCCATGCGACCAAGCGATCGAAGCCGGGGCGTGCTACCGTTCCGCTTGCCGAGCGACCGAGATCATCATCGATGATTTCAACATCGACGAATCCTCGTTGGCGAGCGACATCGACCAGATCATATTGGCGCCGTTTGCTCTCAAGGTTGGTCATAACCTGGGATTGCGTCGACTGGCGCACATACACGACAGCCTTCCTCTTGAGGACGACCGCCGGAATCACCTCAGCGCTGGTCATCTTCAAGCTCCTCGACCCGCAGGCCGGCCGCCTGCATGAGGATTCGAGCCAGCGCCGAGATGATCTTGTTCCGCTCGGTGGGTGCCACCCCGTCCAGCCGGTTTTTGTCGAATAGGAGTTTCATTTGCCGGCTCGACGCCGGCACCGGCAATCTGAGAGACTTCATTGCTTTCCTCCCGAACGATTCCAACATCGCTCTGGGAGTGTGCGGGAGTGGCCAGACCTATCAATAGCCTCTTCAATTCGACGAGCGCGACCAGATCGACACGCGGCGCGCCGATTGTCATTCCGGCGCAAATCACGGGATCAAGCATCCAACCGGCAATCAATACCACGATGCCTGCCGGCCCTTGCACGCTTAAAAACTGGCCCGTTGCTCGCTGTGCTATGCGACGCACCAAGACCTTACGGCCGAAATATGGATGATACCGGTAGTAGACTTCCAATTCCTGCCCGACATGGGCAGAATGAACGGGCAATGGCCCTTGGGCGCAAGTCTTGGCTGTTCGCCGGTTCCGACCGTGGCGCCGACCGCGC
>JBKQRS010000147.1:0-2758 GCA_052143915.1 Bradyrhizobium sp.
CGTATGGCGATCGGATGACGCGATATCGAAGGGTTGAGGTGCCAGCAAACTCCGGATATGGCCGGCAACTACCTGGCCCGCAATCTCCTGGCGCTGACCGAGGTGTTCGATCGTCATCATGACCGAACCTGAGAGCACGGCACCGAACACTGCCGCCGCCGCCAAGGCCCGAAACGACCAGCTTCGACGGCGCAGAACCGCGACATTGCCCGGAACATCGCTCGGGCGCTGCGCATCCAATCTGGACTGGATGCGGGCTTGCAGGCCCGGGGGCACGTCAGGTTGCGGCAACGAACGGACGACCTGTCGCAACGACATCAGCCGGGCGTATCGGGCCTTCAAGGACTCATCACTCGCCAGCCGGCGCTCGAACTCGCTCGCGGAAACCGGATCGAGCTCGCCGTCGCAATAGGCGTTCAACAGCAATTCGTCATTGTCTCTCAACGATGCGACCATAATTACTTTCGATCTCCCAGAAGGGCTATCAGAAGCTGCCGGCCCCGGGACAGACGGGACATGACGGTCCCGATAGGAACATTGGTGATCTCGGCGATATCGCGGTAGTTCATCTGATTTATTTCCCGCAAAACGATGATTTCGCGAAATTGCGCCGGCAACTGCGCCAGGGCCTTCTGAACTTCCGCGGCATCCGCTTTGAAGAGCGCAATCTCCTCGGGCGTCTCTATCCTAGCTCCTTGTTGGCCTCCATGTTCGAGTTCCTGTTGTTCCGCGGCACTCAGGTCATTCATGAAAACGACCGTCTTTGGCTTGTTTTTCGCCAGCCAGCTGAAGGCCGTATTGCGCACGATGGTCAGCGACCACGCGCGGGCATTGACGGCACCGAAGTTCCTGATGCCGCGAAACGCGCGCAACGCCGCTTCCTGCACAATGTCTTCGGCGTCGGATGCGCTGCCGGTCAGCCATTGCGCGAGACGATAGGCTTCAGGCAAATGCGGCAGGAAGACTTCATCAAACGCGGCGCGTTCATCCTTGTTTTGCACAACCGAGACCGACATCCGCTGCTGGCCAGACAATTGATCTGCGCCTTCCTGTCGATCTTCTAACATGGCATTTTCGGGTTCGGTACACCGGAAATCCGCCCGGCGTACCGATAGAGTTATCGACATGTCTGACGCACCGGGATTTTCAACGCGCTGCAGTCACCTTACGATGATTTTTCCCACCATCTGCGGATGCAGGCCGCAGAAATAGTCGAACGTGCCGGCACTGGCGAACGTGAAGGAATACGCGTCGTCAGTATCAAGCGCCTTCGACCGGAAGGCCTTGTTCTTGTCGACCACCGTGTGAGGTATGTCGTCGTGATTGACCCACTTCACCGTCGTTCCCGCCGCAACCGTCAGCTCCGGAGGGGTGAAGGTGAAGTTGTCGATCGTAACGACATTTGTCTCCTCCGCCGCGACCGTGCCGAATGCCAGCAGCGCGCCGGCGACCGGACCCAAAAGCATCGCAACGACCACAGCGCGACCGGGAGTGCATCGCGCCGCGGCGAGGCGGATGTGGCTGATCAGAGTTTGCATGTGCGATCCTCGATCAGCCGGCCAGCGTCTTGTCGACGATGGCGAGCGGCTTGTTGCCTTGCAGCACGGTGACGTTGGACAGCCCGAGCTTGGAGCGAAGTTGATCGGCGGGGACAAGCATCGGTCCGGGCGAAGGCGCACTGCCGGGGGCCGGCTGCGGAAATGCCGTCGACAGCGCCGTGTGGAAGGTGATGTTGCCCTCGACCTTCTGGGCCAGCTGATGGATGTGGCCGTTGAGAACGGTGACCGAACCGAAACGCTTGAGTAGACTGAGCGCCTGCATACCGTCGTCGGTGCCCCAGCCCCATTCCTTGTAAATGACCTGCAGCGGAATGTGCGCAAAGACGACGATCGGCGTGCTATTCGACTTGTCTTTCAGATCGGCCTCGAGCCAGGCGAGTTGTTCGGCGCCGAGATTGCCCAATCCGCCACCCTTCAGATCGACGACGTTGACGAGTCCGATGAAGTGAACGCCGTGATCATCGAAGCTGTACCAGCCCGCGCCCTTTGAGCCCTTGCCGTAGCGTTCCAGATAGGCCTTGCCGCGGTCCTCATCGATGATGTCGTGCTCGCCGGGGACCCAGTGAATCTGAACCCCGGTCTCGCCGAACACCTTGTCGGCATTGTCGAACTCGGCGGGCTTGGAGAGATGCGTGATGTCGCCGGTGTGAATGATGAAGGACGGCTTCATCGGCATCGCCTTCACCTTAGCGACGGCCTCGCGCAGCGTGCCCAGCGCGTCCGGATTGGCCGCCTTGTCGAAGCCGATATGGCTGTCGCTCATTTGCAGGAAGGTGAATCCGGTGGGCTCGGCGGCGGCTTCGCCGATCAATCCCACGGAGTGAGGAATGCCGCCGCTGACGGTCCAAAGTACCCCGGTGCCCGCCCAGACCATGCATTCCAGGACTTCGCGGCGGCCTAATTCTTTTCCCTGCTCGTCAAGGCCTTTTTTAGCCATGTCATATTCTCCCCAAGGGGCCGAACGGCGCCCGATTGCGCCGTACAGGGGAGACTCGGCTGTCGCTCGCTTTATTCCCGGGGTCGAGGATTTTTCGGCCCAGCGGCCAAAAACGAGAACGGTCCCAGCCAGGCACGGCTGGGACCGTCGGGAGACTTTGCTGTTGACGAGGCGGGGCTCGCGGCCGGGCTTTCGCGCCCGTAAACGAGCGTGGGGGGAGTGGATTTATACACACCCCCCACGCTTAGTTAGATATGTATCA
>JBKQRS010000148.1:0-3381 GCA_052143915.1 Bradyrhizobium sp.
GACCGCGAGGAACTCCTCGACCTGCTGCATACCGGGAAGCAGAAGTACTCCAGCATCTTCAACTACCCGACCCTCAACTGGGCCGACGTCGGCGCGATCGGCTGGCTGGTGGACGGCGCGGCGATCATGAACCAGATTCCGCTGTGCCGTTGCTCCTACGGTCCCTATGCCCGCGCGATGATCCGCGTCTGCAAGGAGGAATCCTTCCATCAGCGGCAGGGTTACGAGATCATGGTTACGCTTTCACGTGGCTCGCCAGAGCAGAAGGCGATGGCGCAGGACGCGTTGAACCGCTGGTGGTGGCCGGTGCTGATGATGTTCGGGCCGCCCGACCAGGTGAGTCAGCACAGCGACACCTCGACGAAATGGAAGATCAAGCGCTTCTCCAACGACGAGCTGCGGCAGAAATTCGTCGATGCGACGGTGCCGCAGGCGCACTATCTCGGACTTGCGATTCCCGATCCCGGCATGAAGCGGAACGAGACGACCGGACACTGGAAATACAGCGCGATCGACTGGGACGAATTCAAGCAGGTGCTGGCCGGCAACGGCCCCTGCAACCGCGACCGGATGGCGGCGCGGCGCAAGGCGCATGAAGAGGGTGCATGGGTGCGCGAGGCGGCCGCGGCCTACGCCGAAAAGCGCAGATATCGCCAGGCCGCACAGGCTGCCGAATAAAGCTCAGGGAGATCACGATGGCCACGCCGAATACGCCGCTCTGGGAAGTCTTCATTCGCAGCCGCAATGGCCTCGCGCACAAGCATGTCGGCTCGCTGCACGCCGCAGACGCCACGCTGGCGCTGCAGGCCGCGCGCGACATCTACACCCGCCGTGGCGAGGGATTGTCGATCTGGGTGGTGCCGTCGAGCGCGATCACCGCGTCCGACCCTGCCGAGAAGGGCATGATGTTCGAGCCGGCGGAATCCAAGATCTACCGCCATCCGACGTTTTATGACGTGCCCGAGGAAGTCGGGCATATGTGACGGCGATCCTCGCAGCGATGGCGTTTAACCGTCATTGCGAGGAGCGAAGCGACGAAGCAATCCAGTTTTTTGGCTATGGATCGCTTCGCTGCGCTCGCAATGACGATCATGATATTTCGCAATCAGGTTTCTGAAAATGGCCGTTGCATCAATTCAGGTTTCCGAGACGCCGCTGGTGCTTTACACGCTGCGCCGCGCCGACGACGCCTTGATCCTGGGGCACCGGCTATCGGAATGGTGCGGCCACGCGCCGATGCTGGAAGAGGACATGGCGCTCGCCAATATGGGCCTCGATCTGCTCGGCCAGGCGCGCGAACTC
Organism: Bradyrhizobium sp.; assembly: GCA_052143915.1. Lineage (GTDB taxonomy): Bacteria > Pseudomonadota > Alphaproteobacteria > Rhizobiales > Xanthobacteraceae > Bradyrhizobium. The sequence goes on from JBKQRS010000148.1 coordinate 1,303, forward strand.
TTTTCTTACGCCGCCAAGGTCGAAGGCAAAGGCAACGACGAGGACAAATTCGCCTATCTGCGCGATGTCAGGCAGTATCGCAATCTATTGCTGCTGGAACAGCCGAACGGCGATTTCGCCCATACCATGGTGCGGCAGTTTTTCTACGCCGCATTCGCCGACCTCTATTGGCGCGCGATGATGAAATCGCGTGATGCGACATTGGCGGCGATCGCGGCGAAATCCGAAAAGGAAAGCGCCTATCATGTCCGGCATTCGTCGGAATGGATCGTCCGGCTCGGCGACGGCACCGAGGAGAGCCACGCCCGCGCGCAAAATGCGATCGACGATCTCTGGGCCTTTACCGGCGAGATGTTCTGTTACGATGACAGCGAGCGCGCACTGATCGATGCCGGTATCGCCGTCGATCCCGCGGCCCTGCGTCCGCAATGGCTCCAACTGGTTTCCGATATCGTGAGCGAAGCGACCCTCATTCTGCCGAACAGCGGCTGGATGCAGCAGGGTGGCCGCAGCGGCCGGCACAGCGAGCATCTCGGGCATCTGCTCAGCGAATTGCAATCGATGCAACGGACATTTCCGGGGGGCACATGGTGATCGCCATGTTTGATGACACCGAACTGCGACAGCGCGCCTGGGAGGTCGCGGCCAGCGTGGTCGATCCGGAGATTCCGGTTCTGACGATTGCCGATCTCGGCGTGCTGCGCGACGTCGCGCTATCGGATGGCCGCGTCGAGGTCACGATCACGCCGACCTACTCCGGTTGCCCCGCGATGAACATGATCACGCTGGAAATCGAGCTCGCGCTGGAACGCGAAGGTTTTCGTCATTCAAAAGTGCGCACCGTGTTGGCGCCCGCCTGGACCACCGACTGGATGAGCGAAGCCGGCCGCCGCAAGCTTCACGAGTACGGAATCGCGCCGCCGCCGGCCGCAAGCTCCCGCCGGGCGCTGTTTGGGGCGGAGAAGGTGGCGTGCCCGCAATGCGGCTCTGAGGATACCGAGGTGCTTTCCGAGTTCGGTTCGACCGCCTGCAAGGCGCTGTGGCGCTGCAAGCGCTGCCGCGAGCCGTTCGACTATTTCAAGTGTCACTGAAGTCGTCATTTAAACCGTCATTGCGAGCGAAGCGAAGCAATCCATCTCGCCCGCAAAAAGAAAGATTGGATTGCTTCGTCGCTTTGCTCCTCGCAATGACGGGGAGGTAGAGAGTCCCAAGATCCACAATGTCCCACGCACCGCGTTTTCACCGCCTGGCCGTGAACGATCTGCGCCGCGAAACCGCTGACGCGGTGTCGCTGACCTTTGCGATCCCGAAGGGGCTCGAAGGCGATTACAGCTTTTCTCCGGGCCAGTACCTGACCCTGCGAACGATGATGGACGGCGAGGAAGTTCGTCGCTCCTATTCGATCTGCTCCGGCCCCGATGACGGCGAATTGCGCATCGCCGTGAAGAAGGTCGATGGCGGCGCGTTCTCGAGCTGGGCTGCCGATGAGCTGAAGTGCGGCGACGAACTCGACGTCATGACGCCGACTGGCCGTTTCGGCATAGCGCCTCGGCCTGCCGAGGCCCGAGTCTATGTCGGCTTTGCCGCCGGCTCCGGCATCACGCCGATTCTTTCGATCGTGAAGGGCGTGTTGGCGCGCGAGCCGGACAGCCGGTTCTTCCTGTTCTACGGCAACCGTTCGACGGCGGGCATGCTGTTTCGCGAGGCGCTCGAGGAACTCAAGGACCGCTTCATCGCCCGGCTTTCGGTGTTTCACGTCATCTCGGGCGAAGAGCAGGACATCCCGATCCTGCACGGCCGGCTTGACGGCGAGAAGGTGAGGGTGCTGTTGCGCTCGCTGGTGCCGGCGGCAAGCGTCGATCATGCCTTCATCTGCGGCCCCGCCGGCATGAGCGAGGATATCGAGGCGACCTGCCGGGATATCGGCATCGCCGCGGACCGCATTCATGTCGAGCGCTTTGTCTCCGAATTCGGCGGCAAGCCGCGTCCGAAAACCGTCGTGCCGGCGAGCGCGCCGCCCAAAGCAATGGCCGCGCTGATCATCGACGGCAAGCGCCGTGAGGTACCGGTGGCGGAAGG
>JBKQRS010000149.1:0-9117 GCA_052143915.1 Bradyrhizobium sp.
CTCAGAGCGTCGAGTCCGTGATTCATGCGCGGCTACAACGGCTTTCACCGAAGATAAAGACATTCGCGCAGACGCTCAGCCTGTTGGGGGAGGAGGTTGAAATCCAACTGGCGACGGCGGTGCTCGGCGTCGACGTTGGCGAGCTGTTAAACGCGTTGTTCGAGCTCGACCGATTTGCGTTTATCCACCCGCTTGCGGGCAACTCCGTGCGTTTCAGGCATCAGATCATCGCCGAGGCCTGTGCAAACACGATACCGCGCGATCAGCGTCGAGAAATCCATCGGGCCGCTGTCCAGGCGATAACTCGGCGTTACCCGAATCTGAATGGTCGTTACGAACAGTTGGCCTTCCATGCGGAGGAAGCTGGAGATGCTGATGCCGCACTTGGCTATCTCTGGGACGCTGCCGTGGAAGCGCGCCGGAACGCCGCCGCCTCGTCGCTCAGTCTGATATACGACCGGGCGCTCAAGCTCATTGAGCGTTTGGGGGAAGCTGCCGAAGAAAAATATGTCGATTTCGGTCGAATGAGCTTCGCTTCGATGTTACAGCTCGGCGAATTCAACAAGGTGAACATGCATTTGCCGCGCACCATGGAGCTGGCGCGGCGCCAGGGCAGAGCTGCCCAGGTGTGCAGCGTGCAGTCGCAACTTGGGATGATTTACTGGTTTGAGGGTCGGTATGAAGAAGCGCTGCAGATAACGAGCGAGGGGTTAAGAACCGCCCGTGCGTTGGGATCGCCGGCGCTGATATTTTCAAATCAGACTGTTATGGCAAATGTGTTGTACGGGATGGGCCATGTCGATCGCGCGATTGCTGCGATGGACGAACTGAATGAAATGCTTACGGGAGAACTCGAAACTGCCCGGCTCGGGACACCTGCCGGTCCAAAGTGCGCGGTCTTGGCATTCAGGAGCTGGTTCATGATTGCAACAGGTCAATATACGGAGGCGCTTGAATTCGCATCTCGTGCATTGGAGATCGCAGCTCGCGAACAGGATTTATACGGGGAAGTGCTCGCCCGCATTACGATGGGACGGAATCTCCTCATGCTTCACCGAAATGACCAAGCTGTGGAATGTTTGTCAATTGCAAGAGAGATCGTCGAACGCAACGGCTACGATACCATCAAGGCCAACCTGACCGGAGCAATAGCGACCGCGCTGGCACGAACAGGCAAAGCACATCAGGCCGTCGGCCTGGTAGAGGCCTGCATGGAAAGCGGCATGCATCTGCGGACGGGCCGCATGGAGGTCTGTTATCTCTATGCGGGCTATGCTGAGGCCCTCGTTCGGGACGGGGACCCCGAGCGTGGACTGTCCGCCTTGGATCGAGCTCTTTCCATCGCCAAGACTATCGGGAATCCATGGCTGATCGTCGAATGTCTTGGTTTGAGGGCGCGACTGCTCGCGGAGACGAAGCCTGGCGCCCCCCGCGTCGTTCAGGATCTCGCCGAAATGCACGCGATTTGCGATCAGTACGGCGTCGTAGCCTGGGACGTATCTCGGCTCGTGGCTTAGCGAGACTGTGCGTCTCGTGACACGCTATTTCACCTGACCTGTTTTCGCGGGCTGGCCACGCCGCTCGCAATCCAGCTGGGCTCCCGCTCCGAGCCTTGACGGGAATCCGTCACGAGGTACAATTCCAATCGGCCGGCGGATATTCCTGGCAGGTCCCGTCGCTACCGCGCTAGCTGCCCCACTTTGTGTTCGTTTGTTTCGTTCATTTCTGTGAGCTCGTGTCCAGCGAGTTCAGCCCGGCATATCTCCGCAACGACGCGGATTTCCGTTTCGAAAAATAGGTGGTCAAAGAATAGTTTATGGAGGGTCATGCGATGCGTCGTATCGCTTTCCTCATTCGCTTTGCGATACTCGTAGCTGCAAGTTCGGGAATTGAGGCCGCTCTTGGTGAGCCAATATATGTCGACCAAGGCCCAGCTTGGACAACGGCAGCAAGGACAGACTTCTACACGCGCGATCAAGGCTCGCGCCTGATCAACCTGGCTTGGTTACAGGCGTTGAAAGGGAGGGACGGACAACCGTTCCTCTCGGATGGTCTGTCCCGATACGGCTTTCTCCCGAATCCGGGCAACACCGCCAACCTCCCCATCGGCTTCCACACCATTGGTCCAGGAGGTTTGCAGATTGTCGGGACAACCTGCTCCGCATGTCACACGCGACAGCTTGAAGTCGACGGCAAGACGTACCGCATCGATGGCGGTCCGGCTTTTGTCGATTTCCAGGCGTTCCTGAGCGACCTGGACAAGGCGGTAGGAGATGTAATCGTCAGCGACGCGTCGTTCGCTCCATTTGCCGCCGCGGTCCTTCAATCTGCGGCTCCCGCTGCCGGCGATGTTGCGGGACTGCGCCAGAGGGTTGATGCATGGTACCGGCGATTTCATGCGTTCGTGGCTGGGACATTGCCGCCAGTTGGCTGGGGGCTTGGACGTCTGGACGCGGTCGGGATCATCTTCAACCGCCTGTCCGGCCTCGATGTTGGGCCTCCGCCCGATTTGTTGATCCCGGAAAACATGAAGATTGCCGACGCTCCTGTACGATATCCTTTCCTGTGGAACTCGCCGTTGCAGAACATGACCGACTGGGCCGGTTTTGTGTTGAATGGAAACTACCTTTTCGCACTATCCCGGAACACGGGGCAGGCTCTGGCATTCGCCAACTTCGAGCCAAAGCATTCGATCGGCCCCTTCTTCAACTATGCCAACTCCATCAACTTCGATGGATTGGGTAAACTTGAGGAACTGCTCAAGGTGATGGGTCCTCCAAAATGGCCACGGGAATGGCCAATCAACTCGACGCTGGCTGCCGACGGGGGAAAAATCTTTGAGAGGGAGTGCAGTGGGTGCCACGGGATCAAGGAAGTGCACTCCCTGCTCGGTACGACGTGGGACACGCCGGTTCGGAACGTCGGCACCGACACACGTCAGTTCGATGAGCTTGGTTGGAAGGTCAAGACCGGCGCGCTGACGGGAGCAGGTATCCCGTTCGTCGCTAGCCGCCTCAAGGAAGAAGATTATGCCGCCCACATGATGTTCAGCGCAGTCGCCGGTTCGATTCTGGAATATCAGCTGTTTCTGGGTAGTGGTAGTAGCTCCGTTGACGGCTTTGGCACGTCCTTGACGCCCAACGGGCAAATGGCGCCGTTGGCACCTTCCGCCACACCGTCCAACGCGCCCAACAGCGTGCAACCGGCCGGACAGCCAGATTGGCCTGACGATCGAAAGTGGGACGCTTCTCGAGCGTACCCTCAAGAGAGGCGAGTACGAGGCTCGCGTTTTGCAGGGAATTTGGGCCGCCGCACCCTATTTGCACAACGGCTCGGTGCCGACATTGGCGGAGTTGCTCATGCCGTCCGCGCAGCGCAGGTCACAATTTAATGTTGGCGCGAAATACGACATCGAGAATGTTGGCCTTGTTGTCACGCAAGATGGGCCAACTCGTTCTGTCACCGATTGCAATGACCTCAATTCAGGAAACAGCCGATGCGGTCACGAATATGGCACGAGCTTGAGCGAGCCAGAAAAGAAGGCGCTCCTCGAATACTTGAAGACACTCTGAAACCTAACGCGATTCATACGATCCAAAGTGTAGGCCGAGCATACAAGAATCCTCCGCTGAACTCGGCGCAGTCCTAGCATTTCTGCTTGTTGGTGAAGATCGGAAGTAGCTGGCCGACCGTCAAACCGACGCGATTGAGCCATACCGGAAGTCGCCGTTGAAATCCTGGCCGACGCGCTTTTTCGCGCCTGCGGTACGGAATCGCGCTTGCGATCGCATCGTGTCGGGCGCAAAATTTTCTGCGGCCCGCGAACGTCAGGATAGCTGACATGTTTCGGATGACGGTCTGGGTCTGCCAACATCGATGCAACGTCCTATCGATGTGGCGCACTCTTTGATATTATGGGCGTCTCATTTGACTGATTTGTCGCGCGTTGATGTGCGCGTTCAAAGAGATTTCTCTGCTAATTTGTTCGGAACCACTCTAATTCGACTCGGTTGAAATAAGTCGGTTTCACGCGGCATTGAGTGTCGCCATGCGCGATAAAGTTCGCGATATCAATTCGGGCAGAACCAGCATGCCGCCGCGCGGGCCAACTCCGCGTCGTCTTGCTGCGATCGTTGCTGGCGATATCTCGGGCTACAGCCGCCTCATGGAGCTCGATGAAGAAGGCACGCATGGTCGCGTGAAACGAATCCAGCGCGACCTCATCGAGCCCAGCATTACGGAACACCATGGAAGACTCGTCAAAACCACGGGCGACGGCTTTATTGCAATTTTTGACAGTCCCGTCGAAGCCGTGCGGTGCGGCATCGTCATTCAACAAAACATGCTTGGACGCAACGCATCGCTGCCGAAGCACCATTGGATCGAGTATCGGATCGGTGTCAATCTGGGCGACGTCATCATCGAAGAAGATGACGTTTATGGTGACGGCGTCAACATTGCTTCGCGTCTTGAAGGTATTGCCGATCCTGGCGAGGTTTACATCTCGGGCGGCATTTACGAGCAGATAAAGCACAAACTGGTTTGCGGATACGAGTCGCTCGGAGACCGCAAAGTCAAGAACATCACCGATCCGGTGAGAGTCTACCGCGTGCTGCCGGACCCGGCTGCTTTCAACAAGACCCGAAAGCGGCGCGAGAACATTTTGATTTTCTTGCTGAGCTTCATTTTGCTCGCCATCGCAAGCGGAGCGCTTTGGTATTTGCTTTCGCAGCCGTATGGAAAAGCGCGGGATCAGGCGTCAACCCAGGTTTCGCCAAAGACGCCGAATGGGCTGTTATCGCGGGCCCCCCTTGCGAAACAATCAGCACCGTTACCTCAGCCTTCGCCTCCGGCAGCGCCCGCCACCCAGGAAGCCGCGCCCCAAACCCAGCCCGCTCCTTCGACGGCCCACGCCGCGAAAGGAGCGACGTCGCAACCTCAGCTCGCGTCTCCAGCCGCGCCTGCACAGCCGACCGCGGCAGTCCGGGAGCCCGAAATGAACTTGCTTCGCGGCGGTAGCTTCATAATGGGAAGCAATGACGATATCACGGAAAAGCCAACTCACCAGGTGACCATCAAGCCGTTCGTGATCGGCCGGTATCCGGTTTCCGTTCGCGAATGGAACGAATGTGCTGCGGCGAAGGCATGTGCGTTCGCGGCAACCGGCAAAGATGACGCGCCCGTCACCAACGTGAGCTGGAGCGATGCCAAGCAATTTGTTGACTGGCTCGCGGGCGCAACGCGAAAGGCATATCGGCTCCCAAGCGAAGCGGAATGGGAATATGCCGCCCATGGCGGCACGCAAACAAGGTACTGGTGGGGCGACCAGTTTCAAGCCGGCATGGCCAATTGCAAGAACTGCACTGACATCCCTGCCGACGAGCAACCAATCAAGATCGGCAGTCTTAGGCCAAACCCGTTTGGGCTTTATGATATGGGTGGCGGCGTCGATCAGTGGGTAGAGGATTGTTGGCACAAGAACTATCAGGGCGCTCCGTCGGACGGTTCACCATGGGTCGAGGGCGACTGCGTGTCGCATGTCATTCGGTCCGGGTCCTGGAAAAATGACGCGCGTTATGCGCGTCCGGCGAACCGCGATAGCTATGACACGAACGTTCGATATCCAACGCACGGATTTCGGGTCGCTCTTTCTCCTTAAGAATTTCAGAGGAGCATGTTCATGAGGATCGCCCGGCTTATCGTGCTATCGGCGGCGCTGGTATCTGTGTCGTGCGCTGCCCACGCACAGGGAAAGCCCGCGCCGAAGGACGCGGTTCTGTATTTCGTTTGGCCGCAGAACGGCACGACGATTAAAGGCGGGTTCTGGTGTCGTTTTGGTCTGCGGAACATGGGTGTCACCCACGCGGGCGACGATTTTCAGAACAGCGGGCATCATCATTTGTTCATTGATGTCAATGAACCCCTCGATCCCAACGAGCCGATCCCGCAAGACAAGAGCCATCTTCATTTCGGAGCGGGTCAAACCGAGACACGTCTCGAGCTGCCACCCGGAAAACACACCCTCCAACTGGTGTTGGGCGACGCCAAGCATTATCCGTTCAACCCGCCGCTCGTTTCAGAAAAAATCACCATCAGAATCAGGTAGAATTGATCTGGTTGCGGTTCCCAATCCTCAGATCCGAGCCGACTGGAGAGTCTTGCGTAGTTTTTGGCTGGTTGCGCCATCACCGGCCATCACATCGCGAATTTGACCTGAGGAGGGCCGCCCATACGATGTCTCCTCCTGGCATCCAAATGGACATGGTGTGATGATGTCCGCCCTGGGTCAGGTTTCAGGGGCAAGGCGGAACTCCGACTTGCGGGCCGTCAGGTCAACTTTTTTGACCCGAAGATCTGGTAATCGGCCGGCCCAGCTCGTGGATAGCTGAAGATTTTGGCTGCTGCGCTTCGGGCTGATGGTGAAACGAGGTCCGTGGTAACGGCCTCAAGCATCAGAAGGAGAACGCTCAGCAACCGGCGGCAGATCGCCTCACACGCGAGGCGGTAGAGAATAACTGATCGTTAACCATATAAGCCCATGATTTAAGCCGAATTTGGGTGGGCAACCGCGCGGGAGTCGTCGCTGGATCGTCCACGCGACGGCTCCTTTTTGTTTTGCTGATCGGCGGCGAGGAAAAATCTTGCGACTGGGCTGACACGTAAGGAACGCAGGTGGCTGAAACACCGGATAAAGATACGCAAGGAGATAAACAGCCCGAGGCGGCACAGCAGAGGGCTTCGAGCCGAGTGCCGGCGATAGCGGTGTCCTTATCCGCCTTGGCCGTCATTGGCGCGGCCACCGCCAATTCTTTGCCGGATTTCAATCGCTTCTCTTTGCCGACTTTCAACCGCCTGTCTTTGCCGAATTTCGATCACTTCTCTTTGCCGAATTTCAATCGCTTCGCTGCACTGTCTCCACGTGAGACGGTTTCAGTCCCGATACCAGATCCCGCCGTCAGCGCGACATTGAAGGATATTCAGTTGTCGCAGCAGCAAAATGCAGCTGTGTTGGTGTCGCTCACGCAGAGCTCCGCAACTCAACAGGCGGATTTGAAAAGAATATCCCGTCAACTCTCCTCGCTGGCGGTGCAGACGGACGCTCTGCAGAGTGCGATGACGCCGTTGACGACTTCCAGCATCCCACATTCAAATTTTCGCGCTCGGGTCGTCCGCACCCCGCGAAAAATAATTTCTCCGCTGCCTAAACCTTTCGGCCCTGTTTCGGTCGGAGGCGCCCCGCTGAGTCCTGCACCGGCACCGGGCTCGGGCGCAGGATAGCTTTCGGTCCCGCGCCGCAAATCCGTGAACATCGATCCAAAAGACCGGGCTAACGCAGAAGCGTAGCCTTTACATGCACGTTTTGCCGTCGACTTCGTCGGCGCAACAATGGGTCTGGAATCGTTACCGTTTGCTGCTGTGCATGAGTCTCTTGTTGGCACGAAACGCTCATGCCGGTGCTTTCACCGCAAGTCCGCTGTGAGGCGGTGAACGGACCTAGCTCTGTTGCGGTCCGAGGGCTGAGTTTCACCCATTGCGGAAGTGGTCGACTTTAGGGGCGAGCGCCATAAACCTTTGTATCGTTCCGTGACACCTTTAGATGCCGGACGATTACCTACGTGCAATTGAGGCGCTGATCGCGATCGTCCTAGGCTGCATGCGTTGGAAAAGCGCACAGGCTGACGAAGTGCGACGGTGAAAAAAGGATGATCGACGAACAGCGACGACAAAACCAAGAGGAGACTACAATGCCTGACTGCTCCGAAAGTCTTAGATCTGGCAGAGCCGGGCGATGCTCAGTTTGTGATGGCAAGTTTGGTCTCGTCCGGCACTACTCGTGGCGAACCCCGCTTTGTTCCAAGAAGTGCGTCGAGCGCTTCAAAACTCGCCGGGAAAGTGACCGCAATTGGGTAGGCTGGCTCCAAATCGCCTTCGACCAGCTGCCAGAGTACCGCGCGAGGGCTTTATGACTTTCCGGATCTCACAACGAGGCAAGGAATAATTAGAGACAGCACGGACTTTGCTCCGCGCTGCCCAAACCATGACCGACGCAGCGATTGCGGGTCAGCTTAGGGCCATTGCCGACGACTACCAGCGGCGAACCGAGAAAGCTTCGAATGTTGATGCGGCCAAAGCATCCGCTCGATCGGCTGCGAGCGCTGAACGCGAGTGGCGTACATGACCTGATGGGCAGCTTCACAGCTACCTTGCGGAAGAAATGCTTAGTGACGTTGGGGTGCCCGGCGCGCGGCCCGGTCACGAGCTTTTTATTCCTTCGTTACCGCCTGCAGAGCTTCAAACTTGGGGCTGAGATACCAGATCTGGGTAGAATGATTGTTGTCATCTCATAGTGGACTCGTTCTCTAACTAATGTTTGGAGCGAATATGGGCGAGGTTATTAGATTTATCCCGAAGTCTGAGCGCGAGCGAGCCCGCCTGATTCGAGTAGCCCGCGCGATATATGACAGCATCTTCCCGCCCGCTGATCCGATCAGAGGGCAGTGGAAAAAGACACCGGTAAGTCATACTGTCAGCGGCGCCATTGCCCATCGCAGCGGCGGGGTTCTCCTGTCGTGATCAAGATCATCGCCGTGCTCTGCAGTCTCTCCTCACCGGCAAATTGCCACGAGCAGACCGTCACCACCTCAGACTTTGCTGACGTCTCGATGCAGTCCTGCCTGATGGGTGCGCCGCAGCTCGCCGAGTGGATGAAGCAGCATCCGGCCGAGCGCCTCGCGGCATGGCGCTGCGTGCTCGGCAAACAGGAAGGCAGGGGAGCTTAGGGTGGAAAGCAGCTTCCCCGGACGCTTTGAACCGCTTAATCACAATGGCTGCTATTGCTGACTGGGACCGTTCGATAGTCACCAAGGCCAGCTAATCGAGTAAGTCCTTTTTTTGCGGTGCATGAGTCCGGAAGTGTTGAGGGTTTCGGATGCCGGCCAGCGACAGCGGCGCGACATACACCAGTGGCCGGCGTCCGAAAGCCGCCAAGGAAAGAACCCGCGGGGGATGGGGTGCGGAGAATGCCGCGCACTCCGCTATGGGGATTTGGCTGATGCGGAAGGTGCGAGCGCGGGGGTGCCGTGTGCTTCGAGGCGGCTGGCAGGCAGCGATAGCTCG
>JBKQRS010000150.1:0-2789 GCA_052143915.1 Bradyrhizobium sp.
AAGAGCAAGACATACAAGCCGATCAGCGCCGGGAAAGCGACGGCGCTCTCGTGACTAAGAAGCGCACCCGCATACAACGCCATGGCGAGCGGTAATTTGAAGCGCGATCCGGCCCGCGAGGCGAACAGCACCAGCGCCCCCATCTCGAATGTCGCGGTGAGCAGGAGGCCAATCGCAGAGATCCAGACCACCGCCTGCACGTGCACCGGCATCGCGGCGAACAGCAGACAGGCCAGCAGCGACACTTGCCGGTCGCCGGTCAGGCGCAGCGCCAGCCTGAACAGCAGCCAGACCGCGGCCAGATGCACCGCAATGGTGGCAAGATGCCATCCGACCGGGTCCAGCCCAAACAGATGGAAGTTTACTCCGAACCAGATATTGCTCAGGGGCCGGTAGCGCGAACTCTCGGGCAGATCGCTGGTGCTGCCGGACCACCACTGGTCATGGAGCAGCACTTTCCATAGAAACGACCACTGTCCGATGTAGTCATTTTCGCGAATCGCGGCTCGGTCGTCGTAGACGAAACCGTTGCCCAGGCATCGCAGGTAAACGAGCAGCGTGCCGAGCAGGATGCCGCCCAGCACGAGTGTTTCATTGACGGCCGGAAGAACCGCGCGCGGAGCGGGCGGTCGCACGCTCGGCCGAGGGCGTCTCCTGCCGCCGCTGGATTGTGCTCGCATTTCTGCGGCACTCTACCATGCGCCGGCGTCAGCGGCGCATCGAGGGTGGATCAGAGATCCGAGAATCTGCGGATCGAACGGGAGCTTGGCGGTCGTTGCGGGCTTTCCCGAAAGCCACAACAGCTTCGATACCTGGCAAAGACACCGGCGGCCACCTGAGGATCAGGCGGCCGCCGGCTCGCTATTTCACGCGCGCTCGTCAGAGCGCCGAACTGTCGTGAAAATCGGGTCTACTGCGCGTAAGCTTCGGAGAAGCCACCGTCTCCCTGCGCGTCCACGGTGCCGATGGTGGAGGGACCATTGTGAGCTTGATCACTCAGCGTGTTATGGGTGCTCGTGATTATCACCAAGAGCGGGTCGCTGCAGCATTCGGCGTAGGTTTGAGCCGGATTGGTGCAATTGCTGAGGCCGAGCGGATAGACGAACACCGGCAAGTTCGTCGCTTTGGCGGCGATGGTGCTGGGGGTGCTAGTGTCAGCATGAGATCCGGCCTTGGAGCAGTCAGTCAAATTATTCGTGTCGCCTGAAACCAACGTCCCGCTCTTGCAGAGAGTCCCGTTGCCGCAGACAGCGGTACCACTGCCCGACGCAGGGCCGCCGCAGATCACGCCGGCGGCGGCTGAGTTGGTACTGTTGAGGATACCGGAATTCGTCAGACCAGCAGCCCCTGAGAACCCGGAAAACCAGGCAAATCCATTTATCGAACCGGTGGCGCCGTTAGACGGGGTCGTGATGGTGCCATCAGAATACGTGGTATCCCCGCTCACGGCGACCAGCTTCTTGATCAGGCCGATATTGGTCTTGGTGAAGGCGCTCGACCCGGTGCTGGAAAGAGCGCACTTGCCTTTGGTCCCAGCGTCACCTGCCAATCTGATATAGAACGCGGTCAGTCCAAAGTTGAGGGTTGCCGGGTTTTGCGCAACCCCTGGAAGAGTAGCGCCGCCGGTCGCCTGATACCTGTAGACGTAGGTGGTGGTGGCTTGCGCCATCGCGAGCGACGGAGCCAGCACCCCTGCTACTAGAATAGATAAGAAAACCTTTCTCATTGGAAGTTCCTCCCTGCTATTGTGAAGCACGCATGATTTTTTTAGCGCGCTCTTGCGCGAACATTAGCACGAGTGCGCTGATTGTCAAGGGAAAAAAAGCTCCTCCGGTCTCCCGAGTCGGCGGCGGCGCGAAAGCGTCTAATGACCCATCCTGGCACGCCGAAAGAGACCGCCAACCCCGGAAGGCCCGGGACGCCACGGAATCGGCAAGTTGCCGTCACCGGCAGCGGAATTGACCTACAATGAGACATTATTTCCTACGGCTCGGCGGCTTCAGTAATAGGCCACGATCGGAACCGCGTCGTGGAAGATCTGGTTGGCCGGCACCCGCTCGCCGGGAGGGATGCGGCCGTAGACCTGAATCGTGACGGTGCGGTTGCGGGGAGGGTGCGCATTGTAATAGATCGTGCTGCCCCCGCTGCCGTCGCCCCAGGGAACCGAGCCGCGCGGATCGAGCGTCAGAAAGTAAGCCAGCTTGGCGCCCCCGCCGCGCATCACTCGCTTGACGTCTCCCCCCGCGTCATTCCGGCCGATGGCGATCTTGATGCCGGCCGGAAGCGGTCCCGTACAGGTGTACGAGACAGTCCCTGCCGACACGATCCATTCGTGTTCGATCGCCGAAAGCTTGCCGAAGTCGATCGGGCTCGCGCTCACCATGCAGATTGCGCGAGCCGGCGCGGCCATCGCGGGCACCAGCATCACCCCGAGGATAAGGACCATCACTCTTGGCGGACCGGCGAATCGCATCAAGCGCCCTACTGCATCGTGCAGCGCAGAGTGCCCAACCGGACGAACGGCTGTCCCAGGTCGGGTATGTTGATCGTGAACGCGCATGTCCCATTCTCGAAGTCGATTCTGGCCGGATACCGCCCAAGCGGCGGGCTATCCAGAAAGAACGCGCCATCTCTTCCAATCGGAGAGATAAAGCTCTTGCCGTACGCGTCCATCGTCAGTTGACCAAAAGACGGAACCACCGTCCTTCCCGCCAGGACGACCTGGAGCTTGCCGACGAACGAACGTACGGGCCTCACCGGGAACGACACTACCGTTCCCCCGCGGTACG
>JBKQRS010000151.1:0-14492 GCA_052143915.1 Bradyrhizobium sp.
GGTGTTTCGCTGCGTCGACAGCAGGTAGAAGGCCGACCCGGCACATCGCGGCAGACCGACTGGAGGCGCGTTCGTTTGTAACTACATCCGTATCCCGGTGCGATGAGTTCGGGTCTTCGGTGAAGAAGCCGGTGCCGACGCCGGAAAACTGGTGACCATACCGAGCGCGCCATTCGAAATAGCGGCTTTCGGTGCCGTCATAAGCAGCAATTAATTCAGGCGTTTCTTTCAGAAATCCCTTTCCCGCAAAAATTTCAGGCACCGTCTTTCCGACGATATCGCTTGCGGCAATCCTGAGCGTCGTCGATGTGATCGCGCCCTTGGCGTTGGCCTTCAATTCGATAAAGACCCGGCCGGTCTCGTCATTCGAAGGCGGCGTGTAGTCGAGCCGGGTGACGACGTAGGGCAAGGGCCTGCTGGCGACGCTCGCGGTGAACATCCAGCCGCGGATCGCATCAGAAACCAGATAGCGCGCGATCGCCGGCAGCACGGATTCGAGATCTGTCGCCGTGAACCTGGCGCTCTGTTCGCTGAAGGCCCGCTGAAGGGTCACGATTTGGGCAGAGCGGACCTGCATGTCCGGTCCAGCCTGACTATAGAGTTCCTTCAAATAGCCGAGTTCGGCTTCCGTTAGCTGGCCGAACGCTACCTCCACTTTATCACCGAAGCGCAGTTGCTCTCGAAGCGAGGCCAGCCCCGGAAAGCTCGTGACCATCGCCTCAAAGTAAGGCCGTTCAATATGAAGCTTCATCGCCGTTTACCGGTTCAAGGATCAAGGGCCCCAACCGGAGACTTTCGATGCACAGCTCGTCGCCCGTGACAGAAGGTCCAAGCGTCGAACGCAACGGGAGGGGCATTATGCCCGGGTGAAGCAAAAACCCTGCCGAAACTGAAAGCGGCTTATCGCAGCTGAGCTAGTGGCGCTCCTGGACGCCGTCGTGAACGGCGAACTGCACATTGCCCTGGCGCCAGGAGAACGGACCATTGGGGTCGCGGACGTCAAGGCTGCGTTCCGGGATAAGCCGGTCGCAAAGCATGACAATAATATCCTGCAACGGCGCGCTGGTGTCATTCTCCTCGGTCATGCGATCGATCGATATCTCCCCGCCTTCCATGCCATCCGCCTCGATGTGGACAATAAAAACTTCCTCGTGTCCGGCAATGCCGTGCGCCGTGACCCTGAAGGTTTCGCCTTTGTATTCGAATTCCCGTACCACGTTGTTTCCTCCGATCCCGTTGTTTTCTCGAGCGTTACAAAGTCCTTTGGACCCCAGCGCTGAAGCGCGGACCCCTTAGGATTGTAGAAATAAAAGGTCAGGCTTCATCAACCGGACTCCGCAAGACGCTCGGCAAGGACAAAATGTCAGTCCCAACAGCGCCAAGCTTTGCGTCAGATCAAACCGGCAGACATTTTGCATGGCGGGTGCAAGCGGCGTCAGACCGCCGGGATTTGTATCGGAGAATGTCCTGATGACGACAATCGAGATGACCGCGCCGACGATTGAGAAGACTGCCCTTGGCCGGCTCGATCGGGAGGGACGCCTGCTCAACGCTGTGCTCAAGACCCCGACCAAGAAGCCCGGCCGGTTTGGCTTCCGGGGCGATATCGCGCTTAAGTTCCAGACCCAGATGGCCGACGAAAAGCGGCCGCCGGAATTCTCGATGGAGCAGGTTCTGACCATCGCTCAGGACGGCGAAACCACCATTCCCGTCCTCGCCGGCTATCTGCATTCCTTTGCCTATCTGGACGTGGCGTCCGATGTGCTGGACGGTCTGCTGAGCCCGAGCGGGACTTACTTCATATTCTGCAACAATATCGATTTGCTGGCGAAATACCGCGTCACCCTTCGCGACATCACTTTCCATGTTCTTCCTTGCGATGAATCGACGGTCTGGAAGGAAATGATGGACCTGATGGGCATCGACAAGAACGACGTCAAGAAGCTCGATACCGCGGGCAAGCTCGACTACCTCCTCGATGCCGCGACCGGCTTCGATGGAAAATACGACGCCATCACCTTCGAGGAAGGCCTCGCACGGATGGAGCCGGTCAAGAACCGGAACGAAAATCGTCCGGTCTGAACGCGCCGTTCCGTTGGGTTATGCCGCGCCGGATCAAGCCTTTTTCTGATCCGGCAGAACTTCCTCCTCCTCCTCATCTTCTTCCTCGACCAGCGTCACTCCGGTCACGCAGATGTCATCCTCCAGGACGGTCAATGCCACGGGCGTGAGGCTGCGCCCCTTGCAAGGGCCGTCCACGCAGATGCCGGTGCCGAGTTCGAACAATGCGCCGTGCTTGCCGCACATCAGGCGGATGCCGTTGGAATCCAGAAACTGGTTGCGCTCCCAATCCAGGTTCACGCCGTCGTGCGGGCACTTGTTGACGTAGCCGAAAACCTGCCGACCCCAGCGGACCACGAAGATGTACCAGGGCCGCGGGGTGCCGTCATCCCCGACGATCATGAGCTGAAAGCCCTTAGCCTTCTGGCTCGGAATATCACTCATCCTGCAGATTGCGTAGGCGACACCGTCTTCCATCTTTCCCTCGTTCATGGCGAAACGACTGTTAATCTTGTCGGCTTCTGGCGGCGATCATGCGCATCCGCTTTGGCCAGCAGCAGCCGGTTGGCGGCCAGCGAAAATTCAAGCCAGGCGGCGGCGATGTCGCGGAGGATCACCTGATGATATTCCCTGGACAGATGATGCTCGTCCGGGAAATTCGACAGCGCGCAGGACGTTCGGTTGAAGGCGACGACATCGTCGAGCACGGACTGCATGAGGTCGCCGAACGGTTGCTGTATACCCGGTGTCAGTGACGAGCGGCCGCGTTCGACCGTGACCACACTGACATCGAAGTCGAGATCATCGAGGAATGCGAGCGCCTCGTCGAAGACCGCTTCCATCGATTCGAGAATCGCACGCTGCGTCAGCTGCTCGCGCTGCTGGGTAGCGAGGCTACGATTGAGGCGATGACGGTAGCTGTCGAAGATCGTATCTCCCTGGGCCGCAACCCAGGCACCGAAACGCGCGAGGCTCGCGGCATTGATAGAGGCGGCGGCGTCGCCCTCGGCACGCGATTGCGATGCTCTCGCCTCTTGCTGGGCCGAGATACGATTGAGCGAAACACCTATTCGCCGCGCCGCCTCCAGCGCGCCTTCCAGATAGCCAGCGCCACGGCACGCGGTTTCTGATCCCCCCAGGTACAGCTTTCCATTCCAATGCGTCCGGCGCAGCATTGGATTGGCGACGTCGGCATGTTCGGTTCGAGCGGAAGTCCGGTCGAGTGCACTACAGGTATAGGGCTCCGTCACCCAATCCTGATAATGCTGCTCGCCCTCTCCGAGGACTGTGCCGAAGACCTGCGCCATTTGACTGTCCATCAGCAACGGCAAGCCCACGCTGAAGCTAGTGCGCAGCTCCGGGGACAATGCGAGGAATCCTCCGAGCGCAGCCTTCGCCGCATCGCCGTCGCACGCGTCGAAAATCTCGCCGACCACCGCCTGTTCGTGAGTCACAAAGGCATTGCCGGAATGTCCGGCCTCGCGCCAGAAGGCGCGATCGTAAGCGATGACCACCTTGGCCTGCGCCGCCATCCAAGTTTCAGCGCTCCGCATGGCTTCGCGCGTCACCTCGTCGAGATCCGGCTCAAAGCGGACCTGCTGTTCCAGCACCCGCGGCGGCACCGCCAGCACGACACGACGTGCCTTGAACTCGACAATGTCATCGCCGGCGGCAAATGCGAGAGCGACATGTTCTCCGCGATCGCAGACATCTGTCAGAACATGGTTGAGATGCAAAAGGCCCGGCGGCAAATCGGCGGCCAGTGCATCGATGAGCTGCGCCATGCCGCCTTGGAGACGGCGAGCGCCTTCATGAACCTTTTTCCCGACAATGTGCTCCGGCGTTTTATCGGGATCGTTCAGATGGAGCATGGAACCATCGTCATGCTGGGGAATGTCAGCAAGCTCCAGTTCGGCGACCAGACTCTTTACCAGCGGCTGCGTGTCCGGCCAGAACCAGGTGGGACCGAGGTCCATCGCCAGGCCTGATCCGGCACTAACCGAAAGGATGCGACCGCCAAGGCGGTCGCGCGCCTCGAACAAACCGATGGCCCTGCCCTGCCGGTGCTGGCTCCTCGCCAGCACGACGCCACATAACCCGCCGCCAATGATCGCCGTGTCCAACATCGATCAACCCACACATCTCGCCAACCAGACAGGGCTCTGCAAGATTCGCGCAAAGTCCGATCACGCCTCAAGAAATCGGCGATTTGCTCGCCTTCTCAAGCAACTGGCACAAAACTTGATAATTCCATACCCGACGCCCTTGCGTATGGAGATTGGCATGAATGTCACATTGGATTTTGTCAGCTGTTCTCAGGATGAGCTGAAAGCGCTCCTCGATGGCGGAACGCTGACGGTCTATTCGGTCGCCCGCCCCTTGACCGCGGATAAGCCGGTCGAGCGCAGCGGAACCTTGGCGACGTTTACCTTTGCATCGCCCGCCTTCGGTGCGGCATCGGACGACCTCGAAAGCCCAATCTTTGCCGCAAATCCCGTCCCGGCCAGCAGCGTAGGTACGCCAGGCTTCGCGCGCGCCCGCAAGGCGGACGGCACCGTTATTGCCGATTTTTCCGCGGGGCCCGGGAAGCGCGAAGTCAAATTCAGCGAGGTTTCGTTCTCGCAAGGCGCGCCCGTGAAGGTGACCGCTTTCCGCTTCATCGCCGAGGGCGGATGGCCGGAGCGACCGGAATACTACGACACCCGTCCGCGCTCGGGCTTTCCGATGCCCACGACATAATGCTGAACCGCCGGACAGATGTCTCTTTGGCGACTTTGTCGGCTTTCTGACATGGAGATCATTTCGAGATGACCTATGCAAATCCTGAAGCGCTAGTAAGCACCGAATGGCTTGCAGCGCATTTTTCGGACCCGGATGTCAGTATCCTCGATTGTACCTGGCATCACGCCAGCACCAATCTCGACGGACGGACGCAATACCGTGGCCGCCATCTTCCAGGCTCCGTGCATTTCGACATCGATCACGTCGCCGACAAGTCGAACCCGCTTCCGCATATGCTGCCTACGCCTGAGGACTTTGCAAAAAAAGTGGGACTCTTGGGAGTGGGCGACGGCGATCGGGTCGTGGTGTACGACCGGCTGTATGGCGGCGCGGCCGCGGCGCGGGTCTGGTGGATGTTCCGGGTGTTCGGCTACGACAAGGTCGCCATGCTCAATGGCGGCTACGGCAAGTGGACCAAGGAAAAACAGCCGACCGACATGACGCCGGTGCGACCGGAACCGAAATCATTCTCGGCGACGTACAATCCCGCTCTGGTTCGCAGCCTGCGTGACATGAAGGATAACCTTGCCACCGCTGCGGCACAGGTCGTCGACGCGCGCGGTCCGGCCAAATTCGACGGCACCCAGGAAGACGTGTTTCCGTTCAAGAAGCTGGGTCACATCCCGAATGCAACGAACCTTCCCTGGGCCGATCTGATTGACCCGGACACCGGTGCATTCATCGCCGCGGACGCTGTCGCCACGCGATTGGCTGCGGCCGGGATCGATCTGCAGCGTCCGATTGTGACGACCTGCGCTTCCGGCATCACATCCTGCGTGGTGGCGCTCGGGCTCTATCTGCTTGGGCACACAACCGCCGCCGTCTATGACGGGTCCTGGGCCGAATGGGGATTGGCGGAGGACACGCCGGCAATAGCCGCTTGAGAGATCCATCAGACAGAGGGATACGCCCATGGGCGACAGTCAAGCATCGATCAGCCTGATCGCGGAAGGCAAGGACTACGCGTTGCTCGCCACCGACGACAGGGCTTGCTTCATCCTGCGCTCAAAGGCCGATTTCTTTACCGCGCATTTGCAGGGCGAGGACGCGGCGCGCTTTCGCTCCGACTATGACGCGATCAGGCAGCAATTCCCGGAGTGGCAGCCTGACCAGACGCTCGCCCAGCTCTGGGATCAGGGCGGTTACAGTTGGCTCGCATCGCAGGAGGCGGATTGATCATGGCAACGACGACGCTGGTAAAGACCACGCAAGACGGCCGGAAGCTGGAAGTGATCGGATTGGCGATCTGCCTGGACGGACAGCTTGAAGCGTTTGAACTTATCGAAGTCAAGATGCACCCCAACAAGCGCGCGATCTGGGCGGTCATGCCCGAAGCCACGCATATGGCCGGCAGGGTGGCACTGACGCGTGAAGAGGCAGAGATCGTGACCGACGCCTTCCGGCAGGCCGAGGCCGAGATTCTCGCGAGCCCCGTCGCCATCAACGAGCGCTTCCGGATCGCAGCGATGTGGAAGGCCCGCGAACAGGGTATCGAATAGAGCTAATCCCAGCCGCCAGATTAACGCGGCTGCGACGTCCGGGAACGACATCAGTTCATCATCACTCTACGGCAGCGATAGCTGCCGTTCTCGTCGCGCTCGAACATGGCGTCGATCTGCGGATGACTGACCGGCTCGTCGGACGCGTCCGGCATCAGGTTCTGCTCGGAAACGTAGGCGATGTAGGGCGTCTGCTCGTTCTCGGCGAGCAAGTAATAGAATGGCTGGTCCTTGCGCGGCCGGCCCTCGATCAGGTTGATCGTCTCATATGAGGGCGCGCGATCGGCAAACTGCGGATCGACATCGAATACCACGCCGCGGAACGCATGCACCCGATGCCGAATGACCTGGCCAATGCTGAATTTGGCAATGGATGTCTTGCTCATGATTGTCCGGAAGCCCAAGCGGCGTCCTCTTCCATCCCCATCGCGCTCCCGCGTCAGCCCGCCGTCGGCACCAGGCCGTGGGTCTGGCAATTGGTCGGGCAGACCCGGGCACAGGCGCCGCAGCCGATGCACGCGCCGTCGTCATTCATCACCATGATCTTCTTTTCGATCTCGTCGTCCTCGTCATCGTCATCGTCGAGCGCGACGAGCTCGCCGTCCTCACTCAGGCCCTTGAGCGTCATCACATTGCGGCCGCAGACCTTGAAGCAGCGGCCGCAGCCGATGCATTTCTTTTCGTCGATCGCCAGCAAATAGGCCGGCTGCCAGTCGCGGCCATCTCGGGTTGCATTGGTCATGGTCCTAATTGCCCTTGAGCTAGGCTGATTCAAGACTCTTCAAGGCGGTGCGCTTCTGCTCCAGTTCCGCAAAAGCATCATGAGCCCGCTGCGCCACGGTCAGGATCTCCTGCCACTGCAGAGGCAATTCCTCCGACAGGTCATGGAGATCCATCTTGGCCTGCGTCGCCTTGGCGGACAGTTTCTTGATCTCGGCCTTCAGGGTTTCCAGGTCACTCATAAGTCTACCTCAATAATCCGCAACAGGTCGGAACTTCTCGATCATCTCGACGCCGGCCTTGACGTATTTTTCGCCTTCTTCCGCCAGCTTGCCGAGATTATCGAACCCGAACCGGTGAACGTCGCGCAGCTGCTTGTTGACGACAATCAGCCGGCCGCCGATCAGGACCATGCGGCCGAACCCTTCATGGCTCATCTTCAGCATCGGCGAAATCATCACGCCGGTGGCGCGCTCGATCGACAGCGCTACCGCGTTGAAGAACAACTCCATCCGCCAGATCGTCTCCGGGTCGGGGTCACCGATGATCGGCAGCGCCCGGCGGGCTTCCTTGTCAAGGATATAGGGCTCGAGCAGCGTGAGGTCGCTCTTGCCTTCCCAGGCGCCATGGCTGTCCTGGGCCCGCCATATCTTGATGAGTTCCTTGACGAAGGGAGCCTCCGCGGCGGGGGGCGGGTCAAGCACTGCAGCAGTTTCGGTCATGATCATCCCTTAATCTTCGAAGTCGAGGACCCGTTCTTGGTCCTTTGCCAGCGCCTTGCGGAGCCACGGTGGGGGCGTCCCTTTCAGGACATCTTCCAGCTTTGCCAGGAGATCGGTGATCTCTTCGGGTTGATTGACCTTCATCGGATGGATGTTGTTCGCCACCACCCGCGCCGCGCCGGAGCCGCCGATCGCGGCGACATAGAGAATGGCACAATCCTTGATCGCGTCGATTTTCGGCGCAAGCTTGTCTTCGTTGCCGTCTTCCTTGAGGTCGCCTTCGAACTGAACGGCTTCGAGGAAGCGGTGCCCCTGCGGGCCGATCTCATAGATCGCGATGTTCTTGGCCCAGCCGAAATGAGCGTCGACGCGCTTTAGGTCCTGGGTTGCGAATGCGACTTTCATGGCGTCGTCCTTCCTCTCGTGTTTTCGTCAGTGCAGCGAAGCCGCGACAACCTCGCCATCGGCTCCGGCATCCTCGATACGCCAGGTATCGGGGGTCGGCTGGCGATTGTCCTCGAGGTCGGCGATGACGAGATTGGCGATGTCGAAGATCAGATCGCGGGTGCCGCGATAGCCGACCGAGAGCTGGTGTCCGGCGCCGAGCCGATCGAACATCGGGAAGCCGGCACGATAGAACGGAATGTTCAGCCGCTCAGCGGCCTGGCGGCCGTGCGAATGGGTGATGAGCAGATCGCAGCCACGGTCTTTCGCAAGATTTTCGAGGTCTTCGAGGTCGCCGATTAGCACCTCATCGGTCTTGATCCGCTCCAGCACGGGCGACTGGGTCGTCGTCACCGCGACCATCACCTTTGCCCCCATCTCCTGCAGCGTGCTTGAGAGATCGAACAGCAGATCCGGCTCGGCGCCGATCGCAAGCTTTCGGCCGCCGATATGAAAATGCGCGTCCAGCATCGCGTCCGCCAGTTGGCCACGCAGACGCCGGTATTTCTCCGGTACGGGCCGACCGCTGATCTCGCTCAGAAACACAATGAATTCGTCATTGGGGATGAGGCCACACAGGCGCTCGAATACCTTGATGGGCGCGCCCGTCTTCTTCTCCATCGCTTCCGCCGCACGCCGCATCTGCGCGCCGATGGCAATGGTCCAGGCCGCCTGCCCCATCGCTGCCACCTCGTCGACGCTGATGCCGCCGATCGTGGTCGGCACGAACTCATCGGGGATATGTCCATCCAGGGAACCGGCGAGATCGGGGAGGAAAGACGGCTCTAGGCCGAAATCCTCCATGATTGTCCTGATCTCATCGAGGTCACCCGGGGTGAGGTGACATCCGGGAAGAACGTTGACCCTAGAGGGATCACGGCGGGCCGCGGTTTTCGGCGTCTCGACCAGCACCTCGACCATGCGCGCTACGGTCTTCTCCCAACCGTCCTGGAACGCATCCTTGAAGTCGGGTGTCGCAACATAGACCATTGGGAATGTCGCGAGCTCCGGATGTTTTTGCCGGATCAGCCTGATGTAACCCTCGACGTCGTCACCCTTGGTTTCGGTGACGCCGGTCGAGCAGATGCCGATGATCTCCGGCTTGGTCCGCTTATGGATGTTGAGGATCGCCTGCTCGACATTCTCATAGCCGCCGAGCACGGTCGCGACCTCGCTCATCGCTGTGGTCTGCAGCGGCACGGCTTCCTTGAAATGCCGCACGAACAGGGTCAGTCCGAACGAAGTGCAGCCTTGCGAGCCGTGCAGCAGCGGCATCAATCCCCGCAGCCCCAGGAAAGCGAACGCACCACCGATCGGCTGGCTCATCTTCAGCGGATTGACCGCGCATGCCTTTTTCCCAACGGTGACGATCGCCATGGCGCGGCCCTACTCCGCTGCCTGCATGACAGGAGCCACCGGCATTGCCGTTGTCGCCCGTGCGGCCAGGATATCCTCGATCCGTACAGAGCAAAATCCGCATCCGCCGGAAGCATTGGTGTGTTGTCTGACTTCCTCCGTCGTCGTCAAACCATGCGCCTGGATCGCATCCTCGATGGTACCGAGATCGACCGTCTTGCAATTGCAGATCTTGCTGGCACGGCGAGCCTTTTCCGCCGCCTCGGGATCGGCGGCAAGTGCCGCGGCTTCGGCATCCAGCTGCGCGATCGCCTTGGCCTGCCAGTTCTTAGCGCCCTTTTCCCACGGAGCGGGCTGGCGGAGCTGCTGCCACATCGGATTGTAGAGCGCCTTGTCGATTTCCTGGACCAGCTTCACCATGCCGACATAACCCATATAGGCGTGGCTGCGCTCCTGGTTGATATCGAGCCACGGCATCCCCGCCTTCAAGGCGACGAATTGTGACTTGCCACCCGAAAGCATGATGTCGGCCTTGGCATCCTTCATCATCTTGTACATTTCGCGCGGCGTCATGTCGTCGATCATGTGGGCATCCTGGCCCATCAACTCCTTGATCCGCTCCTTGTCTTCTTTGGTCGATTTCTTGACGCTGGTGCCGACCAGTTCGAGACCGGCTTCCTGCAGGGCGGCGACCACCGACCATGACTTGACACCGCCGGTGATCAGTAGAACCTTCTTACCCTCAAAGCGCGGCTTGAAAGGCTCGATCGCAGCCCACGCCTTTGCCTCCTCGCGGGCGATCACCGCTTCGGTCCGCGCCATCAGTTCGTCGGGCGCGCCGCGCTCGATCAGAAGCCGGGCGATTTCCCGTAGCGAATCGCTGGAATCCTCGATGCCGTAGAACGAGCCTTCGAAGAACGGGATACCGTAACGCTCCTCCATCTTGCGGGCGACGTTGATCATCGCCTTGGAGCACACCATCATCGCCGCGCGGGCGCGGTGCGAATAGGCGACTTCGCGGTATTTGCCGTCACCGGAGATGCAGGAGAGAATGCGGATGCCGAGTTCGTCGAGCAGCGGCTTCACCTGCCACAATTCGCCGGAGAGATTGTACTCCCCGATGATGTTGAGATCGTACGGCGTGGTATAATCAGGTTCTTCCGTTCCGATCACATGCTCAAGCAGCGCTTCGCCCGCAAGCTTGTTGCCGAGATTTTTTGGCCCCACGAAACCCGGCGAATTGACGGGAATGACCGGCTTGCCGAATTTTTGGCTGGCCGCCTTGCACACCGCGTTGATGTCGTCGCCGATCATGGCGGGAACGCAGGTCTGATAGACGAAGACCGCCGGCGGATTGTACTTCTCGATGATTTCCTTGACCGCCTTGTAAAGACGCTTCTCGCCGCCGAACACGACGTCGGTTTCGTTGATGTCGGTGGTGAAACCCGTCCGCCAGATATTCGAGCCGGACGATTTGGCGCCGCGATTGTCCCAGGAATTTCCCTCGCAGGCGATCGGGCCATGGACGAGATGGGCAACGTCGGTCAGCGGCTGGAGCGCAATCTTGGCACCGTCAAAGGCGCAGCCGCCGGCAGCACCGCCCGGTTGAAGCTGCTTGGTGCAGCCCTTCTTTCGCTCGGCCTCCGATTTGTTCGCGTTCTTGCCGCAGCCGGGCTCGTTGAACACATCCTGGATTGTGGCCGACAGCGAACTCATTCGTCTCTCCTATCCACAGAATGGCTTGCCAAAGCACCGAAAGCGAACCTTGCCCTCGGGTGACCCGCCTCGCCGTCGCCCCCGATATCCAGGAGCGGCGGCGACGCGGTTGTCGCCACCACCCGCTTAGCGGATGATGTCGAAGCTGAAGTCGGTCTTCGCGGGAACGTTGGTGTTGCGGTCGATCTCGTCGAAGATCTTATCGAGAATCCACACCAGCACGTTCATCCCACCCTGGTAGCCCCAGACCGGATAGCGGTGATGGTGATGGCGATCGAAGATCGGGAAGCCGATCCGGATCAGCGGCGTACCAGTGTCGCGTTCCAGATACTTGCCGTAGGTGTTACCAATCACGAAATCGACCGGCTCGGTGAACAGCAGCGAACGCATATGCCAGAGATCCTTGCCCGGATAGACGTGACAATTCTGGCCGAACGGCGAGCTGTCGAACACAGCCTGCACTTTTTCCGCCCATTGCTTGGAGCCGTTGGTTGCCAGCACGTGGGTCGGTTCGGCACCGAGTTCGAGCAGAAACGCGGCCAGGCCGATGCAGAGGTCCGGATCACCGTAGATCGCGAATATCTTGCCGTCGAAAAGCGCGCTCGAATCCGCCATCGCGTCGACCAGGCGTCCGCGTTCGCGCGCCAGTTCCTCCGGGATCTCCTTGCCGGAAATCCGCGACAGCGCCATGATGAATTCGTCGGTCGCCGTCACTCCGATTGGGTGATTGAACGACACCACTTCCTGGCCATGATTGGCAATCACCGGCAGCGTCTTTTCCGTGGAGTAATGCTGCATCGAGATCGTCGCCTTGGCATGGATCGCGTTTGCCGCATCCTCCAGCGTGGTGCCGCCGTCATACATGCGGAACTCGCCGTCGGTCGGCGTGTCGAATACGTCGCTGTTGTCGGCGAGGATGGTGTACTCGATCCCCATCGTCTCGAAGATGCGCTTGACCTCGCGGGTGTTGCCGACAGTGTAGCCGTCGAAACCGCCGATGAAATTGATCTTCTCGTTGGGCTGGCGTTCCAGCTTGGGCGCTGTTCCGGCCTTGCCGTCCCAGAAATGCTCGATGATGCCCTTCAGCGCGTTGTCATAGCCGGTGACGTGGCTGCCGACGAAGGCGGGCGTATGCGCGAACGGGACGTCGTATTCATTGGGCACTGAACCCTTCTCCTTGGCCGTCTTGATGAATGCGTTGAGGTCGTCGCCGATGACCTCCGCCATGCAGGTGGTGGAGACGGCGATCATCTTCGGCTTGTACATGCTGGAGGTATTGGCGAGCCCGTCGATCATGTTGTTGAGGCCGCCGAACACCGCGGCATCCTCTGTCATCGACGACGAGACGCAGGAGCTCGGCTCCTTGAAATGCCGCGACAGATGGCTACGATAATAGGCAACGCAGCCCTGCGAGCCGTGAACGAAGGGAATGGTTCCTTCGAAGCCCACGGCCGCGAACACCGCGCCGAGCGGCTGGCAGGCCTTGGCGGGGTTCACTGTGAGCGCTTCACGGGCGAAATTCTTCTCACGATATTCGGGGGTCTTCGCCCATTCGCGAATGCGCTCGACTTCAGCGGGATCGCGGGGGTTCTCGAACAGCTTCTTCTTGTTCGCCAGCATCTGCTGGTATTCCGGACCGCGGAACAGCTCGAAATGGTCGAGGACGTGGTCTGCATTCTGCGTCATGGTGGCACCCTTTCAAAATTCCTGTGTCGATCCTTGGCTCGCCGGCCCTCCCCGATCGGGGAGAGCCGGCATTAAGCCGATTACTCCGCCGCCATCAGTGTGGGCTTCGGCGCAGCCTTCCAAGGCGCCTTGGCCTTCTTCCAGATCGGCGAGTTGATGGCCATGTCCATGTCGCGCGCGAATATCGCGAAGCCGTCATAGCCATGGTAGGGGCCGGAATAGTCCCAGGAGTGCATCTGCCGGAACGGCACACCCATCTTCTGGAATACGTACTTCTCCTTGATGCCCGAGCCGACGAGATCGGGCTGCACCTTCTCGACGAACTTCTCGAACTCGTAGCCCGTCACGTCGTCGTAGATCAGCGTGCCGTCCTTGACGTAGTGCTGCGCGGTGCGCTGGTAGTCGTCGTTGTGGCCAAACTCGTAGCCGGTGCCGACCACCTCCATGCCGAGGTCTTCATAGGCGCCGATCACGTGGCGCGGCCGAAGTCCGCCGACGAACAGCATCACGGTCTTGCCTTCGAGGCGCGGCCGGTACCTTGCGATCACCGCGTCCATCAGGGGCTGGTATTTGGCGATGACGCGCTCAGCGCCTTCCTTGATCTTGTCGTCGAAGAAGCCGGCGATCTTGCGCAGCGACTCGGCGATCTTGCTGGGCCCGAAGAAATTGTACTCGCACCACGGAATACCGTACTTCTCTTCCATGTGCCGCGAGATGTAGTTCATTGAGCGGTAGCAGTGCAGCACGTTGAGCTTGGCCTTGGGGGTCGCTTCGAGCTCGGCCAGGCTGCCGTCGCCCGACCACTGGGCGATCACCCGCAGGCCCATTTCCTCAAGCAGGATCCGCGACGACCAGGCATCGCCGCCGATGTTGTAGTCGCCGATGATGGCGACGTCGTAGGGCGTGCTCTCGAACTTCGCCGCCGCCTCGGCCGGAATCTTGTCGAACACCCAGTCCCGGATCGCGTCGTTGGCGATGTGGTGGCCGAGCGACTGCGACACCCCGCGAAAGCCTTCGCAACGCACCGGAATGATCGGCTTGCCGTCGTATTCCTTCGATTTAGACTTGGAAACGGCTTCGATATCGTCGCCGATCAGGCCGATCGGGCATTCCGACTGCACCGTGATGCCGTTGTTGAGGGGAAACAGCTCCTGGATCTCGTCCATGATCTTGGCGAGCTTCTTGTCGCCGCCGAACACGATGTCCTTCTCCTGGAAGTCCGAGGTGAACTGCATCGTGACGAAGCTGTCGATACCGGTCGTGCCGATGTAATAGTTGCGGCGCGCGGCCCAGGAATACTGCCCGCAGCCCACCGGGCCATGGCTGATATGCACCATGTCCTTGATCGGCCCCCAGACCACGCCCTTCGAGCCTGCGTAAGCGCAGCCGCGGATGGTCATCACGCCGGGGATCGATTTGATGTTGGACTTGACGCCGCAATCGGGCTTGCCTTCCTGGAAGGTGCCAAGATGTTTCGCCCGGCGCTTGGCTGTCTTGTCCGGATAGA
>JBKQRS010000152.1:0-10168 GCA_052143915.1 Bradyrhizobium sp.
TCTCATGACCTCAACTTCTCGAACCGCCCGGTGCGGACCCGCATGCCGGGTGGTGTGGCAGGGGAGCGACCCGAAAGGTCGCCCCCTATGCCGATCGTTCTGAGAGCCCTGTCGTTTGAAAGAAAAAGCTCCGGTCGGGACCGGAGCTTTTTTTGTGAAGCCTTTCTGGAGGCCGCCGTGTTTGCCGACGCCGCTGCTTACCGTAGCGTGTTGTAGGCATGGGGGTTGGAAACGGTGTTTTCCGGATACCGGCCGTCGCCATAGAGGCCGCCAAATCCCGAAGGATAGTTGCTGTAGCCCTGGCTGTACCCCCATCGCAGGGCATTTTCGATGGGCAGGTTCGGATCGGCATAGGGATAAACCACTGCGGGGTGGGTTCCGCCCCTGACATGCTGCACGTCGCCAGCCATAGCCGGGCCCGCGAGCGCGAGTGTGAGCGAGAGTGCTGTCGCTCCGATCAGCCCGAACTTGGTCATGACGTTCTCCTTTGGTTGGCAGATCAATCGCAGGTGATTTCGCTCGTTCCGAAGGGTGCTTTCACGCGACGAATCCGTGCAACATTATCAGCTAAATCCATCCACCGGTTAAACAGATCGAATTCACCACCATCATCTAACGCCCAATCCTGCTATTAAAACCCGCAGCCTTTCTAAAATTCCATTTATGCAGCCCTGGAACGTTCTCTAACATGGAGAGGGCTGCGACCATAGTCGCATCTCAATCGCTGCTCTGTCGCGCTGCAGCGCAAGGGCCGCCCGCGCAAGGCGTCAAGGATTGCTTAGCCCCCGGCTTTGTCTTCGCCTTGTCAGCTTCGCTTTGCCTTGCT
This sequence comes from Bradyrhizobium sp., assembly GCA_052143915.1. Taxonomy (GTDB): domain Bacteria; phylum Pseudomonadota; class Alphaproteobacteria; order Rhizobiales; family Xanthobacteraceae; genus Bradyrhizobium. The sequence continues at coordinate 827 of JBKQRS010000152.1, forward strand.
CGAAGAAGAGCCGAACAGAACCTTCTTCAGGTCCTTGATGCTCTCGGAAAGTCGTGGCCAGTCGCAGGAAAAGGAATGCTGCGCGCAGCCCGTGGTCTTGATGCGCTTGATGTCGTTCGCTGCCGCGCGTGGCTTGCCGGTACTCGCCGCCGCCAGGGGCGGCTTGTCGTTTTCATTCTTCAGCGAGGCCTGCTTCAGCGAGGCTTGCTTCAGGGAGGCTTGCTGCAACTGCTGCTGCTTTGCCGCGAATGCCGCCGCGATGCTGCTGCGCCGCTGGCCGTCGAGATAGGCGGTGTATTGTTCGTCGATATGCTTCTGCTCTTCCGGCGTCGGATTGGGACCGGCGATATCGAAATTCCGGTTCTGCATGAAATCGAAATAGGTATAGCCGCCGCCGGGCTTTCGCCGTCCGGCAAATTTCGCGTTGCACTCCGACAACGCCGCGGTCCTGGCTTCCCTGGTCGCTGCCTTCTCGGCGATGTCGGCACATTCCTCAAAATCGGCGGGCCCGCGCGACCCCCACCACTGCGCCCGCGCGTGCGAGGGCAGCAGCACGACGCCGCCGGCAGTCGCGGCCATCAGCAATGCGAGTGTGCGTGATGCGATCACGTACGGCTTTCCCTGAGCGAATTCGAGTGAACAGCCGATTGTCGTCATTATTGGCCGGGTTGTCACCCCGAAAAACAGCGCTTTTTCTCAGGCGTGCCTCCGGCAAAGAAAGCGGCCTCGCCGTAGCTATCTGTTATGACTGGCGATTATGTGCTCGCTCTGGTATTGAACGTCCAAATGCCCGCGTCCACCGCATGGCAGTTGTCGCGGGGTAGACGGCCAACCCGTCGGAGGGCAGCCGGAGATGTTTCTCGTGTTTCTTCGCCATGGCAGCGTTGCAGCGCTCGTGGTGGCCGTGGTGGTTGAGACGCTGGCCTGGCTGTATGGCGTCCTGGCGCTGTATCCCGTCCCGGTCCTGCTCGGCGCGCTGCTGTTCTATCTGAGCGAATACGGCATGCATCGTTTCGCCTTTCATGCGCCGCCGCTCGCATGGCCGCCCGCGCGCAGGCTGCAGCACCGCCTCCATTACGACCACCATGTCGAGCCTAACAGGCTGGATCTGTTGTTTCTGCCGATCTGGTTTCTGGTGCCGAACCTGGCCCTGGCCACCGGGCTTTTCGCGCTTGTATTGGGGACGCAGGCCGCCGCTTCCGCGCTGCTCGGAATGATGCTTGCGATTCTTCATTATGAATGGGTGCATTACGTCGCCCACATTCCCTACCAGCCGCGAACGCGGCTCGGGCGCTGGATCAAGCAGTACCACCTGCGTCATCACTTCGTCAGTGAAGAGCACTGGTTCGGCGTCAGCAATCCTACGCTGGACGGCGTGTTCGGCACGTTTCGCGGGCCCGCCGCCTCCGAGAAAAGCCGCACAACCCGCAATCTCTATTCCTGAAGAGAATGATTCCTGAAGAGAATGCGGTCCAGACGGCGTGCCGCGCGCTTGCAGTGCAGCCAGTGCGGTGATTTCGCGGAACGGTGCCGGTTGACGGATATCGATCAGGCGCTCGGCCGCGATCCCATCCGCGCAATTTCGCCGGCGTCGGAAAGGCCTTCGACCTTCCAGCACAGCTCCATGACCTTCGCCGTCTGCGGCTTCGGCAGGATTCCTTCGGCAAGGTCGGAAAACTTGCGCTCGAGATCGGCGTCGCTCATCGGCTTCTCCAGGCTTCCGATCGCGTGCTCGATCCGCTTCCGCAGCACGCGGCCGTCGTTCAGCTCGATCGCCATCTCGACCTGCTCCGGCTTGATCGCAGGATCGATCACGGGAACCACCTTGCCGCGCAGTTCGATGACGGCCGGATCGCGCACGGCGCGGTCGCTGAATTGTTTCTCGCCGCCGGCGCCTTCGATCAGCGCCACGGCAACCGCATGATAGATGCTGAACTTGCCCTCCAGTCCTTCATGCGGGGTCTTCTTGCCGGTCAGTTCGAGCACCAGCGGATGCACCTTCAACTCGATCCGCTTCACCTGATCGGCGGTGAATTTCTGCTCGCCTCGGAGCTGGATCGCGGCGTCAATGGCCGGATGCAGGACGATGCCGCAGGCGAAGGGCTTGTAGGTGTTGAGCGCGGCCTCGTAACGCTGGCCAAGGCCCTCGGTGATCTCGCGGTAGTCCTGCTTGGTGCTGATGGTATTGGCCCAGCCGCGCTTGGCCTCGATCATGCCGTCGGAGCTGGTGTAGTTTTTCGAGGCCAGTACGGCCGCGAAAATGCCGTTGCTGGCCGCCCGGCCCGGATTGAAGCTCTTGTTCATCGAGCCGAAGGATTCCCTTAAACCGACCGGCTGCGACGCTGCCAGCCCGAGCGCCCAGACCATCTGCTGCTCGCTGAGACCGAGCAGCTTGCCCACTGCCGCCGCCGCCCCGAACACGCCGGCGGTGCCGGTGATGTGCCAGCCGACGTCATAGTGATTGGGGTAGACGGCGTTGCCGATCCGGCATTCGGTTTCGACGCCGAGCACCAGCGCGTTAAGAAAATCCTTGCCCGACACCGGCTGCATCTCCGACAGCGCCAGGATTGCGGATGCGACCGGGCCGGCCGGATGGATGATGGTTTTGAGATGCGTATCGTCATAGTCGAAGATGTGGCTCGCCACGCCGTTGATGAAAGCGGCATTCATGATGTCAAAACGCTCCGGGCGGCCGAACAGCGAAGCCTGATGCGGCCCCGAGAACGGCGCCAGTGCCGACGCCGCGATGTCCACCGTCTGGTGATGCGAGCCGCCGATCGCGACGCCCACCCAGTTGAGCAGGGTGCGCACGCCTTCCTTGCGCACGTTTTCCGGCAGGTCGTCATATTTGGCGCTGACCACGTAATGGGCGAGGATGTGGGTCACATGCGGCGGGGCGGCAGCGGCGGCTGACTTTTGCGCCTCGGTCGACGGTGCCTGAGCGGAGGCCGGGCCCGATGTCGCGCCTGCGAGAATGGGAAGGGTCGCGGCGGCGCGCAAAATCGTCCTGCGGTCAGTGAATGGCATGTTGAGGCTCTCTGCTTCTTTGTTGAAAAGACCAGCTAATTTGTACAATCGGACAAGGCGGAAATATAGGGGCAAACTTGCCGGCGCGAGGACCGGATACGCGTCGTTGTTCGATCTGCCGGGCTGCGCCGTCACGTCCTCAAGCCCGGCTGCGGCAGCGGCGCAAAAAAATCGCGCTGAGGAAATGTCCTCAGCGCGAATACGCGTTGTTGTGGCCGGCGCCAGGGCGCCGGAGCCGGGGTCTGGTCAGTGCTCCCAGGATGGCATCGATTCAGAAGGCATCGTCAAGCCCCTGACGGCACGGAAGAACGAACCATAGCCTTTGACGGCGGCGTAGAGATTGAGCCGGCCCCAACCGTCCCAGGTGTTGCCGTCGAGCATGGCGAAGCCGGGCGGCAGCGCGGTGTCCCGCAGGATCTCGGTGCGCTGCTGATCGGTGAGATAGGGGAAACGCGTCAGCAGCAACACCTGCGCCTGCACCGGCACGTTCTCGGGCCAATACGTCGTGTTGGCGAGGGCGAGACCGTAGGTCATGCGATAGGTGAAGCCCCTGGTGTCGTCGGGATCGAGATTGAAGTCTTCCTGATCCCGGTCGCCGCGATGGTCGCGGTCGGCGTCGTGTGCCCGCTCGATGCATTCCTCCACGCTGCGGGTGCCGCAGGACTGGGCCAGGTATTTCTGGGTCTGTGTGTAGGCCTGGTAGACCGCATAAGCGGCGGCGTTGGCGGGATTGGTCCAATCCAGCCGGTTGCCGTTCGCATCGTAGAGCGCGTTATAGATGTTGGTGGCGACGATCGCGGTCGCTTGGATGCGCCCGCCGATCACGGCGAGCGGCGAATGCATCCCGGACAGGATGCGGTTGGTGCCGAGGTCGGCGGCGCGCGCCAGCAGGCCCTCATATTGCTGGGGCACCAGGAAGGCGAGACCGAGCGCCTGATTGTAGCCAAGGTTGGTGGCACCGCTGACGAAGGAGCCATCGCTGTAGGGATTGGTGCCGTCGGTGATCTGCCAGAGCAGCGTCGGAACGTTCACCTCGCTGGAGAGCCGCCATGGCCGTGGTCCCGTTCCGATACCCGGGGCGTAATCGCCGACATTGAACGTCGTGGGCGTGAAATTGCCCGACGCGTCATAGGATCCGACATTGGGGACCGTGATCGGGTTGCCGCCATTGGCTGCCACCATCGCCTGCGTCACGGTGAAACCCCGCACCCAGTTGACGCTGTTTCCATACGCGGCCGGAACGGAAAAATCGCTGAAATAGGTGGGAACGACGAACTGCGCGGTGTCGGCGGTGGAAAGACCGGTCTCGTTGCTCACGGCGCTGTAATTGCCGTAACGCGGATCCAGCGGGCTGATCACGCCGGGTGTGATCGAGGCCGGATTGGTTACCGGGCCGGTCGAGCCCATGTAGCGATCGAACGTACGCTTCGGCGGTTCGGTCGAGGCGTTGTTGCGGATGGTGTTGTTGAGGAAGTTGGCGGCGCCTGCCAGCGGCGTCGCGGTGCCGTTGCCGAAGGTCGAGAAGCCGATGCTTGCGCCGGTCAGGTAGTTGATGCCCTGACCGGTCGGCTCATAGTCCTGCAATGTCGTGATCACGTAGGACGTCGGCGTCAGACTGGTGGGGGCCGTCCCCGTGGTGGAAGAGCCGATCCCGGTCATGAAGTAGGGCGTCAGCACCCCGAGCCCGTTGAGGACGCTGTAGGGCTGCGCGGTGCGATCGTCATGGATGGCGGCCAGGGTCTGCGCCGGGGTGCGATTCCGCGTCATCTCAATGACGGTCTGGAGATCCTGATCCATCACCCCTGGGCCATGCCGCAGCTTCGGATTGAACTGCATCATGGTGGCGTAGGAATCCAGCAGGTTGACGATGGTGGATCCGACGGTGGGGGTGGTGCTGTTGGTGAAATTCACCGGTGGGGTGGTGGGGATGCTGCCGGCTCGCGCGGCGAGCGGCACCAGCGCAGCACCAAGGGCCGCATATTTCCATAATTTCAAGGATGCTGCAGACGACATTTCAAGAGGCTCCCGGAACCTGAGATTGCTGAACCAACCCGGTGGCACCGCGTTGGTGGGAGCGACTTTCGATAGGTTGAGTGATGCGTGACGCCGTCCCGAGCGAAGGTCTATCTGTCGATCTTTACAGCAACACATCAGCTTTGTTACGGCATCAGCTTTGTTACGGCATCGCGTCGGTGTCGTTTTAACGACCCACAATGGTTGCTTCCGCCGGTAGCGTTGCTCTGAAAGAACACGATTTCTGCAGCCGACGAGAGTGCAACGACGCGGCAACTCATGCAGGTTGCGGCGCAAGGGTCATCGCCGCTTCGAAGCGTGATCATTTAGGATTGCGTGGCGTTGCCGGAAGCCGTCACGGTCGGCATCCGCTTGCCCAGTAACGGGCGGTTCATGGCGATCGCATCGTCGGATGGCTGGGCGCCGTCACCGGCAGTCGTGCGATTCCGGCCAAAAATCGACGTCCGCGCCGGGCTTTCGCCTCCGGAAATGGTCGAACCGGAGGCTGGCGATCCCGCGCTCGCTCTGGTATTTAGCGCCCAAGCGCCCGCCTTCAAAAGCGCACGCTTCGGTCCCGTAGCTCAGCCGGATAGAGCGACGGTTTCCTAAACCGTAGGTCGCATGTTCGAGTCATGCCGGGATCGCCACCATCCATTCAAGCGTCTTGGTCCAAAGCAACTCAAGGTCTTCCGGGGCCTTTGAGGATAGCGGCCGCCGCTCCAGGCCGCTGCAAAGCGGTGCTCGCAGGAATTATCGCCGCGTACATAGCTCGAAAGCAGCTCGCAATGAGACGTAAGCAAGCTTAAATTCGACCGATGGTTGTGACGGCCCGACGATTTCATGGTTCGCTAACCAGCTCTCGTAACATCGCCTTCAATGGAACCCCACATAATCGCGTCTTTTTTGGAGGATGCCATGGGTGGGCGGCAAAATGTTTCCTGGATGTCCGCGGCCCTGAGCGCAGCGAACGAGGCCATTCTGCACGCGCGGTCCGAGACTGAGCTGTATGAACGCGTGTGCGAGGCGGCAGCGGGCGGCGGAACCTTTCTGGGCGCTGCCGTACTGATGGCCGGCGGCGACGGCCTGCTCCGCTGCGTCGGCGCGGCCGGCTGCGGCGCGGCAATAGCGAAATGCCTCGTCGTTGCCTTGGCCGGGCGGAACGCGAAGGATTGCTCGCTGGCCGAGGAGGCGATGCGGGCCGGCCATCCCGTCATCAGCCAAGACTATGTCGCCGACAAGCGGGTGCGCCGCTGGCACAAGCAAGCGGAGCAGTTCGGCGTGCGGTCAGCCGTCGCGCTGCCAATCTTGCGCGGTGCGCGCGCGCAAGGGGCGCTCATGTTGTATCTGTCCGAGCCGAATGCGCTCTCGCAGGCGACGGTCTTGCTGCTCGAACGCATTGTCGAAAACCTCTGCTTCGCCCTCGGCAATCTCGAGCGCGAGCAGGAAGCATTGCAGGTGAAACGATTGTACGCCGCGCTCTCAGCCAGCAATGACGCGGTGCTGCGCGCTTCGACCTCGCTGGAGATGATCGGCGCGGTATGCGAGAGCGTCGTCACCCAAGGCCAGTTGCTCGGCGCCATGGTCTTTCTTCATGACGAGACAACGCGGGAGTTCTGCTTCATGGCAGGCGCTGGAGAATTCCGCCAGCCGATGCCCGGGCTGAAATTCTCCTCCGATCCCGCCCATTCGTATGGACATGGGCTAGGCGCGACATCGTTTCGCAGCGGCCGGCCGTGCGTCAGCACGGATCTGGAGAACGATCCACGCGTGCAACACCGGCTTCCTTTGTTGCGCCACACCGGCAGCACCGCCTGCGCGGTGTTTCCGCTGTTCCTGCACAACGAGCCGGCCGGCCTCATTTACATCTTCTTCGGTGGCGAGGTTGGCGATTTCAGCGTCGACATGATGGAGCTGATGGAGCGCATCGCCGGCAACTTGTCCTTCGGGCTGCAGCGGTTCCACGAAACCGAGCAGCGCGAACGTGCGCAGCGCCAAAACGAGCGCTTTCTCTCAGCCATCAACAACATGTCGCAGGGCATCATTCTGCTTGACGAACAAGGTACCATCGTCTTCTGCAACGACCGCTATAAGCAGATCTACCCGCTGCTGCCGCCCGAGGTGGTCGAGCCTGGCCGCAAGGGACGCGGCATTCTGGAATACTGGCAATCTCAAGGCTATTTCACCGGGGACATCGACGCCTATGGCAGGGAGCTGGTGGCCGACGTCAAGCGGGATGGCGTGCACCAGCGCGTCTACGACTATGACCACTGCACCATCCGCGCGCGCTTTGAGCCGATCGGAAGCCGCGGGATGCTGGCGCTGCACGAGGACATCACCGGCGAGGTGTTACGCGAAAAATCCTTTCAGCTGATGTTTGATAACAATCCGGTTGCGATGTTCGTGTACGACCAGGAGGCGCTTTCATTCCTGGCCGTGAACGACGCCGCCCTCACGCTATATGGCTACAGCCGCGAGCGGTTCCTCGAGCTGGAGCCAACCTGGATCAGGCCGCCGGAAGCGCGAGCCGACCTGCTTGAGCAACTGAAGAGGCTGCCTGCCACCGATCGCGACGGACGAGACAGCAGGCACGTACGCTCCGACGGCACGCCGCTGGACGTGCGGCTCTATTCCCAGGCGCTGCGCTACAAGGACAAGAATGCCCGAATGGTGTCGGTGGTCGACATGACCGAGCAGCGCAAGGCTGAATCGGAACTGCGCCAAGCCGCGCAGCGTATCGCCTATATCGCCCATCACGATCGTCTAACCGATCTTCCGAACCGCGCCGCGTTCGAGGAATATTTCCCATCGGCGCTTGAAGAAGCGCGTCGTGACGGTAAGCATCTCGCCGTCATGTGCATGGATCTTGACGGCTTCAAGGACATCAACGACCGCTTCGGCCATCCCGTAGGCGACACTGTTCTGCGCGAGGTCGCTGGTCGGCTGCGAACGGCTGCGGGTGCGGGCTATCTGGCCCGCATCGGCGGGGATGAATTCGTTCTGTTGAACAGAGACGACGAAGATCACGAACAGGCATCGAAGCTGGCAGGGCGGCTGATCGACGCGCTCAGGATACCGCTGGACGTGGACGGTCGGAATCTCCGCGTGGGAGTGAGTCTCGGCATCGCTATCTCGGGTGTGCACGGGCTTGACTGCGACACGCTGCTTTCAAACGCGGACCTGGCGCTATCTCAGGCCAAACGCGAGCGCCGGGGGAGCGCACGCTATTTCAGTGTCCAGCTCGACACGCAGATGCGCGAGCGGCGGGCCTTGAACGATGATTTGCAGGAGGCCTTCGCCAAGGATCAATTCCTGCTCCACTACCAACCTCAGGTGAATATGGCGCGCGAAATTATGGCCTATGAGGCGCTGCTGCGCTGGTTCTCGCCTAAGCGCGGCTACGTATCGCCGATGGACTTCATTCCGATGACGGAAGAGAGCGGGTTGATCGTGCCGCTGGGGAACTGGGTGCTTCGCGAGGCCTGCCGTACCGCCGCGGGCTGGCGCGACAACATCACGGTTGCCGTCAATATCTCGCCGGAGCAGATCGCGCAGAACGATCTGCCGACCGCCGTACATGAAATTCTGCTCGAGACAGGGCTTGCACCGTCGCGGCTGGAGCTTGAAATCACCGAAGGGGTATTCATCAACGATTTCTCCCGGGCGCTCTCGGTGCTGTTGAGGCTGAAGTCGTTGGGCGTGCAGATCGCGATGGACGATTTCGGCACCGGCTATTCCTCGCTCTCCTATCTGCAGGCATTTCCGTTCGACCGCATCAAGATCGACCGTGCCTTTGTAACCGATCTCGGCAAGAACAATCGTTCCGATTCGATCGTCCGCACGGTTATCAGCCTCGGTCAAAGCCTCGACATTCCGTTGCTGGCGGAAGGTGTGGAGACCGAGGAACAGTTTGCAAAGCTGCGCGAGCTCGGATGCCAAAGTGTGCAGGGCTTTCTGTTTGGACAGCCGCAGCCGCTTGTCGAGATCGCCGAACAGGCAGTGCCAGTCGGCCGAGTGCCAAATAGCCGGCTCAAGTGAAAACGCGGCGACCTGCACAGCTCCTGTCCTCAATGATGGCGATGCCCCGTTGATCAGGCCAGCCTTCGCCAAAGGGTAGAACGTCGAAAAGCCCAATAAATTGGGATTTTCTTGATTTTTCCGGTGGACGATTTGCACCCCGCCGAGTGCGAAGCCAAACGCAAATCGGCGCGCTGGCATCGCCCGAGCTGCTCGTGGACTGGCGGGCGTTTCAGAACTTGACTGTAATGCCGGAGTACAGCGATTTTTCGGCGCAGCTCCCGTTGT
>JBKQRS010000153.1:0-4709 GCA_052143915.1 Bradyrhizobium sp.
CAGCAACGGCGACACCCGGAACAAACACCGTTACCGTCGTGTTCGGCGCCAGCGTCGCGGTGCCGTCCTGCCCGGTCGCATCGATGTCACCCTCGAAGCCGAACACCCAGCTCTTGTTGAACTGCCAGTTGTAGCCGGCCTGACCGCCGAATACCCAGCCATCCATGTGCTGCGATCCAGTGGTTACCGGCAACGTGCCGGCCGTGAAGCTGTTCGATGAATTTCCCCAGCTGTAACCGCCGTTGAGACCAACATAGAAACCGGTCCAGTCATAAGCGGGTTCGACATAGACCGGCGCCTTTGTGTAGGTCTTTGCCGGAAGGTCGGCGGCGAATGCGCTAGTCGCGAGCAGGGAACTGAGCGCCGCAATTCCAATCAACATACGCTTCATGGCAAAATCTCCAGCCTGAAATAATTGGTCGTCAGAATACTGCCGCAAGGCCGCCCTAGTCTGTCACGCGAATACCACAAGTGCGGATAATCGACCTTGGCGTGCGGTAGGGTCAAAATTAAGCTAACGCGACAAGCAATTGATTCAACGGAATGTTTTTTGCCCGCCGCGTTTTGATGCGTCAACCCTGTTGACCCGGTTGTTTCAATCTCCGGCAGGACCGTATCCGGCCATACGGGCGCGGACATTTTCGATCTCCGTTTTCGGCAGCAGCGGTGGCGTTCCGATCTGAAGGCAGCCATGGTACTGCCGCGCCAGCGTCTCGACCTCGACCGCAAGCCACATCGCCCTTGAGAGCGATGGCCCGATCGCAATCATGCCGTGATGGGCCAACAGACAGGCCGACCTGTCTTCGAGGGCGGTGACGGCATGTTGCGACAGCGCCTGCGTGCCGAACGTCGCGTAGGGCGAACAGCGGATCGTGTCGCCGCCGGCGCAGGCGATCATGTAATGAACAGGTGGAATCGACAGACCCATGATGGCCAGGATCGTCGCATAGGGCGGATGAGCGTGGACGACTGCGTTCACTTCGGGGCGGGCTTTGAGGATATCGCGGTGGAAACGCCATTCGCTCGACGGGCGTTGCTTGGCGTCGAACGCGCCGTCCAGTTTCATGAAGACGATCTGCTCTGGCTGCATCGTTTCGTAAGGAGTGCTGGTCGGGGTGATGAGCATCCCGTCCTCATGACGCAGACTGATATTTCCCGAGGTGCCCTGATTGATGCCCGACTGATTCATCTGCAGGCAGGCATTGATGATGGACTGACGCTTCGCCCGGTCGTTGGTGGTGGACATCAAGTTTCCCTGATCAAGATGAGACGTTGGAGGCGAGGTGGCCCGCTGCCATCAAACTAGAAGCCCTTGCCACCGAAGAACAGTGGTTGATTATTGCCCCGCAATATAGTCGAACGTCTTAAAGCGTCCTGGGAACGCGCAGGCTTGGCCATTCTGCCGCTGAAACAGGCTTTGGAAAACCGACTTTGAGAAGTCATGACAGATGCCGTAACTGATGCGGTACTCGGCATTATTGGGGGATCCGGCATTTACGATCTGCCGGGGCTGGAGAACGCCCGCGACGAGGTGATCGCAAGCCCGTGGGGGGAGCCGTCGGCGGCGCTGCGCCGCGGCACGATCGCGGGGCTGCCGATCGTGTTTCTGTCGCGACATGACAAGGGCCACCGGCTGTCGCCTTCTGACATCAATTACCGCGCCAATATCGATGTGCTCAAGCGCGCCGGCGTGACCGACCTGATTTCGCTCTCGGCCTGCGGATCCTTCAGGGAAGAACTGCCGCCCGGCACCTTCGTGCTGGTCGACCAGTTTGTCGACCGCACCTACAGGCGCGAGAGCTCGTTTTTCGGCAAGGGCTGCGTGGCGCATGTGTCGATGGCCCATCCGGTCTCACCGCGATTGCGCATGCATCTGGCCACGGCGGCCGAAGCGGAGGGAATTCCGTTTTCGCGCGGCGGCACCTATCTCTGCATGGAGGGGCCGCAATTCTCCAGTTACGCCGAAAGCATGACCTATAAGAACCTAGGCTACTCCGTCATCGGCATGACCAACATGCCCGAGGCGAAACTCGCCCGCGAGGCCGAGATTTGTTACGCCAGCGTGGCGATGGTGACCGATTTCGACTGCTGGCATCCGGATCACGACGCGGTCACGGTGCAAGACATCATCCGCGTGTTGAATGCCAACGCCGAGAAGGCACGGGGCCTCGTTGCGCGTCTCGCCCGTGATTTCCCGCGCGTGCACGAGCCGTGCCCGATCGGCTCGGATCGCGCGCTCGACACCGCCCTGATCACCGCGGTGGAAGCGCGCGATCCGGAGCTTCTGAAAAAGCTCGACGCGGTGGCCGGACGGGTATTGCGGCCATGAAGGTCGACGGGCGGCATTTCCGCAGCCTGTGGCTCGAGCCGGATGGCTGGTCGGTCGGCGCGATCGACCAAAGGCTGTTGCCGCACGAATTTGTCATTGCAAGAATGACCGATTGCGAAGCCGCCGCCGAAGCGATCCGCTCGATGCTGGTGCGCGGCGCGCCATTGATCGGAGCCACGGCCGCTTACGGGGTGGCGCTGGCGATGCGGGCGGATAGCTCGGATGCGGCGCTCGATGCCGCCTGCGCCAGGTTGATGGCGACCCGGCCGACCGCCATCAACCTGAAATGGGCGCTGGAGGAGATGCGGAAAGTGCTTTCCCCGCTGCCGCCTTCGGCACGCACTGCTGCCGCCTATGCCCGCGCCGGCGAAATCGCCAAACAGGACATCGCAATCAACAAGGCCATCGGCGAGAACGGCCTTGCGCTGATCGAGGCGATCAGGGCCAGCAAGAAGCCGGGTGAACCGGTCAACGTGCTGACCCATTGCAATGCCGGTTGGCTGGCAACGGTCGATTGGGGAACCGCGACCGCGCCGATCTATATGGCGCATGATCGAGGCTTTCCGGTCCATGTCTGGGTCGATGAGACCCGTCCCCGCAATCAGGGGGCCTCGCTGACGGCGTGGGAGCTTGGCCATCACGGCGTGGCGCATACGGTGATCCCCGACAATACCGGCGGCCACCTGATGCAGCACGGCATGGTCGATCTGGTCATCGTCGGCACCGACCGGGTGACGGCCAATGGCGACGTCTGCAACAAGATCGGCACCTATCTGAAGGCGCTCGCCGCGCACGACAATGGCGTGCCGTTCTATGTCGCGTTGCCGTCGCCCACGATTGATTTCTCGATCGACGACGGCATCAGGCAAATTCCGATCGAGCAGCGTAGCGCCGATGAAGTCGCCACCATGACAGGGCGTACGGCGGACGGCCGGATCGAGACGGTTCGCGTCGTCTCCGACGGCTCGCCGGTCGCCAACTACGCTTTCGACGTGACCCCGGCGCGCCTGGTGACGGGCTTGATCACCGAGCGCGGCGTGTTGCCGGCCAATCGCGACGCGCTGGCCCGCGCTTTTCCGGAGCGGGCGAGGGGAGGTTGAAGCGCTGTTTTTTTGACGCGTTTTGTTTACGCGAACCGGTGCCCATTCCGCTCGAAAACGCTCCAAGCCTTGGTCACACCACCTTGGCCTGCCTCAATTCTTCGATCTCATTTGCGCCAAAGCCGAACTCGGCAAGCACCTCACGGGTCTGCTCGCCGAATTCCGGCGGCCGGGCCACCATCTTGCTCGGCGTGCGCGACAGCGTGACCGGCTGGCCGACAAGGCGGATGTGACGGCCTTCGGCGTTGGGCACGTCTTGCGCGATGCCCAGATGCTCAACTTGCGCGTCCGCAAACATCTGGTCGATCGAATAGATCGGGCCACAGGGCACGCCGGCGGCGTTGAGCTCCTTGACCCAGGTGTCGGTCAATTTCCTTTCGGTGAGCTTGTTGATCTCGGCATTGAGCGCATCTCTGGCCCCCTTCGAAACCTTCACGCTGAGGCGCCCTGCCGCGACCAGAATTGAGAATCACGGTCCAACATCGCCTAACCTAATCAGCTGTTATTACACGGTAAAATTGGGTTCGTTTTGCAAAATCTCAAACCAATACAACCTATAGAATATATGTTTAAATTCATAAATCTTAGATTTTGTTCTGTCTTTCGGATCCGCCGAAACCATGGTTCATTTTCATTACGTTGCGGATGCGCGGCCGCGCGCTTTTCGTAAAGTGAAAGTTTTATCAGTTCGGGCAGCATGCGTCTGAAAGCCTCGCGTTCGGCTTCCTCCTGCGGGTCCGTACCCTTTTGCCTCCCTTATCCCTAGAGACTCTTCTTGAGCGAAGGAGCTCGGGGGCGAGGCGGGCGGCGTCGGACGAATTGAAGCGCTACCCATTTCTGAGTACTGCAGGTGTACTCCCATGCAGACGGTGTGTACTCCGCATGAACCCAGTCGAGTTTCGCCGACGCGTATAGTGTTATTTCGTCCCAATTTCTGTTCGTCGTAGGCATCATCGTAGGCATCATCGAATCGTTTTCAATCATAAGTTACAATAAGCGATTTCATGATGTTATGATTGTAGAACAAATCTGGGCGACGGCAACGATTGTCAGCGGCTAGCAGTTGAGACCAGACCGATGTCAACGACGATCACCAGCAGCACGACCGGTCCGGTCGTTCTAGGAACAGCCGACAATCCCCTCTACATCACCAGCACGGGCACGGTGACCTCTACTGGGTCTGCCGATGGCATCGACGGGGCAACCGGCACCACCTGGACGATCACGAATGCGGGCGTGGTCTCGGCGTCCGCAGGCAACGGCGTGTCGCTGGTCGGCAG
>JBKQRS010000154.1:0-4931 GCA_052143915.1 Bradyrhizobium sp.
GATGCCAGCAGGCGTCGTCCAGCGCGGTCACCCGTCCGTCGGCCTGCCGGTACATGACGACGTGCTTGCCGCAGATCGTCCGCGGAAACAGCGCGCGCTTGATGTCGGCATCCCAGGCGGCGGCGTACCAGGCATTCATCGGGAAGGGCTGGGCCATGGAAAATACCTCCGCTCAGATCATTTGCATCCTAACTGTATACATAAATGACCAAAGATTGCAACATTCTCCCTAAAAAAGAGTTTTTGACATCGAATATGTATACACGGCTGGAAAACTTCGCATTGACTCGAAGGAGTCTAGGCTGCGGGGAGATAGTGCAGCATGAGCGCGGAGAGGGGCTGAAGCGCTGCCGACAGCAGTCATTCCCCGATGTGCAATTGTCCATCCGAGCAGGCGCCGCTCGGTGCGGGCCCGGCATCCCCTGCTCATGGCTGTGGATTCCCGGCCCGCGTGTCGCACGCGCCGGAATGACGGCCAACTCAATGCCGGAAATGCCGCACGCCGGTGAATACCATGGCGATGCCATGCTCGTCGGCGGCCTTGATGACTTCCTCGTCGCGCACCGAACCGCCGGGCTGAACGACCGCGGTGGCGCCGGCTTCGATGCAGGCCAGCATGCCGTCGGCGAAGGGGAAAAACGCGTCGGATGCCACGACGGAGCCTTTGGTCAACGGCTCGGCGAGCTTCAGCTCGGCGGCCGCGTCCAGCGCCTTGCGTGCGGCGATGCGCGCCGAATCCACTCGGCTCATTTGTCCAGCGCCGATGCCGACGGTGGCGAGGTCCCTGGCATAGATGATGGTGTTGGATTTGACATGCTTGGCGACGCGGAATGCAAACTTGAGATCCCGCAGCTCTCTGTCATCGGGCGCGCGTCTGGTCACAACCTTCAAGGTCATGTCGTCGACCACGGCATTGTCGCGGCTCTGCACCAACAGGCCTCCGGCAACGGTCTTTGCCGTCAGCCCGCCGGCGCGGGGATCGGGCAATCCGCCCGCCAGCAATAGCCGCAGATTGCGTCGCGCCGCGACGATGGCGATCGCCTCCTCGGTGGCATCGGGGGCGATGATGACCTCGGTGAAGATTTCGGTGATGGCGCGCGCGGCCTCCGCATCCAGCGTCCGGTTAAGCGCAACGATGCCGCCATAGGCCGAGGTCGAATCGCACGCCAGCGCCTTGCGATAAGCGCTGAGGAGATCGGCGCCCTCGGCGACGCCGCAGGGGTTGGCGTGCTTGACGATGACGCAGGCCGCGGTGCGCGCCGCGTCGAACTCGGCGATGCATTCATAGGCCGCATCGGTGTCGTTGATGTTGTTGTAGGACAGTTCCTTGCCTTGCAGTTGCCGCGCGGTGGCGACGCCCGGGCGCTTGTCAGGCGTGCGGTAGAATGCCGCCGTCTGGTGCGGGTTTTCGCCGTAGCGCAGCGCCTGAATCAGCCGTCCGCCGAAGGCGCGGAAATCCGGCGCTTCGGTCTTGAGCTCGCGCGCGAACCAGTTCGAGATCGCCGCGTCATAGGCGGCGGTACGGGCATAGGCTTTTGCGGCGAGACGCCGTCGCAGGGAAAGCGTGGTGGCGCCCTGGTTGGCCGCGAGCTCGTCGAGTACGGCCTGATAGTCCTGCGCTTCCACGACCACGGCGACGTCGTCGTGGTTTTTGGCTGCGGCACGGATCATCGCGGGCCCGCCGATATCGATGTTCTCGATGCACTCCTCGAAACCGGCGCCCTTGTCGACGGTGGCTTCGAACGGATAGAGGTTGACCACGAGCAAATCGATCGGCGCGATGCCGTGCGCCTCCATCGCCTTGGCATGCTCGGCATTGTCGCGGATCGCGAGCAGGCCGCCGTGGACCTTCGGATGCAGGGTTTTCACGCGACCGTCCATCATCTCGGGAAATCCGGTCAGCTCGGATACGTCCCTGACCTTCAATCCTGCGGCCGCGATCGCCTTGGCGGTGCCGCCGGTGGAGACGAGATCGACGCCATGGCTGGCGAGCGCGCGGGCGAACTCAATCAGTCCGGATTTATCGGAAACGGACAGCAAAGCGCGGGTCACGCGGCGCGGTTGGTCGGTCATGCTTCAATCCTAAATGACGGGTTTGCCGGGTAGCATGGTTTTGTCAGCCACGAAACGGGCGCTCGCAACAAGCAATATATTGGCCACAAATATTACAGCGGCAGTTCCGGCTCGCGGCGCGCGCTACGTTTCGCTGAGGTGACCGAGGCCGAGGTCGTCGAGCGCACAAAACTCCAGCGGATCGAGGGAGCGTGGCGCGAATCCTGCCGAATCACGATCTGGGCGGTGCGGCGGGGGCCATCGTTCCCCGCCAGGAACACGCTGTCCTCGAGTTCGACCCTGTCGTCGAGCGCCTCGAAGGTCCAGACGTCGCGGTTGGGTAATACCAGCATGACGCCCCGCGCATCGCTGAGACGGCTTGCCTTGACCGAAGGATGCAGATGAAACCGCACCGCGTAGTCGGTCTCGTTGCCCTTGATCCGCCCGCCCGGCGCCTGCGACAGCGTGTCCTCGCCGTCGAGCCTTGTGCCGTCATGCGCGAGCATCAGCACCCGGCGATGCACCACGCCGAACCGGTCGAGATACCCGTCATGCGAGGTGGTCAGCAGCACGCCATTGGCGACGACCTCGCGATAGCTTTCGACATTGGTCGGGCCGCTGACGATGGGCGCGCCCTGCAGCAGCCGCTTCACCGCCGAGAGCTCGACGAACCGGCAGGAGGAGACATCGTGATAGGTCAGCGTCGAATGCGCCGGCGTGCCGCGGGCAAAGCTGCGCCAGTTGTCGCGGCCGGTTGAAGGCATGCCGCAATTGATTACGATCCGGCTCACGCCCGACGACAATTCAAACGAGAGGCAACCGGCGTGGGCGTCATGACTGACGCTCGGCGGCGGCGGCGGGCCGGTATCCATGATGATCGTCGTGGTGCCGGCATCGAGCCGCTGAAAACCGGTGTGCGGCATGTTCGCCATCGGCGCGCCGTGGGCGTCGTCATAGGCGAGCAGGGTCGCCAGCACATCGGAAGGCGCGCTGCTCATGCCGTTGAACAGCGCGAAGCTGCCGTCGCCGTGACGGAAGAAGCGCAGCATCGGCATCATGCGATCGATCGCGTTCAACAGCGCCGGCGGTGGTGCAATGTTGCGGGCCGCGAAGGTTTGCCGCAGCGGGAGCAGGTCGATCAACAGCTCGATCAATGCGCCGGGATTGCGCGAGATGTGGCCGCCATCGGGCAGAATCTGTCGCTGCAATTCGTCGGAGAGCTTGCGCGCCGCGGCGCGAATGTGCCGCGCCTGGTTGGCGAGGCAGAGCGAGGCGTAGCAAAGCGCGATCAGCACCTGCAGCCGCGGTACGCCGTCGGGAATATCGAGCATGGTGTAGCGCAGATAGCGGATCTCGCGGGTCAGCCCGCGCAAATAGCGCCGATAGAATTTGCCGTCGGTGTCGCTGAGCACGAGCGGGGCCTGCGACAACAGCGAGATGACGCGGCGGGCCAGCACGTCGGCGCGGCGGCTCACCGGCCGCTTGTATCCGGGATTCGAAATCCAGTCGTCGACCAGCGCGCGCGCATTGGCGCGGGTGAGCGCGGTATCGGCCGCGCGCAAATGCCGAAGCCAGCCGAAGCCGAGCAGCGCCACCTCCCAATCCTCCGACGGCGGCTCGAGGTCGAAGATCGAGCGGCCGTGGCAGGTCACGATCTTGCCGGCGAAAACGAAGCGGCCGGCATAGATCTCGGCCGCGCGGGTGGCGTCGGCGGTGCGCAGATCATGCGGGGCGATGATGAGGCGATCGGTGCGGCCCGGCCAAAGCCGCGACAACGCCACCGAGCCGCCGCTCGCACGCGACATCATGTTCCGTGCGAAGCGGCCGATGATCAGCGTCGAGATACGTCTGCGTTGAGCGACCGACACGCCTTGCCTTGATTGGGAGGATTCTCTGGCGAATCCTTTTATTCCGGAATCACGGCCAAGACACCACCTTGAAACCGCGCGAATCAGCGCGGCAGGGCCGAAATATGGTGCAAAATCAGGATTTAAACTGGGGTCCCGGTTCTGGCATTCGCATCCTGTCTGCGGCAAGTGCTTTTGCGAATGCCAGAACCCAAAGGGACACCAGCAAGAATATGATTCTAGTGCCGTTTTGGACTTGACATTCGCCAACAGGGCTCGCGGCCAGGCTGTAGCGAATGTCAAGTCTGCCGCACCAGCCGGGCTGCGTAAAAGCCGTCGAGGCCACCCAGCCGGGGGTCAGGGTGCGGCAGGTGGCAGGGCAGCGTGCGCAAATCACCTTCCGCGGTCAGGATTTCGCTGAGGCCGGCGACCTCGCCGGCCTCAATCGGCACCCGCCGCATCGCCGGTTCGGAGGCAAGAAGCGCCGATATCGCTTGCTCGCCCTCTTCCGGCTCCAGCGAGCAGGTGCAATAGACCAGCATCCCGCCCGGCCTCAGCAAGGTGACCGCCTTTTGCAGCAGCCGCTTCTGCGCCGCCGCCAAGGGGGCGATATCGGATTCTTGCCGTAGCCAGCCGATGTCGGGATGGCGCCGGATCGTGCCGGTCGAGGTGCAGGGCGCGTCGATCAATATGCCGTCGAAATCCCGGTCGTGGTTTCGCTCCAGCCAATCGACACCCTCGGTCACTACCGTCTCCGCATCGAGCGCCAGTCGCGCCAAATTGTCGCGCAGCCGCGCCATACGGTTGGGCGAACGATCGATCGCAGTCACGCGTGCCCCGGCCAGGACCAGCTGCGCGGTCTTGCCGCCCGGCGCCGCGCAGAGATCGGCGATTGTCTTGCCGGCGACGTCGCCGAACAGGCGCGCGGGCAAGGCGGCGGCGGCGTCCTGCACCCACCAATGGCCTTCGGAGAAGCCCGGCAGCATCTTCACCGAACCCTGCAACAGCGTGCGCACCGACCCGGTGGGCAGC
>JBKQRS010000155.1:0-7215 GCA_052143915.1 Bradyrhizobium sp.
CCTATGCCGCGCGCATCCTGCAGGATCAGCTCAACGTGTTCGTCAACTTCGAGGAACCCCGCAAGGAAGTCGCGCAGGAGATCATTCCCGATCTCGCCTTCAATCCCGCCTTCCTCAAGAAGGTCGACGAACTCGAATTGTCGGTGCGTTCGGCCAACTGCCTGAAGAACGACAACATCGTCTACATCGGCGATCTCGTGCAGAAGTCGGAAGCGGAGATGCTCCGTACCCCGAATTTCGGCCGCAAGTCGCTGAACGAGATCAAGGAAGTGCTGGCCCAGATGGGTCTGCACCTCGGCATGGAAGTGCCGGGCTGGCCGCCGGAGAACATCGACGAGCTCGCCAAGCGCTTCGAGGATCATTACTAGTTTTCGTCGTTCCGGGGCGATGCGCTAGCATCGAACCCGGAACCTCGAGATTCCGGATCGCCGCTTGGCGACGTCCGGAATGACCGGGCGAACGCAGGCGGCCCACCTGAGCAACGTGTCCGACGAGCCGTCGCGACCGAACAAGTACTTAAGGAATATTCCATGCGTCACGGCAAGGTTCATCGGAAGCTCAACCGCACCGCCGAGCATCGGCGTGCGATGTTCGCCAATATGTGCGCGGCGCTGATCAAGCATGAGCAGATCGTCACCACGCTGCCGAAAGCCAAGGAATTGCGCCCGATCGTGGAAAAGCTGGTCACGCTCGGCAAGAAGGGCGGACTTGCGATGCGGCGCCAGGCGATCAGCGAAATGCGCGATCTCGATCAGGTCAAGAAGCTGTTCGACGTTCTCGCCGCCCGCTACAAGGACCGCCAGGGCGGCTATACCCGCATCATCAAGGCCGGCTTCCGCTACGGCGACAACGCGCCGATGGCGGTGATCGAATTCGTCGACCGCGACGTCGATGCCAAGGGCCTCGATTCCGGTCCGGTGCAGGAAAAGGCGGCGGAAGCCGCGTAAGCCTGATTTTTTCGGAATTCCTCTTCAAAAGCGGCGCCTTAGGGCGCCGCTTTTTTATTGGGCAGCCACCATGGGTGAGCGGTGATTGCAGTTAGGCGAACCGCACCCAATATCCAGCGCGTCGACGTTGGAGACAGCCATATGAAAATCGATCTCAAGGGGAAGACGGCGCTGGTGACCGGCTCGACGACCGGCATCGGGCACGCCATCGCCAGGGGCCTCGCCGCCGCAGGGGCTGACGTGGTGGTCAATGGCCGGGCCCAGGCCAAGGTCGACGCAGCCGTAGCCGTGATTGCCCAGGCGGCGCCCGGAACCAAGGTCCGGGGCGTTGCCGCCGACGTCTCGACGGCCGCCGGATGCAACACGCTGGTCGCGGCGCTGCCCGACGTGGACATCCTCGTCAACAATGCCGGGATATATGAACCCAAAGGCTTTTTCGATATTTCCGACGACGACTGGAGCCGTTTCTTTGAAGTCAACGTGATGTCGGGCGTGCGGCTGGCTCGCGTCTACATGCCGGGCATACTGTCGCGCAATTGGGGCCGTATCGTTTTCATCTCCTCCGAATCCGCGCTGAACATCCCGAGGGAAATGATCCACTATGGAATGACCAAGACGGCGCAGCTCGCGGTCTCGCGCGGCCTTGCCGAGATGACCCGCGGCACCGCCGTCACCGTCAATTCGGTGCTGCCGGGCCCGACGATGTCGGAGGGCGTCGAAGCCTTCGTGAAGGACCTTGCGAAACAAAACGGCCAGTCGGTGGAAGAGGCGGCGTCACAATTCATCAGGCAGTTTCGTCCAACCTCGCTGCTGCGGCGCTTTGCCAGCGTCGAGGAGATCGCCAATATGGTGGTCTATGTCGCCTCAAAAGAAGCTTCAGCGACCAACGGCGCGGCGCTTCGCGCCGAAGGCGGCATCGTCCAGACGATCGCGTGACGGTTCAGTCGAGGCCTGCTGGCGGCCTGAAAGCTTTATTTTTTGACGCGTTTTCTACCGCAGATAAGTCCACGCAATCTGCATAAACTTGATTGCTATGCGTACCGGTATCCACCCCCGGATCAGGTCCGAGGGCATGCTTCGCTCGAAAACGCGCTCACCACCCCTCCAGTACGATCTTGCCGCGCGACTTTCCGGATTCCAGTAACGCATGCGCGCGCTTGAGGTTGGCGGCGTTGATGACACCAAAACTCTGGTCGAGCGTGGTGCGCAGCACGCCTTTGTCGACGAGGTCGGCGACGTCGTTGAGCAGATGGTGCTGGCCAATCATGTCAGCTGTCCGGAACGAACTCCGGGTGAACATCGATTCCCAGTGAATCGAGATCGACTTGCCCTTGAAGACGCCGACGTTGAAGTCCGGGGGATCATCGATCAATCCATATTTGCCCTGGGCCGCCATGAGTTCCGCAAGCGCCTTGTAGTGCTGGTCGGTATTGGTAAGGCTTGCGACCAATTCCACGGGTGGGACTTTTAGTCTTTCGATCTGCTCCATCATCGGTTTTGAATGATCGGTGACGGCGTGCGCCCCGAGATCGAGGCACCACTTCTGTGACTCCGGCCGGGATGCGGTAGCGACGACGGTGAGGCCGGTGAGGCGGCGCGCCAGCTGGATCAGGATCGAGCCGACGCCGCCGGCGCCGCCGACGATCAATAGCGTACGTGGATCGACGCTTTTTCCCGGCACGGCACCGAGGCGGTCGAATAGCAACTCCCAGGCGGTGATCGAGGTGAGGGGAAGGGCGGCGGCCTGCGCGAACGACAGCGTTTTCGGCTTGCGGCCGACGATACGCTCATCGACCAGGTGAAATTCGGAGTTGGTGCCCTGGCGCTGGATCGAGCCCGCGTAGAAAACCTCTTCGCCCGGTTTGAACAGCGTCACGTCGGGGCCAACCGCATCGACGACGCCCGCGGCATCGTAGCCGAGGATCTTGGTTTCGCCCTCGGGCGGGCTCGCGCGCTTGCGCACCTTGTAGTCGACCGGATTGGCGGAGATCGCCTTGACGGCAACGCGGATGTCGCGGCCCGTCGGTTCCGGTTTGGTGGTCTCGAAATCGATCAGCGCGTCCGCTTCGCCGATGGGAAGCGATTTCTTGTATCCGACGGCCTTCATCTGGCGGTCCTCCTTAAGGTCAGCGGCAATCCGCCCGTCTTCTTCTACTACCTGTTGCTGAGCGGTTGGAATTGCAATGTTTGGGCGGAAGGTCGTAGCGATGGCGAAGCCGAATCGGGTCCATAACGGCCGGGCATGGCCTTCCATCACTTCATTTCGCGACCCGGGAAGCCTATATTCGTCCCACAATCCTCGGGAATCCCTTCATGATCGCTGTTCGCTCTTTCACGGCCTTATTCGTCCTGCTGGCTGCGGCTCCGGCCTTTGCGCAGGACCGGCGCGTGCCGGCCTCGGCGGCGGAAATCAGGCTCTCCTACGCGCCGATCGTGCAGCGTGTGCAGCCGGCCGTTGTCAACGTTTACGCCGCCAAGATGGTGCAGAACCGGAATCCGTTCCTCGATGACCCGATCTTCCGCCGCTTCTTCGGCGTGCCCGGCCAGCAACCCGAACAGATGCAGCGATCACTGGGATCGGGCGTGATGGTGGACCCATCCGGCCTGGTCGTGACCAACGTTCATGTCATCGACGGTGCAGACGAGGTCAAGGTATCGCTGTCGGACAAGCGGGAATTCGAGGCCGAGATCGTTCTCAAGGACCCCCGCAGCGATCTAGCGGTGTTGCGGCTCAAGGGCGTGCAGGAAAAATTCCCGACGCTCGATTTTGCCAACTCCGATGAATTGCAGGTCGGCGATGTCGTGATCGCGATCGGCAATCCCTTTGGCGTCGGACAAACCGTTACCCATGGCATCATCTCGGCGCTGGCGCGCACGCAGGTCGGCATCACCGACTATCAATTTTTCATTCAGACCGATGCTGCGATCAACCCGGGTAATTCGGGGGGCGCCTTGGTCGACATGACCGGCAAGCTCGCCGGTATCAATACCGCGATCTTCTCGCGTTCCGGCGGTTCGCAAGGAATCGGCTTTGCGATTCCGGCCAATATGGTGCGCGTGGTCGTGGCCTCGGCGCGGAGCGGCGGCAAGGCCGTCAAGCGGCCATGGCTTGGCGCGCGTCTGCAGGCGGTAACGCCGGAGATTGCCGAGACGTTGGGCCTCAAACTCCCCTCTGGCGCGCTGGTTTCCAGCGTCGTCCCGGGCGGCCCGGCCGCGCGGGCCGGGCTCAAGCTGTCCGATCTGATCGTCGCGATCGATGGCCAGGCCGTCGACGATCCCAATGCCTTCGACTACCGCTTCGCGACCCGGCCGCTCGGGGGCACCTCGCAGATCGACGTGCAGCGCGCCGGCAAGCCGTTGAAACTGACGGTGGCGCTTGAGACCGCGCCCGACATCGGCCGCAATGAAATCGTCCTGACCACGCGCTCGCCGTTCCAGGGGGCGAAGGTTGCGAACATCTCGCCTGCCGTCGCCGATGAGTTGCATCTGGATGCGGACACTGAAGGGGTCGTGGTGACTGATCTGGCCGATGGCGGAACGGCCGCTAACGTCGGCTTCCAGAAGGGGGACATCATCCTCGCTGTCAACAATCAGAAAATCCTCAAGACCAGCGATCTCGAGAAAGCGACGCGCGAATCGGCCCGACTCTGGCGCATCACGCTGGTGCGCGGCGGCCAGCAAATCAACGTCACGCTGGGCGGATGAGCCCGAAGCGACCACGCGAAGGTGCCAGCCTGTTCGCCGCCGCGGGGATGGAGCAGGATGCGCCGCATCCGCTTCCTGACAGATTACGTCCGCGAACGCTGTCGGAGGTCGTTGGCCAAGATCACATCCTGGGGCCGGATGGCGCGCTGACGCGCATGCTGGCGACGCGCACGCTTGGCTCGCTGATCTTCTGGGGCCCGCCGGGCACCGGCAAGACCACGGTGGCGCGGCTCCTGGCGGATGCGACGGAGCTGCATTTCGAGCAGCTTTCGGCGGTGTTTTCCGGCGTCGCTGATCTGAAGAAGGCATTCGATGCTGCGCGTGCGCGGCGCGAGATGGGCCAGGGGACGCTGCTGTTCGTCGACGAGGTGCATCGGTTCAATCGCGCGCAGCAGGATTCGTTTCTGCCGGTCATGGAAGACGGCACCGTGGTGCTGGTCGGCGCCACCACCGAAAATCCCTCCTTCGAGCTCAACGCGGCGTTACTGTCGCGGGCGCGGGTCCTGGTGTTCCACTCGCTCGATCCGGCCGCGATCGAAAAGCTGTTCGCGCATGCCGAGACGGTCGAGGGCAGGAAGCTGCCGCTCGATACCGAGGCGCGTGCGGTGCTGGTGCGCATGGCCGACGGCGACGGCCGCGCCGCGCTGACGCTCGCCGAAGAAGTCTGGCGCGCCGCGCGCGAGGGCGAGATCTTCAACGCCGCGCAGCTCCAGGAGATCTTGCAGCGCCGCGCGCCGATCTACGACCAGTCGGCCGACGGTCATTACAATTTGATCTCGGCGCTGCATAAGGCGGTGCGCGGCTCCGATCCGGATGCGGCGCTGTATTACCTCGCGCGCATGATGGACGCCGGCGAAGACCCGCTGTTCCTGGCGCGGCGGGTGGTGCGCATGGCGGTCGAGGACATCGGTCTCGCCGATCCCCAGGCGCTCGTCGTCGCCAATGCGGCGAAAGACGCCTACGATTTCCTGGGGTCTCCCGAGGGCGAACTCGCGATCGCGCAGGCGGTCATCTATGTCGCCACCGCGCCGAAATCGAACGCCGCCTACAAGGCGTTCAGCGCGGCGATGCGCACCGCCAAGCAAGCGGGCTCGTTGTTGCCGCCGAAACATATTCTGAATTCGCCTACCAAATTGATGGAGGAAGAAGGCTACGGCGCGGGCTACGAATACGATCACGACACGCCGGAAGCTTTCTCCGGTCAGGACTATTTTCCGGAAGCGCTGGGACGCCAGACCTTCTACAATCCGCCCGACCGCGGCTTCGAGCGCGAGATCCGCAAGCGGCTGGACTATTGGGCGAAGCTGAGAGGTGGAAAGAAATCATGAGCCGTCGCACTAAAAGACCCCTGGAGAAGCGTGCCTCGGGCGATCGCCCGAAGGGCGCGCGGCCCTATCGGGGTTCGCAGGCCGAGCGGCCGCAGGCGCATCGTCCCGGTGGCAAGCCGCCAGCGCGCTTTTCCGCGCCACGCGCCGAGAAGCCAGCTCCGTTCATCGCCAAACCTGAAAGGATCGAGGCCGAACCGCCGCCGCTGCCGACAAAAGTCCAGACCGTTGTCGTGACGGCGGACGAGAACAACATGCGGGTCGACCGCTTTCTGGAGGCGCGTTTTCCGGGATTGTCGTTCTCCCACATCCAGCGCATCGTTCGCAAAGGCGAGCTGCGCGTCAACGGCAAGCGGGCCGACAGCAAGGACCGGCTGGAGGAGGGGCAGAGCGTCCGCATTCCCCCGCTCAAGCTCGATGCGCCCAAGGGCACTGGTCAACTCTCCGAAGCCGGTGCCAAGACGTTGTCCACCCTCAAGGACATGATCCTGTTCGAGGACGCTGACGTCATGGTGCTGAACAAGCCGGCGGGGCTCGCGGTACAGGGCGGTTCCGGCACCACGCGGCACATCGACCAGATGCTGGAAGTGATGCGCGACGCGAAGGGGCAAAAGCCGCGCCTGGTGCACCGGCTCGACAAGGACACCGCGGGCTGTCTGCTGGTCGCGAAGACGCGTTTTGCCGCGACCGCGCTGACCGGATCGTTCCGCCATCGCTCGGCGCGCAAGATCTACTGGGCGCTGGTGGCCGGCGTGCCGAAGCCGAAGCAGGGCCGCATCTCGACCTATCTCGCCAAGGAAGAAGGCGAGGAAGACACCATCATGCGGATCGCGGCGCATGGCGACGAGGGCGCCAGCCATGCTGTGACTTATTATGCCGTGGTCGAGACCTCGGCGCAGAAGCTCGCCTGGGTATCGTTGAAACCGGTGACGGGGCGGACGCACCAGTTGCGCGCGCATATGGCGCATATCGATCACGCCATCGTCGGCGACCCCAAATATTTCAACAAGGAAAACTGGGAGTTGCCGGGCGGTTTGCAGAAACGGCTGCATCTGCTGGCACGGCGGATCGTCATACCGCATCCGCGCGGCGGCGTGATTGACGTGACCGCGCCGTTGCCGGCGCATATGCTGCAATCGTGGAACCTGCTCGGCCTCGAGGCCGACCGGTTCGACCCGATCGAGAACGCGCCTGAGGAGTAAATCGCCCTCTAGGAGCAAGAGCGATCAAGGCGGGGT
>JBKQRS010000156.1:0-7307 GCA_052143915.1 Bradyrhizobium sp.
CGGTCATGCGACTTTCCTCCCTCGGGCTAGTGCCCCGCTTCCGAAGTTCGTGATACGTTGCGGCACTCTCGGACACGAACTTCGGAAGCAAAGGGGCACTAGCAAGTATATGATTCTAGTGCCGCTTTTCGATTTGAAGTTCCCAACGCGAACTCGCGGCAACTACTGCAGGAACTTCAAATCGGCGGCACTAGTTTGACATCAAACGACGGTTAACCTCGTCACGCCTGCGCAATTCGTCCATCAGATGCTCCAGATGGGACGACCGGCGCGAGGGCTCCGGGCGAAGGCTCTGCTGCAGCCGTTCAGCCACGGCTTCACAGATGGACCGGCTGGTCTTGCGGTCAATCCGTTCGCTGTCGTCGTTGGTTCGACTGTCCATGACGCGTTCCGCCTCGAGGCCATTTCAACGGTGTGATGGCAAACCAAGTCACTGGGGCGGAAAATGTTTCCTGTGGCGGACGAATTGCGCGCCTTTTCGTTAAGGTTCTGGTGACAGCAGGGATGGTCCCGCGAGCCTGGTCAAGCGAAAGCCCCGGCCGCAACAGGGCCGGGGCCTTTTGATATCCAGATCGGGTGGATCAATAGCAGCGATTGACCAGGCGCCAGCGTGGTCCCCACGGCGTCGGAACCAGCTGCCGCACATAGCAGCCGTCGTAACCGTAACCACCGTAATAGGCGGGGCCGCCGACGAAGAAGCGCGGGCCGCCCCAACCCCAGCCGCGGTGCCAACCGCCATGCCAGCCGCCGTGCCAGCCACCCCAGGCGGAGGCGGAGGTCGGCGCCAGCGCGGCCACACCCAGCGAAGCCACGGCAACTGCAACAAGCGATAGTTTGCGTAACATGGTCGTCTCCTCAGGTTCGGCGCTGCGGGCGCCATCGGTGAAAAGCACTGCCCCGTAGCGTCCTCCTGGAGCAGCGAGGCGTTCGGGTTGATGGAAGCCTACGCCGGGGAGGGTGAACGAAACCGGGACGACCGTTTCAGAGAGGGTTCATCTTGGTGAAATTGTTGTAATTCGGGGCATGAAATGCCTGCCTGACGATCTGCCGCATGTCACCTGATCGCTTGCCGTGCACCGGCAGCGTCGATATAAGCCCGCAACTTCCATCAGCGCTTCCAAGGACGAAATCATGGCGATCGAACGCACCTTTTCCATCATCAAGCCGGACGCGACCGCGCGCAATCTGACTGGCGCCATCAATGCGCTGATCGAGAAGGCCGGGCTGCGCATCGTTGCCCAGAAGCGTATTCGCATGACCCGCGAACAGGCCGAGACGTTCTATGCCGTTCACAAGGCGCGTCCCTTCTTCGGCGAACTGGTGGACTTCATGACTTCCGGTCCGGTCGTCGTTCAGGTTCTCGAAGGTGAGAACGCGGTCCTCAAGCACCGCGACGTGATGGGCGCGACCGATCCTTCCAAGGCGGCGGAAGGCACGATCCGCAAGCTGCACGCGAAGTCCATCGGCGAGAATTCGGTGCACGGTTCCGATGCGCCGGAGACGGCGGCCATCGAGATCGCCCAGTTCTTCGCAGGCAACGAAATCGTCGGCTGATTGACACCGCGTTGGCGCGCAATTCTGGTCGACGATAGGCGCATGGGGCAGCGGCTTGCACCAAGGGGGTAGGCTGTGAACTGGCTGTTGCAGGTCGTCGATCCCGCAAATATCGGCGCCTTTTTCACGCAGATTCAAGCCGACATGCAGACGCCTTCGTTCTGGCTGGCGGTCGGCAAGATCATCTGGATCAACGTGCTGTTGTCCGGCGACAATGCGCTCGTCATTGCGATGGCCTGCCGCGGTCTGCACGGTCGGCACCGCCTGTGGGGCATGATCATCGGCGCCGGCATTGCGGTGGTGCTGCTGATCGTCTTCACCGGCATCGTGGCAACGCTGATGGCGTTGCCCTATCTGAAACTCGTCGGCGGTATCGCGCTGCTCGCCATCGCCGCCAAGCTTCTGGTGCCCGAAGACGAGGGCGACGAGATCGCCGCGGGCACCACGCTCTGGCACGCGATCCGCATCGTCGTCATCGCCGACATCATCATGAGCCTGGACAATGTGATCGCGGTCGCGGCTGCCGCGAACGGTCAGCTCTCGCTGTTGATCCTCGGCCTCGCCATCAGCATTCCCATGATTGTCGCCGGTGCGGCGCTGATCATGATAGTGCTCGACCGGTTTCCCATCCTGGTCTGGCTGGGCGCGACTCTGCTCGGCTGGATCGCCGGTGACGTCATCGAGAGCGATCCGGCGGTTCAGCCCGTCCTGCACCGGTTTCTCGATGGCACCATTGGCCTCAATCTCGATGCGAAATCGGCGATTTTCGGGGTATCGCCGCATTTCAGCGTCGAGGGAGAGCTTGTCGGATATCTCGCATCGTTGCTCGGCGCTGTCACCGTGCTGGTCGCGGGCTCGGTCTGGCGCAAGCGCAAGCTCCGGCAGCTTGAACATCTCGCGCTGCCGGATGCTGCGGAGTTGGCTCAGCCGGTGGACCGGCCGTAGACGCTCTTTCAGAGACCCTGTCTCCGCAGGGCGATCGGATTCAGCGCCTCACGATCGATCCGGAGCGGCCGACCAGCCGTGCGAGCTGCTTGAAGCGGCTGCCGACGCGGTCGGCGACCAGATCGACCAGCCTGTGCTCGAAAACCAGAATCAGCTTGCGGCCGCTGGTGCGAAAATGGGTGGCCGGCAAAACGCCCGTCCGCGCCGCCGTTATCAGATGGGCGACACGAAATGCGGCGCCAAGCAGGCGGGCGCGGTCCAGCATCGACGGCGGCACCAGCCCCCGAACAATCGCCGGCGGTTCGTTCTGTTCGCTCAGGCCGGCATAGCGGTAGAACACCGACAGCGCGACAAACGCCCTGCCTTGGTGGCTGATTGAACCGAAATTGCCGTTGGTGATGAGATTGAGCGTTTCCTCGCCGCGATGATCGGGATGCACCCGCCATCCGATGTCCGACAACAGGCAGGCGGCATGGCGCAGCCGGCGATCCTCTTCCGTCTCGCGCAACTTGACGACCCGCACCAGACGATCGGTCCATTCGATCAATTCCCTCGCGTGGCGGGCTGATCGCGACAACAGTTCGTTCAGCTCCTGCGCGGCGCAGATAAATCCGTCGCGGGAGCGCTCGGTCTCCGGCAGTTTTTCGTAGAGCAGGCCCTCGCGCACCCCGAAGGTCGAAAATACGATGGTCTTCGGCTTTGCAACGCGAATGATGTGTTCCAGAACCAGCGCGGCATAGGCCAGCAATGGCCGCCGCGCATCGGCGACAACCTCGATGTTGGCCAGCATGTTCGCCGATACCAGACGCCGCAGGCGCTGCGCGAAACCAAGCGCGTCCTGGGCCGGGATGGAATAGCCGTGCATCACCCCCAACGGGTATTCGCTCTGGATGATGTGGATGCGCGCCAGGGCGCGCCATGTTCCACCGACCGCGTAAAAGGCGCGGCCGCGGCCGGCCTTGAGCTGGGCGACGTCGGCCAGCTCGGCCTTGACGATGCGTTCGGCGCGCTTCAGCGACTTGTGCGACAGATCCTGCAATGCCAGGCTTCCGAGCGGCAATGTGACGCCGCTGCGGGCGCGGCTGCCGTGCACGTCGATCAGTTCCAGCGAGCCGCCGCCGAGATCGCCGACGATGCCGTCCGGCTTGTGCACGCCGGAGACGACGCCGAGCGCGGACAATTTCGCTTCGCGCGGACCCGACAGGATTTCGATTCGTACGCCGCAGATGCGTTCGGCCTTGGTGATGAAGTCCGGGCCGTTGCTGGCGTCGCGGCAGGCGGCAGTGGCGATCGCATACACGCGGCCGACCCTCATCACCCTGCATAGGGCGCGAAAACGCCGTAACGACGTCAAGGCCTTGGTGACGGCGTCCGGTGCCAGCAGACCGGTGGACTGGACCTCCCGGCCGAGGCCGCAGAGGGCCTTCTCGTTGAAGATCGTGATCAGGCTGCGCGCCATCGCCTCATAGACGACGAGGCGCACCGAATTCGAGCCAATGTCGATGACCGCGACGCTGGAGGCGCGCTTGCGCGGCCGCTTCACTGGACGATCCCCTTATGACGATTGCTGACGTTCGGTTCGGCGCGTAAGCCGGCGCGGCGATGATTCCTGAAGCGACTTTCCACGGCCTGACAGACTCGGATTCGTCATGAAATAATTATGCAAGTTGAAGGGCTCCTCGCCCTTTGCGGCTTTCATACGCGTCGACGACCCATCGGGCAATAACTGCCAGCTTTGCTCGGTATCCTTGAGATTCGCGACCATGATTTGCTCGAGAACCTGCTGATGTACCGTGGGATTCTGCAACGGGCAGAGGATCTCGACACGGCGATCGAGGTTGCGCGGCATCATGTCGGCCGAGGAGATATACACAGCCGCTTTCGCGCTCGGCAGGCCCTGTCCCATTCCGAAGCAATAGATCCGGCCGTGCTCGAGGAAGCGACCGACGATCGATTTGACGCGGATGTTCTCTGAAAGCCCCGGTATGCCTGGTCGCAGGCAGCAAATTCCGCGCACCACGAGCTCGATCGAAACGCCGGCCTGGGAAGCCTCATAAAGGGCGTCGATGATTTCGGGATCGACCAGCGAGTTCATCTTCAACCAGATCGCGGCGGGTTTGCCGTGACGGGCGAAAGTGGTCTCGCCTTGAATGTGTTCGAGCATTCGCTTGCGCAGGGTAAGCGGCGACACCGCCATCTTCTCGATGTCGCTCGGTTCCGCGTAGCCGGTGATGTAGTTGAAGACCCGCGCGGCGTCCCGTCCGATGATCGGATCGGAGGTGAAGTAGGAAAGATCAGTATAGATGCGCGCGGTCACGGGATGGTAGTTCCCGGTGCCGGTGTGCACATAGGTCGTCAGGCTGCCGCCCTCGCGGCGCACGATCAGGGACAGCTTGGCGTGGGTTTTCAGTTCAATGAATCCGTACACGACCTGAACGCCGGCGCGCTCGAGATCGCGCGCCCAGCGGATGTTGGCTTCCTCATCGAACCGCGCCTTGAGCTCGATCAGGGCAGTCACCGACTTTCCCGCCTCCGCGGCTTCGGCGAGCGCCCGCACGATCGGAGAATTGTTCGAGGTGCGATAGAGCGTCTGCTTGATGGCGACGACGTCGGGGTCACGCGCGGCCTGTTGCAGGAACTGCACGACGACGTCGAACGATTCGTAGGGGTGGTGGACGATCAGATCCTTCTGCCGAATGGCGGCGAAGATATCGCCGCCATGATCGCGCACGCGCTCGGGATGGCGGGGTACATAGGGCACGAATTCGAGATCGGGCCGGTCGAGCCGGGTCAGCTGTGACAGCTCGTTCATTGCCAGCACGCCATCGACCAAAAGAACCTCGTCGTCGGCGGTGGAAAGCGCGCGCTGAACAAAGGCCCGGAGTTCTTCGGGCATCTTGGCTTCGATCTCGAGCCGGATCACCGATCCGCGCCGCCGCCGCTTCAGCGCGGTTTCGAACAGACGGACCAGATCTTCCGCCTCTTCCTCGATTTCGAGTTCGGAATCCCTGATGATGCGGAAAGCGCCCTGACCCTTGACGGTATAGCCGGGGAACAACCGGCCGATGAACAGGCCGGTAGCCTGTTCCAGCGTGATCAGCCGCACCGCGCCATCCTTGCCCGCGGGCAGGCGGATGAAGCGGTCGATCTTGCCGGGCATGCGAATGAGGGCGTTCATCGGCTTGCCGTCGGATACCCGCGCCAGCTGCAGCGCGACGGTAAATCCGAGGCTCGGGATGAAGGGGAAGGGGTGTGCGGGGTCGATCGCGAGCGGTGTCAGCAACGGGAAAATGTTGTGGAGGAAATGGTCCTCGATCCAGACCCGCTCCGACTTGGTGACATCGCGGCCATCGACGAGAACGATCCCCACCTCGGCCAGGATGCCGCGCAGATCGCGCCAGATCGCCTGCTGGTCGGTGGCGAGTTTTGAGACCGTCTCGTTGATGAGAACAAGCTGCTCGGCAGGCGTCAGGCCGTCCGGGCTGCGCTCGGTAATGCCCTCCCGCACCTGGGCCTTGATGCCGGCGACGCGGACCATGAAGAACTCATCAAGGTTATTGGCGGAAATCGAGAGAAATCTCACCCGCTCAAGCGCGGGGTGGCCGGGATTGACCGACTCTTCCAGCACCCGTCGATTGAAATGCAGCCAGGAAAGCTCCCGATTGATGAAGCGTTCGGGGCTGCTTCCCATTCCTGAATCGGCTACAGAATCGCTCTCTTTTTCTTTAGTTACAATGGTTTGCACAGATTCCATGAAGCTTTAATCCATCTCAAGTCAGGCTGCAAAGCCATCCGGGCGAGGACGTCGCAAACCATGTGTGATCGCGGTGACGTTTCGATGACTATGATGTTCTCGCCGCGCGCGCCGTCAAGGTGCGAAGGGGCGCCGATCAGGTATTGCTGCGGAACAGGTCGGCCGCCAGCGCCCTGGTGACCGGCCTGCCGAGCCGCAGGGCTTCGGTGTCGAGGAGCTCCACGGCGTGTCGCACGGCCGCGTAAGAGCGCTCGATCCGGGTTGTGAGATAGCTCACGACGGCCTCGTCGACGCTGAGTTGCCGGTCAGCGCAGAATTTGACGATCAGCGCGCGAAACAGATAATCGTCCGGCGGCAGCAGCAACACCGTCGGTATCGCGCGCAGCCGCGAGCGCAGGTCACGCAGCTCGATCAGAAGCGCCGACGGTGGCGCGCGGGCGGTGATCAGAACGAACGCCTGGTCTTCGCGCGCCAGATTCAGCAGGTGAAACAATGCGCGTTCGTCGACATCGGGCGATTTCAGGTCTTCGATGACGAGCGCTCCCGTCGCCAGCGCGCCCGGCACCGCTGCCGCGGTCAGCGCATGCGCCGATATCGAGCGCGCGCCTGCCTGTTCCGCCCAAATCGCGGCGAGATGGCTCTTGCCGGAACCCTCGGGGCCGACCAGCAGCATGATCCGGTTTGGCCAGTCGGGCCAGCTATCGACCAGCGCAACGCCAGCGGCATTTGCCGGACCCTCAAGGAAATCCTCGCGCTTAAAGCTCTCTGCGTGCGGCAGAGCAAATGCCAGCTGACGAGGTTGGACGCGGCCTGCCACGCAAGTCTCCGTGCCGGGATCGGTGACACGATCTGAAAGGCCTAACGTGCCTCGATCGTGCTCATATGCCGTACCCACTCCACGAGATAGAGGGATACCGAAATCAAAGTAAAGACCGTAACAAGGCCCATCAAAATCACATCATACGGCATCGGCTTGAAGCCGAAGCCGAGCGAGGCAAGGACAAGCGCCGCGAATGCCACCTGCGCTACGGTGTTGAGCTTCGACACCATCAAC
>JBKQRS010000157.1:0-2730 GCA_052143915.1 Bradyrhizobium sp.
TGCTCGCGCCCCGGAATGACGCGCACAATACAGAGCCTCACCCCTTGCTCACATCCCCTTCCGCCGCCTCGCTCGCTTGCAGCGACACCGGCTCCAGATGGTAGCGCTTGATCAGCGGCATCTGCGCGATCGCAAAAGCCATCGTCAGCGGGATCACGCCGAACGCCTTGAACGCGACCCAGAAATCGGTGGTCTGGGTGCGCCAGACGGCCTCGTTCAGGATCGCCATCGCGAAAAAGAACAGGGCCCAGCGCAGGGTGAGAATGCGCCAGCCTTGCGGGGTGAGATTGAACATCTGATCGAACATGATGGCGATAAAGGAGCGGCCGAACAGCAGGCCGCCGCCGAGAATGGCGGCGAACAGGCCGTAGATAATCGTCGGCTTGACCTTGATGAAGGTCTCGTCGTGCAAAACCAGCGTCAGCGTGCCGAACACAATGACGATAACGCCGGTGACCAGCGCCATCAGCGGCACGTGCCGCGTCACCACGTAAGAAGCTATCATCGCCGCCACGATGGCCACCATGAAAGCCCCGGTGGCGACAAACAGATGGAACTTGGCGTTGGCACCGAAGAACACCAGCAGCGGACCCAGTTCGGTCGCGAGCTTGAACAGCGGATGCGGCTGGGTCTTGTCCATGCGTCACCTGTTGCTACCGTCATCATCCGCGAATGCGGATGATCCAGCATTCCGCGCCGTTTCGATTTTTCCACCGACGGCGCGGCATACTGGATGCCCCGCCTGCGCGGGGCATGACAAGTAAAATCTAAGATTCTATCCCCGCGATCGCTTGCGCAAAGTCGCGTGCGGTGAACGGTGCCAGATCGTCGATGCCCTCACCGACGCCGATGAAATGCACCGGCAGTCTGTGTTTCTCCGCCAATGCCACCAGGATGCCGCCGCGCGCGGTGCCGTCGAGTTTTGTCATCACTAGGCCAGTGACATCAGCGGTACGGTGAAACGCCTCGACCTGCGACAGCGCATTCTGTCCCACCGTGGCGTCAAGCACCAGCAGCACCGCATGCGGTGCCGAGGCATCGACCTTCCTGATAACGCGAACGACCTTTTCCAGTTCGTTCATCAATTCGGCCTTGTTCTGCAGGCGGCCCGCGGTATCGACCAACAGCACGTCGAGCTTTCCCTCGCGCGCCGCCGTCAGCGCGTTAAAGGCAAGGCTTGCGGAATCCGAACCCTGCGCGCCGGCGATGACCGGTGATCCGGTACGTTCGCCCCAGACCTTCAACTGCTCGATCGCGGCAGCGCGAAAGGTATCACCGGCGGCCAGGATCACCTTGCGCCCTTCGGCGGAAAGTTTCGCCGCCAGCTTGCCGATGGTGGTGGTCTTGCCGGAACCGTTGACGCCGACCACAAGGATGACGAACGGCTTTTTCGTCGCGTCGATGACAAGGGGTTTCGCCACGGGCGCGAGAACCTTTTCGACTTCGGTCGCGACCACCGACTTCACGTCATCCGCCGAGATCGATTTGTCGTAACGGCCGACGCCCACGGCAGCGGCGATACGCGCGGCCACCTCGGTTCCAAGATCGGCCCGCAGCAGCACGTCCTCGATATCCTCGAGCATCGCGCGGTCGAGCTTGCGTTTGGTGACGAGGTCGGCCACCGCCGTCCCAAGCGAGCTCGACGTGCGCTTCAGGCCGCTGGAAAGCCGCCGCCACCAGCTCAGTTTTGTGTTTTCGGGGGTGGTATCGCTCATGTTGGGGGTGTGTTAGCGGTTTCGGGCCATGAGCGAAAGTCTTGACCGATCAATCGAAGTTCCCGAGCTGACGGCGGATGAAATCCAGGCCCGCGTGCTCCATCGCGACGGGTTGATGCTGGTGATCGACAAACCGGCAGGCCTGCCGGTGCATCGCGGCCCCAAGGGGGGTGCCAATCTCGAATCCTCATTCGATGCGCTGCGATTTGGCCTGCCGCGTCCGCCGGTTCTGGCCCATCGGCTCGACAAGGATACGTCCGGCTGCCTCGTGCTCGGACGCCATCGCAAGGCGACGGCCTCGCTCGGTCTTTTGTTCAAGCATGGAAAAATTGCAAAGACCTATTGGGCGGTGGTCGAAGGCGGCCCCGCCGAGGACGACGGCACCATCGACATGCCGCTCGGCCGCCTCAATGCCGAGCGCGGCTGGTGGCAGAAGCCCGATCCGGAAGGACAGTCGGCCGTCACCAACTGGAAAGTGCTGGGGCGCTCATACGTCTCGCCTCCCCCTCGCGGGGAGGGGTCGGGGGCGGGGGTGAGCCACAACAACACCGCCCGTGTGGACCCCCCTCCCCAACCGTCCCCCACAAGGGGGGAGGGAGCAGATAGTGCAAGTGGCGCGATTCGATTCACCTGGCTCGCGCTCGAGCCGGTCACCGGCCGCACCCATCAATTGCGCGTGCATGCGGCCGCGATGGGCTGGCCGATCGTCGGCGACGATATTTACGGCACGCAGGCAAGTTTACGCCGCCTGCGCAACGAAAAACTCACCCCGCGTTTCGGCGAGCCGCGCCTGCATTTGCATTCCCGGGGAATCGTGATCCCGATTTCCCGGAACAAGGACCCGGTGCGCGTGACGGCACCGGCGCCTGACCATATGCATGAGCGGCTCAGGGCCTGCGGGTGGAGCGGGGAGTAAACCACCACCGTCATCATCCGCGAAAGCGGATGATCCAGTATTCCAGAGAAGCTCCTGATCAATCGAGAGCTCGCGGCGTACTGGATCGCCCGGTCAAGC
>JBKQRS010000158.1:0-6444 GCA_052143915.1 Bradyrhizobium sp.
TCCGCTCGGCGGACATCGCCGGTCTCGCAAACGAGGTCCGCGCGTATGACCCGCCTGGCGCGCTGGACGGCGGCGCCGACGGCCTCGATGCCTACCGCGCGCTCATTCCGCAGACGGCTTGCCTGCTGTCCCCCCGCGGTACGCTCGTCGTGGAAGCCGGACTTGGCCAAAGCGGCCATATCCAGGGATTGATGATGGCGGCAGGGTTAATGCTTGAGCGGCCTCCCAAGGCCGATCTGGCCGGTATCCCGCGGGCGGTCGCCGGCCGGAAAGCGCCCCGATAAAGCCCGATTGAAACGCAAAAAAACCACTTGGAATATTCCCCGGGAGCGACTACGTTCCATCCACAACATCGGTCCAGGGTTACTGGCCCCGTAATCGCTACGGGTGGAGACCAGAGTTCTCAGAGCGAGAGCCCGCCCCGAGTGAAAGGTTCCGAAACGCAGGTCCCTTTGAGCGCGATGGCTTTAGAGAGCTACGCCGCTTCCGACCGCAAATCGAACGAAAGCCTGATATTGCGCTTGAAAACTCACGCTCGAAACCTGTGCTTGTTTTGGCAGGCGGAATGATTTGATGCAGCCGGCGACGCACGCCGGACTGTTGGGGAACGCGTCCTTGTTGACTGCGACGTACGGCAAACCTGTGTGGAATTGAGCGGCGCTTTCGATTCGGCGCGCGGGATGCGCGCGTGCCTGATCGGGCGAACAATGACAACGGCGATCCAAGGCTATCGACTTCAAGGGCGATCAACTTCAAGGCTATCAACTTCAGGGCTGGAATAAAGGCACGATATGAGAAACGGTCAGAACAACAAGCGGATGCGCAACCGGAACAACAGCAATCGAAACGATGGCAACCGGCGCGGCCAAAACCCGATGACCCGCGTGTTCGAGTCCAACGGACCCGACATCAAGATCCGCGGCACCGCATCCCACGTCGCGGAAAAATACGTGCAGCTGGCGCGCGACGCGCGCTCTTCCGGCGATCCGGTCGCCGCCGAGAATTACTATCAGCATGCCGAGCACTACTTCCGGCTGATCGCCGCCGCCCAGGAGCAATTCCGTCAGAATCAGCCGCAGCCGCGCACCGAGAATGAAATGGCCGCGGAGGACGGTGACGACGAGGAGAGCTTTTCGAATTTCGGCCAGGAGCCCGGCTTCGTCCCGGTGCAGCAGCAGCCGTTCGTGCCGCGCGACAACAACCCGCGCGACCATCAGCGCGATGGACAACCCTACCAGCCGCGCGACCAGCATCCGCCCCGCGAACACTCCGGTCATCGCGAGCATCGTCCGCAGCCGCAGTTTCAACCGCCCCAGCCGCAACCGCAGCCGGTGATCCCCGACAACGCCAGCGTTGACCGTCTGCCGTCGTTCATCACCGGACCGCAGCCGCAGATCAACGGCGGATCGGGGGGCTTCGACGGCAATGGCGGGGAGCGCGGGGAACGTTTCCCGTCGCGACGCCGTCGCCGGCCGCATGGTCCGCGCCCCGAAGGCATGGCCGCGCCCGCCGCCCCCAGCGACGATTTCAATCCCGGGAATGAGTAAGGCAACGCCTCTTCTTACCCTCCCCTGAAGGGAGGGTAAGAAACCCAACACCGCGATTTCACATTTCGAATTTAACGCCGCAGCGTCGGCCCATCGTCTCGCTGGAATGACGACGGCACCAAGACCGGCGGCAACGCCGGAATCAGCCGTGTGCGTTCGCGATGCGCCGGGATCGCTCGATAGACCTGCTTGGTGGCTTCCACGATGTGCACGCCTGCGAATGGCAGCGACAGCGCGGCGCCGACCCGCTCCCACGCCATCGCCGAGCGCAGGAACCAGCCGCCGGCAACCGGCGGCATGAACAGGGCCTCGCCCCATCCGGTCGGTGTGAACCAGGTCTGCCGCAGCAATTGCGTGATCTGCGAGCGCGAATAGGGCCGGCCGTGGCCGAACGGCGTGTTGTCGGTGCGCGTCCAGACCCCGCGCCGGTTCGGAATAATCGCCATCACGCGGCCGGACGGCGCCAGCACGCGCCAAACCTCGCGCAACAGCCCTTCCGGATCGTCGGACATTTCCAGCGCGTGAACCAGGAGGATGCGGTCGACCGCGGCATCCGGCAGCGGCAGCGAAAATTCATCGACCAAAGTGGCGAGCGTCGGCCGCGCCGTCGGCCATTTCAAAACGCCTTGCGCCGCCGGCATGAAGGCGATGCAGCGCTCAGAGTCCTCGCGGAACAGGCCGAGATAGGGCGTCGGATAGCCGATGCCAAGTACCCTCTGACCCCCGGCACTCGGCCAGCGCGCATGAATGCCGCGATTGATCAGCCGCCGCGCCACGATGCCGAGGCGCTGCGAATAGAAATCCCGGAGATCGATCACATCGATGGTCATGGAGCCAATCTAACACGATGGGGGGCCGATATGCGCGGGCGAATAGCGCATTGCCCATTCGGCGTTAACGCCATATTTCATGCCTATATAGGGGCATGCTAGAGCATGATCCCGACCCGAAGAGCCGCGTTAGCGCAAAGCGGGAACCGGTTTTCGGGAAAGATCATGCTCAAAAAAGATGAGATCATGATCCGATTAAACCTCATCGGATCATGATCTAGACTCGCGCCTCACCCAATCGACGGAGATATCATGGCTGCCGAAATTCGCCTGTTCCCCTGCCTGACCGATAATTTCGGCTATCTGATTCACGATCCCGAGACCAAGGCGACGGCGTCGATCGATGCGCCGGAAGCAGCCCCCATCATCCAGGCGCTCGAGCGCGAGGGCTGGACGCTGACCGATATTCTGATCACCCATCATCACCACGACCATGTCGGCGGCGTCGCCGAGCTGAAGCAGAAATATAAATGCCGCGTGGTCGGCCCCCACGACAAATCCACCAAAATCG
Organism: Bradyrhizobium sp.; assembly: GCA_052143915.1. Taxonomy (GTDB): domain Bacteria; phylum Pseudomonadota; class Alphaproteobacteria; order Rhizobiales; family Xanthobacteraceae; genus Bradyrhizobium. The sequence goes on from JBKQRS010000158.1 coordinate 2,889, forward strand.
CCAACGTCGACCTTCGCACCGGCCAGGGTGACGTCGTGAAGGTGGGAAGCCTGTTGGCGCGGGTGCTGGAAACCCCCGGCCATACGCTTGACCACATCAGCTATGTCTTCGACAACGACAAGGCGCTGTTCGCCGCCGACACGCTGTTCTCGATCGGCTGCGGACGGGTATTCGAGGGCACCTATCCGATGATGTGGGACTCGCTGCTCAAGCTGCGGGCACTGCCCGACGATTTCAAACTCTATTGCGGCCACGAATACACCGCCGCCAACATCAAATTCGCGCTGACCATCGAGCCGGACAATGCCGCGCTGAAAGCGCGGGCCGAGGAAGTGAAGCGCTTGCGCGGCCAGAACAAGCCGACGGTTCCGACCCTGCTTGGCGAGGAGAAAAAGGCCAACGTGTTCCTGCGCGCCGACGAGCCTTCGGTGGCGGCCAGCGTGCGGATGAAAGGCAAAAGCGCGGCCGAAGTGTTCGGCGAACTGCGCGAACGCAAGAACAAGTCCTGATGCAAGAACATGGCTGAGCCGACTTCCGCTGCCGACATCATCGCGCGACTTGAATTGAAGCCGCATCCGGAAGGCGGTCATTATCGCGAGACGTTTCGCGATGCGAGGCTCGACGCCGAGGGGCGCGCGCGGTCGACCGCGATCTATTTCCTGCTCGCCCGCGGCGAGCGCTCGCACTGGCACCGCATCGATGCGGCCGAGATCTGGCACCATTACGCCGGCCATGCCCTGACCTTGCAGATTGCCGATGACACGGGAAAGCGCAGTATCAGGCTCGGTCCTGACCTCGCCGCCGGCGAAGTACCGCAGGCAATCGTGCCGGCGCTAACCTGGCAGGCGGCGGAAAGCGCAGGCGACTGGACGCTGGTCGGCTGCACCGTGGCGCCGGGATTTGAATTTGCAAAATTCGAGCTCGCGCCGAAAGGATGGATGCCGGCGGATTAGTTCAACGCTTCAGCGCATCCGGAACATATCCCTCGCCGCGACAAGACCGCCGCCGGCGATCAGCACCGCGGCGATCGCGATATTGGCGCTCGGCTTGGCAAAGCCGGCCAGGATCAGAAACGATGTCGAGAGCAGCGGTGTCGCATAGGACGCCGCCCCGAGCACGCGGATGTCGCCGCGCTTCATTCCGACATCCCAGGCATAGAATGCGGCGCCAACCGGCCCGACGCCGAGCGCCGTGATCGCCAGCCATTGCGCTGACGTTTCGGGCCACACGGTATGCTCGATCAGCCCATGCACGAGCGCGGCAAGCAGGGAGGTGGCGAGGCAAAATCCCGCCACCGCATCGGTCGACACCGATTTGAGCTTGCGCGACATAACGGAATAGGTCGCCCAGACGAAGGCTGCGACGAATGCCGCGAGGAGGCCAGGCAGCTGGCCGGGGGCAAAGCCGCCCGTGCTGTTGCCGGCAAACAGCAACACCGTGCCGGCAAGCCCCAGCAGCGCGCCGATGATGTGGTGCAGCGCCAGCCGCTCGCCCGGCAGAGCCGACGAAAACAACACGATCAACAACGGCCAGAGATAGTTCAAAAGGCCGGCTTCGGCAGGCGGCGCAAAGCGCAACGCGAGGAAATACAGCGCGTGATAGCCGAACAGCCCGCCGACCCCGACGATCCACGCCAACGGCTCCTGCCGCAACGCACGAATCGCATCCGGCCGCCCGATCCAGGTCAGGGATCCGACCAGGGCGCCGATCGCGAACGTCATCGCCGCCAGCTGGAAAGCAGGGATTTTTCCGGTCGCTACCGTCAGCACGGCCAACAGCGACCACATCAGGATCGCGGTCAGTCCGATCATCGTTGCGGTGCGGGGGGTCATTTTATTCCGTCATTCCGGGGCGCGAGTGAAACGAGCGAACCCGGAATCTCGAGATTCCGGGTCTGGTGCTGGTGCACCATCCCGGAATGACGCCTCGGATCACACCATATATTGCCCGCCGTTGATCGAGAGCGTTGAGCCGGTAATGGCTCCCGCCTCGTCGGCGGCAAGGAACACCACGGCGCGGGCGATCTCCTCGGGCTCGCCGAGCCGGTTGATCGGGATCAGCGGCAGGATGCTCTTCTCCAATACGTCCTTCGGCACCGCCTGCACCATCTCGGTGTTGATATAGCCGGGACAGATCGCATTCACGGTAATGCCGCCCTTGGCATTCTCCAGCGCGAGCGCCTTGGTGAAGCCGATGTCGCCGGCCTTCGCCGCCGAATAATTGACCTGCCCGAACTGACCCTTCTGGCCGTTGATCGACGAAATATTGATGACGCGGCCGAACTTTCGGGAGCGCATGCCCTCGATCACCTGACGCGTCATGTTGAACAGTGAACCGAGATTGGTGTTGATCACGGCATTCCACTGCTCGAGCGTCATCTTGTGGAACGCCCCGTCCCGGGTGATGCCGGCATTGTTGACGAGCACATCGACCGGGCCGAGATCGGCCTCGACCTGTTTGACCCCGGCGGCGCAGGCGTCAAACGAACTTACGTCCCATTTGTAGATGGGAATGCCGTTCTCCGCCTTGAATTTCTCCGCCGCCGCGTCGTTGCCGGCGTAACTGGCGGCAACCTTGTAGCCGGCAGCCTTCAGCGCCTTGCTGATCGCAGCCCCAATGCCCCGCGTTCCCCCCGTCACCAATGCAACACGTGCCATGTCGAATCCTTCCCTTGGCTCTTTTGCACTACGCTTGTTGTTTAGCGTCGAATTAAGCGGGCCGTTTGACGAACATCAAGAACAAAACGCCCGGAACGGGTTCCGGGCGTTTCTTTAGTTCAGCAATGTGCAGGCGCGAAAGAATAGTCTAGTCGCAACAGCTGCCGTCTTTTTAGTCGCGTGCAATGCACATCGCGATGCCCATGCCGCCGCCGATGCACAGCGTGGCGAGGCCCTTCTTGGCGTCGCGCTTCTGCATTTCGTGCAGCAGCGTCACCAGCACGCGCGCGCCGGAGGCGCCGACGGGGTGGCCGATCGCGATGGCGCCGCCATTGACGTTGACCTTGGACGTATCCCAGCCGAGATCCTTGTTGACCGCGCAGGCCTGCGCCGCAAAGGCTTCATTGGCCTCGATCAGGTCGAGATCGCCGATGCTCCAGCCGGCCTTCTTCAGCGCGGCGCGCGAGGCCGGGATCGGCCCGGTGCCCATGATCTTGGGATCGACGCCGGCCTGACCCCACGACACGATGCGCGCCAGCACTTTCTTGCCTTCCTTGGCGGCCTGCTTGGCGGTCATCAGCACGACAGCGGCGGCGCCATCGTTGATGCCGGAAGCGCTGCCGGCGGTGACGGTACCGTCCTTCTCGAAGGCCGGCCTGAGCTTGGCCATCGCATCCAGCGTCGCGCCATGACGCGGATACTCATCGGTATCGACGATGATGTCGCCTTTGCGGGACTTGATGGTGACCGGGACGATCTCGTCCTTGAACTTACCGGCCTTTTGCGCGGCCTCGGCCTTGTTCTGCGAATGAACCGCGAACTCGTCCTGCTGGGCGCGCGTGATATGATACTGCCGGGCGACGTTCTCGGCGGTGTTGCCCATGTGGTAACCATTGAAG
>JBKQRS010000159.1:0-18477 GCA_052143915.1 Bradyrhizobium sp.
GCTGGGCGATTGCGGATATGACGCATAATGCGCGCGCGAATATGGACGATGGGACCTGCCGTGGACTAGCATCAAAACGAACCCATAAAACGTTTTCCGGGAGGATATCATGAGGCGCTGGCTGACCGCATTGCTGTTGCTGATCGGGCCGCCGGCGCTCGCGCAGCAGGCCGTACCCTCGATCGCCTTTGACTCGGTCCCCAACCCGCTTCGGCTGCCCGCCAACATGTATTTCGGCGAGGTATCGGGCGTCTCGGTCAATTCCAGAGGACACGTTTTCGTGCTGTCACGGGGTAACACCAGCGGCCCTGCTTACGCCGCGGCGGCGACCCAGCTGCTGGAATTCGATGCCAAGGGCCAGTTCATCCGCGAGATCGGCAAGAACCTCTATGCCTGGTCGTTCGGCCATACCGTCAAGATCGATCCCGCAGATAATATCTGGGTGACCGACAAAGGCTCCGACATGGTGATCAAGTTCGATCCCGAGGGTCGCGTCGTCATGGTGTTCGGCCGCAAGCAGGAGGCGTCCGACGAAGATACCGCGCCGCTGAAGCACCCCAACCCGCCGCTGCCCGCCGAGGACGGCCGGTTTCGTCAGGTCACGGATGTGGCCTGGGACAAGGCCGGCGACACCTTTATCAGCGATGGCTACATCAATTCGCGCGTCGCCAAGGTGGACAAGGACGGCAATTGGCTGAAATCGTGGGGCGATCGCGGCAAAGGCCCTGGTCAGTTCAATACCCCGCACTCGATCGCGACCGACGCCAACGACAATGTCTACGTCGCCGATCGTGGCAACCGGCGAATTCAGGTATTCGACAAGGACGGAAAATTCCTGCGCCAGATCACAATCGACGTGCCGATACCGCCGGACGCAAGGCCCGCGATCGGCAAGATTCCCGACGAGGCGATGATCGCCAAGGGCACCTTTGCGCCGGGCTCACCATGGTCGATCTGCATCACGCCGCCGCCACGTCAGGTGCTTTACAGTTCGGACTCATGGCCCGGCCGCATCTACAAACTCGGCCTCGACGGCAAGGTACTCGGCGTACTCGGACAATCCGGCAAGCAATTGAAACAATTCGGCTGGATCCACGCGATGGCGTGCCCATCGGAGAATGTGCTCTACGTGGCGGAATTGCTGAACTGGCGGGTGCAGAAGCTGATCCTGAAGCCGTAGCTGGCCGGCCACGCATTTTGTTCACCTCTCTCGTTGGGAGAGGCACCATCAAGAGTATGGATTGATCAGCTTCTGCTGCTCGGCGCTGTGATGCGCGAGCAGGTCGATGAAGCTGCGAACCTTCGCCGACAAATGGTGTCGATGCGGATAGACTGCGTTCATCGCAAATTCGACCGGCCTGTATTCGGGCAATAGACGAATCAGACGGCCCTGATCAAGGTCGTCGGCGACCAGAAATCCGGGCGCGAGGCAGATACCGACCCCCTCCAGCGCGGCTCTGCGCAGAGTCTCGCCGCTGTTGGAAATCAAATTACCGGTGACCCGCACCGAGGCCGGCGTTCCCTTGCGGTCGACGAACCGCCACTCGCCTTCAAAAGGATAGAGCACGTGGCGAACGCAATTTTGACCCGCGAGTTCGGCCAATTGTCGCAGCGGGCCAATCTTTTCAAGATAGGCCGGCGAACAACAAAGCACGTGCCGCCAGGTCGCGAGGCTGCGGACAATCAGGCTGGAATCCGGTGGCGGCGTCAGCCGGACCGCAACGTCGAACCCCTCGTCGATCAGGTCGATGGTTCGTTCGCCGATGCTCAGATCGACCTTGACCTCGGGATAGGCGGTCAGGAATTCGGCGACCACCGGCGCGATGAACTGGACGATGTGAGTGGCGGTGTAGACGCGCAGCGTTCCGCGTGGCGTCGATTGCAGGGCGCCCGCGATGTCATCGGCCTGTTCGAGGTCGGCAAGGATTTGGACGGCGCGGTCGTAATAGGCCTTGCCCACCTCGGTGACACTCACCTTTCGTGTCGTACGATTGAGAAGTCTTGCGCCGAGGCGCTCCTCGAGCGCCTGGACGTGGTTGCTTACCATCGTCGTCGACATGTTGAGCTTGCGGCCGGCGGCCGAGAATCCGCCGGTATCCACCACCCGGACGAAAGCCGTGAGACTGGTCAGCCGATCCACCGGTGCCTCCGATTATCCATTTCCACTGGATAATGCTTCCATTTTTTATCGGATTATCACAACAGGCAAGACATTGCATGTAATCCCCAGATCGAGCGGCCATCCGAGGACGCGCTCGCCAGGAGGAGGATGTCATGTCGAACCCGTCTTATGCCGCTGATTTCAATACGAAAACCAAACTCCGCCCGTCCCGGCAAGCGATTAAGCGTGCCGCTTTCGCGCTCGCATTGACCCTCGGTGTCGCCGGCGCTGCGGACTTTGGCTATGGCTACTTCACCACCGGGCGCTATCTGGAATCGACCGACGACGCCTACGTCAAGGCCGACTCCACGATCATCTCGCCAAAGGTGTCCGGCTATATCGCGCAAGTGCTGGTTGGCGATAACGAACCGGTGAAAGCGGGACAGTTGCTGGCCCGGATCGATGATCGCGATCTCCGCACCGCACTGGAGCAGGCGCAAGCAGATGTCGCGGGCTCCGAAGCCACGGTGCGCAACCTCGATGCCCAGCTGGCGCTGCAACAGCCGATCATCGAGCAGAGTACGGCCGATATCGCGGCCACCGAGGCGAACCTGAAATTCGCGCGGGAAGAACGGGCCCGTTACGACGATCTAATGAAGAGCGGCTCCGGCACCATCCAGCGCGCGCAGCAGACCGACGCGGCATTGCGCGAAAAGATCGCGCAGCTGCAGCACAGCAAATCCGCGCTGCTCGCAGCCGAGAAGAAGGTCGACGTTCTCACCACCGATCGCGCCAAGGCTGTGGCGCAGCTCGATCGGGCACGGGCGGTTGAACACCAGGCGGCGCTGAACCTGTCCTACACGGAGATATCAGCCCCGGTCGACGGCACCGTCGGCGCGCGTTCGCTCCGGGTCGGCCAGTTCGTGCAGGCCGGCACGCAACTGATGGCGGTAGTGCCGCTCGATGCCGTCTATGTGGTGGCGAATTTCAAGGAAACCCAGCTCACGCATGTGCGCAACGGCCAGCCGGTCGAGATCCGGATCGACAGTTTCCGCAGCACCAGGCTCAAGGGTCACGTCGACAGCCTGTCTCCGGCCAGCGGACTCGAATTCGCACTGCTGCCGCCGGATAATGCCACCGGCAATTTCACCAAGATCGTGCAACGTGTCCCGGTGAAGATCGCGCTCGACGATCGCAGCCTGACCGGGCTGCTGCGTCCCGGCATGTCGGCAGAGCCAACCGTCAATACCAAAGCAACCCTGCTCGCCGAGCCTGCCACCAATAGCCGGCTTGCATCGCGCACCGCTATCGCCCGCTCGAACGGCAGCTAGACCCCACGAGCTTTCCGGCAGGGCGCTTCGTCAAGCCCTGCTCGATAATCCTTCCAATTTTTCCGTGATTATCGAACCCCACCGCCCGATGCATTCTGCCTCTGGAAGCCAAGAGGAGACACAAATGACCGCGCTCCCGACCACCATCGACGCCGCCGCAGCCGCCAACCTCCACGGCGACCGATTGAAAGCAGCCCCGGTGCTCGAAAAGACGGTCCCGGTTGTCTCTGCGAAAACCTGGTTGGCGGTGTTCGGCGCCACACTCGGCGCCTTCATGGCGGTGCTTAACATCCAGATTGTCAACGCGTCGCTCGCCGACATTCAGGGTGCGATCGGCGCGGGGATCGACGACGGCGGCTGGATCTCGACCTCTTACCTGATCGCCGAGATCATCGTGATTCCGTTGAGCGGCTGGCTCGCCCAGGCGTTCTCGATACGCATCTATCTCCTGACCAACGCGGTCCTGTTTCTGATGTTTTCGGCCGCCTGCGCATTCGCGCAGGACTTGCCGCAGATGATTGTCCTGCGCGCCTTTCAGGGCTTTAGCGGCGGCGTGCTGATCCCGATGGCCTTTACGTTGATCATCACGCTGCTGCCGAAGGCGAAGCAGCCGATCGGGCTGGCACTGTTCGCGATCTCCGCCACCTTCGCCCCCGCGATCGGCCCGACGATCGGCGGTTACCTCACGGAAAACTGGGGTTGGCAGTACATCTTCTATGTCAACCTGGCACCAGGCGCGCTGATGATCGGAATGCTGTGGTTCTCACTGGAACCAGAGCCGATGAAACTTGAGCTGCTGTGCGAGGGCGACTGGCCTGGCGTCATCACCATGGCAATCGGGCTGAGCGCTTTGCAGACCGTGCTTGAGGAAGGTAACAAGGATGACTGGTTCGGTTCGGCGTTCATTGTCCGGCTGTCGATCATCGCCGCTGTTGCCTTGGCGCTGTTCCTCGCGATCGAGCTGACCAGTCGGAAGCCGTTGTTGAATCTGCGGCTCCTGGCCCGCCGCAATTTTGGCTTCGGCATCCTTGCCAACTTTCTGCTCGGCGTTGCCTTGTACGGCTCGGTTTATATCCTGCCGGTCTATTTGTCGCGCATTCAGGGATATAACGCCGAGCAGATCGGCATGGTGCTGGCATGGACCGGATTGCCTCAACTGGCGCTGATCCCGCTTGTGCCGCGGCTGATGAAGCGCTTCGACCCGCGTCTGATCATTGGGACAGGCTTCGCTCTGTTTGCAGCCTCTAACTTCATGAACATCTATATGACCGCGGACTACGCCAACGACCAGCTATTCTGGCCGAACGTCATTCGCGCCCTGGGGCAAGCGCTGATCCTGACCCCGCTTTCCGCGGTCGCGACCGCGGGCATCGAGGCGGAGAACGCCGGCTCAGCGTCGGGGCTGTTCAACATGATGCGAAATCTCGGCGGCGCGGTCGGCATCGCCCTGCTGCAGACCTTCCTGACCAAACGCGAGCAGTTTCACTCCAATGTGCTGATGCAGTCGGTATCGCTGCTGGAACCGGCAACCCGTTCCCGGATTGAACAACTCACGCAGTATTTCATCAATCACGGCGTCCTCGATCGCGCCGACGCCTCGCAGCGCGCCGTGATTGCCGTCGGCCATATCGTGCAAAAGCAGGCTTATATCCTGGCCTTCAGCGACACCTTCTTGCTCCTGGGAACCGCACTGATCGTTGCGCTCATGGCAGCCCTGTTGCTCAGCAAGCCTGCTCGCCTTGACGCCGGCGGCGCGCATTAAAGCCATCTCTCAAATCTCAACCAGACGGAGGACGACCATGAAGCCCCGATTGAACGCCTATCAGGCAGCACCCGACACCATCAAGGCGCTCGGCGCGCTGGAAGCCCACGTGCAGGGGAGCGGCCTTGAGCAATCCCTGATCGAGCTGGTCAAGACGCGAGCGTCGCAGATCAATGGCTGCGCTTTCTGCATCAACATGCACACCCAGGACGCGCGCAAGCACGGCGAAACCGAGCAGCGCCTGTATCTCCTGAATGCGTGGCGGGAGGCGCCTGTCTATACCGACCGCGAACGCGCGGCGCTGGCATGGACCGAGGCGGTAACGCTGGTCTCGGAAACCCACGTGCCCGACGACGTCTACGAGGAAGTCCGCAGCCAATTCTCGGAAGAGGAAACGGTTCATCTGACCATGCTGGTGGCGACCATCAATGCCTGGAACCGGATCGCCATCAGCTTCCGCTCGATTCCGCCGGTGAAGACCAGGGCCGCCGCGTAATCAAGCGGCGGCCATCGCTTCACACCGCAGTGGCGCGGGCGAAATCGATGTAGATCTCGCGCAGGCGAGCGGCCATCGGCCCCGGTCGGCCGTTGGCGACGCTCTTGCCGTCGATGGTCACTACCGCCTGCACGAACGACGAAGCGCTGGTGATGAAGGCTTCCTTCGCCGCCAGAGCTTCTTGAATCGTAAACGGCCGCTCCTCGATTCGCAGCTGGCGCTCTTCGGCGAGCGCGATCACTGCCTTGCGCGTGCAACCCGGCAAGATCGCCGATGAGTTCTGCCGCGTTACCAGCACGTCGTCCTGGGTCAGGATGAAGGCCGACGACGATCCGCCTTCGGTCACCTTGCCGTCCTCGATCATCCAGGCCTCGCCGGCGCCGGCTTCGGCGGCGGCCTGCTTGGCCAGAACCTGCGCCAGCAGCGCCACGCTCTTGATGTCGCGCCGCGCCCAGCGGATATCTGGCACCGTAATCACGCCGATGCCGGTCCTGGCCGACGCCGCGTTGACGATGTCCTTGACTGAAGTGAACATGACAAGCGTCGGCTTCACGCCCTTTGGGAACGCAAAGTCGCGGCCCGTGTCGGCGCCGCGCGTGACCTCGAGATAGACCAGGCCGCTCACGAGCTGATTACGCGCGATCAGCTCGCGCTGGATTTCCACAATGCGCGCCAGCGATTCCGGCAAGGCAAGCGCGATCTCCCCCACCGAGCGCTCCAGCCGCGCCAGATGCGAGGCGTTGTCAACCAGCTTGCCGTCCAGCACGGCGGCGACTTCGTAGATGCCGTCGGCGAACAAAAACCCGCGGTCCAGGATCGAGACCTTGGCCTCAGCGAGCGGCACAAACGAACCGTTGACGTAAGCGATCTGGTCCAAACGAATTCTCCTATCGGGGACGGCGAAGCGGCTGCAGCAGCATATACGCAAATTGTGGCCGCCGATAAACCCTCGTGCCGTCATTGCGGGTCTGCGCCAACGGGCGCATGCCGCAATGGCAATCCTAATGCGACAGAATCTTGGAGAGAAATTTTTGCGCGCGGTCGCTCCGTGGCGTGCCGAAGAAATCGGTCTTGAGCGCGTCTTCCACGATTTCGCCCTGGTCCATGAAAATGACCCGATGTGCGACCTTGCTGGCAAATCCCATTTCATGGGTGACGACCATCATGGTCATGCCCTCACGCGCCAGGTCGACCATCACATCCAGCACCTCGCTGATCATCTCGGGATCGAGCGCCGAAGTGGGTTCATCGAACAGCATGGCGATCGGATCCATCGCTAGCGCCCGAGCGATCGCAACGCGCTGCTGCTGCCCGCCCGACAATTCGGCTGGGTATTTTTGCGCGTGGTCCTTGAGGCCGACGCGGTCGAGCAGCTTTGAAGCCTTCGCAACTGCCTCGTCATGCGAGCGCCCCAGAACCTTTTCCTGCGCAAGGCAGAGATTATCGATGATCCGCAAATGCGGGAAGAGTTCGAAATGCTGAAACACCATGCCGACGCGGGCGCGCAATTTCGGCAGGTTGGTCCTGACGTCGTTGACCCTGACGCCGTCGAGGATGATTTCCCCGCCCTGGATCGGCTCCAGCGCGTTGACGCATTTGATCAGCGTCGATTTGCCCGAGCCCGACGGACCGCACACCACCACCACCTCGCCTTTGGCGACGCTGGTGGTGCAATCCTTCAGCACCTGGAAGTTCGGCCCGTACCATTTGTCGACGTGGCTGATTTCGATCATCACGTATCCTATTAGTGAACGAAGGCGACGCGCGCCTGAAGGCGCCTGACGCCGAATGACGCGACGCAGGAAATTGCGAAATAAACGACGGCCGCAAACAGGTACATCTCGACCAGCCGCCCGTCGCGCTGCGCGACCTTGCTGGCTGCGCCAAGGAAATCGGTAATCGACAGCACGTAGACCAGGGAAGTGTCCTGAAACAGCACGATCATCTGCGTCAGCAACACCGGAAGCATGTTGCGGAACGCCTGCGGCAGCACGACGTAGCGCATGGTCTGGCTGTAGGTCAGGCCGAGCGCCTGGGCGGCGGCGGGTTGCCCTTTCGAGATCGACTGGATGCCCGCGCGCATGATTTCGGAGAAATAGGCGGCCTCGAACAGCGTGAAGGTGACAAGCGAAGAGGCGAACGCGCCGACGCGCACCGGCCGCGACGATCCGGTCAACCACTGCCCGATGTAAGGCACCAGGAAATAGAACCAGAAGATCACCAGCACCAGCGGCAGCGAGCGCATCAGGTCGACATAGAGCCCGGCGATACGCCCGAGCAGCCAGAAGCCGGACAATCGCATCAACGCAATCAGCGTTCCGAAGATGATGCCGCCGAAAGTCGCAAGGCCCGTCAGCGTCAGCGTGAATGTCATGCCGTCGAAAAACAGGTAGCCAAGCGAGCGGCGGATAACATCGAAGTCGAAATTGGCGAACATGCGTGCTATTTCCCGGTGATGTAGCCGGGAACCGCCAAACCGCGCTCGACGAAGCGCATGGCGATGACGACGACGATGTTGACCAGGAGATAAAGTATCGTCGCGGCGGTGAAGGCCTCGAATACCTGAAAGGAGAACTCCTGCATCGCACGCGCCTCAGCCGTCAGCTCGATCAGGCCGATGGTGATCGCCACCGAGGTATTCTTGATGGTGGAGAGGAATTCGGAGGTCAGCGGCGGCAGGACAATACGGAGCGCCATCGGCAGCAGCACGTAGCGATAGGTTTGCGCCGTCGTCAGTCCAAGCGCGGTGGCGGCGAGCGCCTGGCCACGCGGCAACGCGTTGATGCCGGCACGCGTTTGTTCGGCCACGCGTGCGGACATGAACAGGCCGATCCCGATCGTCGCGGTCAGGAATGGCGCGTTGGGCATCTGCTTGAGCCAGAGTCCCCATGACGGCGGCAGGATTTCCGGCAAAACGAAGAACCAGAGGAACAACTGCACCAGGAGCGGCATGTTGCGGAAGAACTCGACATAGACAAGGCCAACCCCGGATGCGGTCCTCGACGGCAGCGTGCGCAGCACACCGATAACCGTTCCGGTTATCAGCGCGATGATCCAGGCGCAGATCGCGGTCTCGATCGTCAGCACGAGCCCGGACAGCAGCATGTCGAGATAGGTGCCGGTCCCGTTCGGGGCCGGCTCCCAGAAGACGCGCCAGTTCCAATGATAGTTCACAACGGCAGTCCCCTCGCCGCACCGGATGGACCCGGCGCCGCTGTTCGCTCAAGCAATGTCCGGGCCATCGTAGATGGCTTACACGCCCTACATTGCCTTGTAGGAATCAGGATCGGGTGAATCCGAAGGCTTGGCAAACGCCTTCTTCAGCTCCGCTCCAATCGGCACATTGAGATTCAATCCCTTGGGCGGGATTTTTTGCAAGAACCATTTGTCGTAAAGCTTTTGGCCTTCCGTGCTCTGGTAGAGCGCCGCGGTGGCGTCATCGGCCACCTTCTTGAAGGCGGGGTCGTCCTTGCGCATCATGATGCCATAGGGCTCCGGCTTGGAAAACGCGTCCGTCGAGATGACGTAGGCGTCCGGATCCTTCGATCCGGCGGCAAAGCTGGCGAGCAGGATATCGTCCAGCACAGCCGCGACCGCACGATCGGTCTCGACCATCAGGAACGATTCGGCATGTTCCTTGGCCGGAATGATGTTGATGCCGAGGTTACGCGCAGCGTTGGCTTCGGTCAGCTGCTTGATGTTGGTGGTGCCGGATGTGGAGGCCACCGACTTGCCCTTGAGATCCTCGATCGAGTTGAGCTTGCTGGATTTCTTCGAGATGAAGCGGGTCGCAGTCAGAAAGTGGGTATTGGTGAAGGCGACCTGCTTCAGACGGTCGGCATTGTTGGTGGTCGATCCGCATTCGAGGTCGATGGTCCCGTTGGCCAGCAATGGAATGCGGGTCGACGAGGTCACCGGGTTGAATTCAACCGCGAGCTTGTCAAGCTTGAGTTCTTTTTTCACGGCGTCCACGATTCTGTAACAGATGTCGATCGCGAAGCCGATCGGCTTCTGGTTGTCGTCGAGATAGGAAAACGGAATAGACGAGTCGCGGAAGCCGATCGTGATGACGCCGGTCTCCTTGATTTTCCTGAGCGTGCCGGAGAACTCTTCGGCATTGGCCTGCGCGGCATAAAAAGCTGCGGCGAGCGCAAGCCCCATCATACGCAGGCGTTTCATTCGTACTCTCCTCGCTCGGATAACTGCGGCAATGCTTGCATAGTCCGGCCCGGAACAAGGTGTAACCTTCGGTCGATTTACGGCCCGATCCCATGCAAGGACCGGGCCGTTACCCGAGATGACAGATCTACATCGCCTTGTAGGAATCCGGATCGGGGGAATCGGAGGGCTTGGCGAATTCATGCTTCAGCTCCGCGCTGATCGGCACGTTGAGATTCAACCCCTTGGGCGGAATCTTCTGCATGAACCATTTCTCGTAAACCTTTTCGCCGTCCGCGCTCTGATAGAGCGCCGCGGTCGCGGCATCGACCACTTTCTTGAAGGCTACATCATCCTTGCGCACCATGATGCCGTAGGGCTCCGGCTTGGAGAACGCATCCGTGGATATGACGTAGGCCCCCGGCTCCTTCGATCCGGCGACGAGGCTCGCCAGCAAGATATCATCCATCACGAACGCCACCGCCCGGTCGGTCTCGACCATCAGGAACGCCTCGGCATGATCCTTTGCCGGGATGATGTTGATGCCGAGATTGCGGGCGGCGTTGGCTTCGTTGAGCTGCTTGATGTTGGTGGTTCCCGAGGTCGAGACCACCGATTTGCCCTTGAGATCGTCAATCGAATTGATCTTGCTGGATTTCTTCGAGACGAAACGGCTCGCGGTCAGAAAGTGCGTATTGGTGAACCAGACCTGCTTCTGGCGCTCGGCATTGTTGGTGGTCGAGCCGCATTCGAGGTCGATGGTGCCATTGGCCAACAGCGGAATACGGGTCGCCGATGTGACCGGGTTGAGCTTGACCTCAAGCTTGTCGAGCTTGAGCTCCTTCTTCACCGCATCAACAATCCTGTAGCAAATGTCCATCGCATAGCCGACCGGCTTCTGGCTGTCGTCCAGATAGGAAAACGGAATCGACGAGTCGCGATAGCCGAGGGTAATCGCGCCGGTTTCCTTGATATTCTTCAACGTCCCCGTGAGTTCCTCGGCATTCGCCTGGCACCCGCAGAGCGCAACGGCGAGCGCATAGCCAAAAACACGTGTGCGATTCATCGATATTCTCCTCATACGCAGGCATTTCCTGCGATACCGACATTGGCGACCGAACGGTACCTCCGATCAGACGTCCCTATCTTATGGTCCGAACGCCCGGCCGTCGCAAGACGCCTTGGGCGGCGCCGGCCGGCTGCGCCACTCCGTCACGCCCGGTGCGAGGCAGCGGAAGTTGCTCTGATGGTCATCAGGGTAACGAGGCTGAGGACGCAGACCAACGTCAGGTAGTACCCCGGCGCCAGGTCTCCGATGAAGGCGATACCGCCGAGCCACGTCATGATCGCCGGCCCCATGCCGCCAAATAATGTGACGCCGATATTATATCCAAGACCGAGGCCGGTAGCCCGCGTCGCTGCCGGAAGCAGCTCCGACATCAATGCCGCGAGAGGTCCGTAATAAAGCGATTTCAGCGTCGATAACCAGAACACGGCGATAATAATCACCGTCGGCGTCGGGTTCTTTGAAATCAGAAGGAATGCCGGATAGATCGAGAACAACAACAGGACATTGACCGCGATCATGTGGGTGGTCCGCCCGATCCTGTCGGAGATCATGCCGGCGACCGGGGTAAGGAACGTGACAACGATGCCGCCGACAAAGGTTGCGGCAAAGCCTGCGACCGGCGGCAGATTGAGGGTTTTGACCACGTAGGTCGGCATGTAAACGATGAGGTAGTTGACCGCGGTCGATATTGCGAGCGCGCCGATGCCCAGTAACACCCGGAGCTTCTGGCGCAGAAAGACCTCCTTGACCGGGGAGCCCTGCCCGGCCGGCGGCTCCGTCGCGTCGGCAAGGTGATTGCGGATGTAGATGCCGACCGGACCGACCAGGATCCCGAACAGGAATGGAATGCGCCAACCCCGCGACGCCAGGTCGGCAGGCGCCATCCATGCCGTGAGCCCGACGCCAAACGCGGACGCCAGCAGATTGCTCAAGCCCTGGCTCGCAAATTGCCAGCTCGCGACAAACCCGCGGCGATCCGGCTGATGCTCCACGAGAAAAGCCGTTGAGCTTCCGAATTCTCCGCCGGCCGAAAATCCCTGCACCAAACGCGCCGTCAAAACCGCCATCGGCGCCAGGATGCCGATGCTTTCGTAGGTCGGCATCAGGGCGATCGCAAACGTGCCCACAGTCATCAACACGATGGAGATCATCAGCGATGCTTTGCGGCCGTGACGGTCGGCATAGGCGCCAAGGACAACGCCGCCGATCGGCCGGGCGAGGAACGCCAGCCCGAAGGTGCCGAAGGTCAGAAGCAGGGAGGTCGTCGGATCGTCGTTCGGGAAAAATGCTTTCGAAATGTACACCGCGAAATAGCCGTAGACGGCGATGTCGTACCATTCCAGCGCGTTTCCGATCGACGTCGCAACGATAAGCCTCGTGATATTCTTTTTCTCCGCAGCCCCCTGCGACATCCCTGCTAATTCGGCCGGCACTGAGACTGTCACTCCAGGTCATCTCCAAAATCGCTTTTCGTCACGCGGGCGTAGCGTGCCCGCGCCTTGTCCTACAAGGGACGCGGCAGTTCGCCCAAGTCCCAGAACAGACCGGCCATGATGCCAAGCGCCTCCTCGGTGACCGACAGAAGAATATGCTCGTCGGGCGCATGCTGGGAGCAGCCCGGATAGGAGTGCGGCACCCACATCGTCGGTAAGCCGAGTGAATCGGAAAACACGTCATTTGGCAGCGAGCCGCCGAAATTCGGCAGAACCGCAGGTGCCTTTCCCGTCGTCTTCCGGATCGAGTCCGCTGTCCAGTTCACCCAGGGACTATCGAAATCGGTGCGCGACGCGGCGAACCTCTGTGTCGCCTGAACCCCGACCATCGGAAAGCCGCGATCGTGCAAATGCGCCCTGATCACGTCGGCAATATTGTCGACCTTGGTGCCGACAACAAAGCGCAATTGCAGGACGGCCTGCGCATGTCCGGGAATGGCATTGGCCGGCTTTTCGATATTGCCGGACGACATCGCCAGCACTTCGAGCGTGTTCCACGCGTAAAGCCGTTCGGGGGCCGACAAACCTTCCTCACCCCAGTTTTCAGACAGTGCCGGCTCATCCGGCATCGGCTCGATCTTCACGTCGGCCAGGGCCGAGCGGATCTGGTTGGAAAGGCACGGCGGCTTCAATTGCTCCACCTGCAAACGCCCCTTGCCGTCAACCAGCGTGGCAATCGCACTGGCGAGGATGGTCGCGGGATTGGCAAGGATACCGCCCCAGTTGCCGGAATGATGCGAGCCCTCGCGCAAGTTCACGTCCAGATGAATCCGTATTCCGCCGCGGCAACCGAGAAATAGCGTGGGGCGATCGGCGGAGAGCCTTGGACCATCGGAGCCGAGAAACAGATCGGCCTTCAGCTCATCGCGCAGTTGCTCGCAGACCTGGCGCAAATCCGGTGACCCGATCTCCTCGCCGGTTTCAATGATGAATTTGGCATTGAAGCCGAGCCGGCCGCCGCGCGTCTCCCGCACCGCCCGAAGCGCCGACATATTGATGCTGTGCTGGCCCTTGTTGTCGGCGGTGCCCCGGCCGTACACCCGATTGCCCGATATTGTCGTATGCCACGGATCGAGATTATCGCGCCACTCCCCGGCCATGCCGTCGACGACATCGCCGTGTCCGTACATCAGAACGGTCGGGGCCGATCCGCTCTCGCGGTATTCCGCGAGCAGATAAGGATTCCTTCCGGTCGGAGATTCGATCAGCCTTGTCGAGAAAGCGAGTTGCGAAAAGGCAGGCGCGAGGTCCTCGGTGAGATAGGCGCGCAGCGCGTCCCGCTTTTCAGGGTTTTGGCTCTCCGTCTGGTAAGCGACCCTCCGGTCGAGTTCTCTCAAGAATTCGCCGGAGTGAAGAAAATCGTGGGCTCTCGCGATGGCGTCGGTTCTGGTCATGTCTTCTCTTTTTATTCCACTCAGCGTTTGGATTTTGTCACGTTAGCGGGATACGCCGTCGGCCGGAAGGGCGAGGATTTGGCTTTGCTAAACCCGACCAGAATGCGACAATTTCCAACATAGCCCGGCGTTCGATCGGGCGACACCAAGGAGAGCTCCATGAAAACGATCCTCCGCCTCTCGGCTGTCTGCATCCTTTTTGGAGGCTCCGCCCTGGCTCTGACCGGCGAGCGCATGGCGGAAATTCCGCTCGAAAAAATGTCGGCCGCCCAGCGCAGCGTTGCCGATGCCATCATGTCCGGACCGAGAAAGCGGATGAGCGGTCCGTTCAATGCCTGGCTGCGCAGCCCGGAGCTGGCGGATCGACTGCAAAAGGTCGGTGAGTATGTCAGGTTCAACACCTCGCTCGACAAGCGGGTCAACGAGATGGCGATCCTCATGACCGCGCAAGCCTGGGGCTCGCAATATGAATGGTACGCGCACGCGCCGCTGGCGCTCAAGGCGGGTCTTGATCCCGCCATCGTCGTTGCCATCGGGGCCGGTCGAAAGCCCGACAACATGAAGGATGACGAGACCATCGTCTGGGAGTTCACCACGCAGCTGCGGCGCGATCACGGCGTCGACGACGCGATCTACGCCAGGGCGCTGGAAAAATTCGGCGAGCAGGGCATCATGGACCTGGTCGCGGTGAACGGATATTACGACTTGGTCTCGATGACGCTCAACGTCGCGCGCGTGGCGCCGCCGGCGGATGCCGAATCGCCCTTCAAACAGGCCGGCCGCTAGTCTTCTGTCTTCACTCGTCGCGCTGCAGCCTTTGCCGCGCGACAAAGCGTTTTGAGTTACCTTGTCATGAAAAAAGAAATCCGACTCAACGCCTTCGCCATGAACTGCGTCGCGCATCAATCGCCGGGGCTGTGGACCCACCCGCGCGATCGCACCGCCGACTATAACCGGCTGCCTTACTGGATCGATCTGGCCAGGACGCTGGAACGCGGTCGGTTCGACGGCCTTTTCCTCGCGGACGTGCTTGGCGTCTATGACGTCTTCGGCGGCAGTCCGGACGCGGCGCTGCGCAACGCCGCGCAGACGCCCGCAAACGATCCTTTGCTGCTGATCCCGGCGATGGCCGCGGTCACCGAAAATCTCGGTTTCGGGGTGACGTCGAATCTGTCCTACGAGCCGCCCTACACGTTCGCGCGGCGGATGTCGACGCTCGACCATCTCACCGAGGGGCGGGTCAGCTGGAACGTCGTGACCGGCTATCTCGACAGCGCGGCCAAAGGCGCCGGCAGGGACAAGCAGACCGCGCATGACGACCGTTACGATGTCGCCGACGAATATATGGAAGTGGTCTACAAGCTCTGGGAAGGTAGCTGGGAAAACGACGCCGCGCTGCGCGATCGCGCGCGCGGCATCTTCGCCGACCCCTCCAAAGTGCATCGCGTCCAGCACCAGGGAAAGAATTACCGGGTCGACGCCATTCACCTCTGCGAACCCTCGCCGCAACGCACCCCCGTGCTTTATCAGGCCGGTACCTCGCCGCGCGGGCGCCAGTTTGCTGCTGAGCACGCCGAATGCGTCTTCATGTCGGGACCATCGGCCAAGATCATCGCCCCGCGCGTCGCCGCCATTCGCGAACTCGCCGCGAAGGCCGGGCGCAACCCGGCCGAAATCCTGATGTTCAGCATGTTCACCATCATTCTCGGCCGCACCGAAGCCGAGGCCAAGGCCAAATATGCCGACTATCGCAGCCATGTCAGCCCCGAGGGCGCGCTGACCCTGATGTCCGGCTGGACCGGCGTCGATTTCTCGACCTACGATCTCGACCAGCAGGTTCGTCATGTCGAGAACGACGCCGGCCGCAGCGCGATGGACAACATCACCCGCGCCGATCCGGACCGGGTCTGGACCGTCCGCGAGGTCGCCCAGCATGTCGGCATCGGCGGCATCGGGCCGGTTGCGATCGGCACGCCCGCGCAGGTCGCCGACACGATCGAGGCGTGGTTCGACCAGACCGACGTCGACGGCCTGAACGTGCCGTTTGCGATTTCGCCCGGCGATTTCGAGGATATCACCGACATGCTGGTGCCGGAGCTGGTCAAGCGCGGCCGTTACAAGGCCACGTACCAGCCGGGGACCTTGCGCGAAAAACTGTTCGGCGCCGGCCGCGCGCGGCTCGCAGCGCCGCATCCGGCTGTGCAGTATCGGCCTCACGCGACGGCGAAAGCAGCGGAGTAGTCTTACCTCGTCATTCCGGGGCGATGCAAAGCATCGAACTACGATGTGCAATTGCACATCGGAGAATCTCGAGATTCCGGGTTCGCGCTCTGCGCGCCCCGGAATGACGGCGTCACACCGTCCCATCCACCAACACCTCGATCAGCTTGGCGCCGGGGCGGTTGAACGCTGACGACAGTTTCGGCTTCAACTCGGCGGGATCGCTGATCCTGATCGCCTCAAGCCCGAGCGATTTGGCCATGCCGGCAAAATCGACGGGCGGGTCGGCGAAATCCATGCCGACGTAATGGTCGTCGCCATGAAACGCCAGCAGTCTTTGCTTGATGATGCGGTAGCCGCCATTGTTGGCGATCACCACCGTCAACGGCAGCTTGTGATGCGCCGCAGTCCACAGCGCCTGGATCGAATACATCGCGCTGCCGTCGCCAGAGAAACAAACCACCGGACGATCGGGATTGGCCAGGCTGACGCCGACCGAAGCCGGCAGTCCCCAGCCGATGCCACCCGATGCCAGCGCGTGATAGCCGTAACGATCGCGATGCGGACGCAAGCCAAGCAGCGGGCGCGAGGAGGTCAGTGCCTCGTCGACGAGAATGCCGTTCTCGGGCATCGCCTCGGCCACCTGCAATGTGAGAAAGTCCGGATCGATCGGCGAACGATCGTTCTTCTTAGAGATTTGCTCAACCAGGGTTGCACGCCGCGCCGTCCAGTTCTTCGGCGCCAGCGCCGCGATCCCCTGTTTGGCGCGCATCTCCAGCGCTGCGCCGCCGATCGACTTCAACGCCGGCACCAGCGCGCGCAGCGTTTCCTTGACGTCGGCTTTCACGGCGATCTCGGCGCCGAAGTTCTTGCCGAGGTCCCAATCGACGAGACCGATCTGCACGATCGGCAGCCCTTCGGGCAACGGATCGACCTCGCTCTGCACCGACATCCGCAACGGATCGGCGCCGAGCACGATCAGGAGGTCGTAGGGCGACAGCACCTCACGCACCTGCGGTTGCGAGCGCGACAGCGCGCCCATGAAGCACGGGCTCTCGGACAGGAAATGCGCACCGTAAGGCGCCGACTGCTGAAACGCGGGGCAGCCGAGCACCGCGGCCAAATCGGCGGCCTCCCGCAGCGCGTCGCTCTTGACGATCTCATCGCCGGCGACGATGACGGGCCGCTGGGCTTTAAGGATGCGCGCCGCCAACGCCTTTAACGATTCGTCGGAAGGCTTGACGCGGGTATCGACGCGGGTCGAGCGGCCGAGCTCGATACCGGCTTCCGAATTGAGGATATCGCCGGGCAGCGAAATGAACACCGGCCCGGTCGGCGGCGTGGTCGCGATCTTGGCGGCGCGGCGCACGATCCGCGGCAGGTCCTCCAGCCGCGTCACCTCGACCGCCCATTTCACCAGCGGCTCGGCCATCCGAACCAGCGGGCCGTAAAGCAGCGGCTCCATCAACCCGTGGCCCTGCTCCTGCTGGCCGGCGGTCAGAATCATCGGCGTGCCGGTGAATTGTGCGTTGTAGAGCGAGCCCATCGCATTGCCGAGCCCGGGCGCGACATGGACATTGCAGGCGACCAGCCGACCCGACGCCCGGCTGTAGCCGTCGGCGATGGCGACCACCAGGCTTTCCTGCATCGCCATCACATAGGTCAGGTCAGGATGATCCTTCAGCGCGTGCATGATCGGCAATTCCGTGGTGCCGGGATTGCCGAACAGATGCGTGATGCCCTCGTCCTTGAGCAAGGCGAGGAACGCCGAGCGCCCGGTGATGCGATTCTTCATGTCTTCTCCTGCCCCCGGCCGTTGTCGTCGGGCAGAGGCATCATGATCGAACTTGAAGGCGTGAGGCAAGGAAGCGCGCTCATGGCTGCCCTGCGCGGAGGAAACGCGGCGCGCTTCTGGCCGATCAAAACATACCCTCGCGATTCTCCCGAATCTTCTTTTTCGAGCGCAGCCAGACCACGCCCGGAAAACCCTTCAGGGGCACCAGCGGCTCGCCGGCATAGGCCCATTCCTGCAGCTCCTCGATGGCGACGTGATAGAGCGGTTGCCGGCCGGTGCGGCCGGTAAAAAGCGCGCGCGGGATGTTGACCATGTGCGGCGAGCGCGCGCGTTCGTACGTCAGCGGCGTGCCGCAGCGCTTGCAGAAGCTGCGTGTGGCCTTTGCGCTCTTGTCTTCGAAGCGCGCAATCCCCGCCTCGCCCATGGTGATGCGAAACCGCTTGCGCCAGCTGCCGACATAAGTGGCGTAGGCCGCGCCATGCGCGCGCCGGCTTGAGGCGGAATGATCGTGCCAGGCCCAGCGCGCCGGTACCATCGATCTCGAAAGAGACGCTGCCGCACAGGCATTGGCCCTGGGCAATTCCTACTGATCTTAGTGTTTTTGGCATGTGCGCTTTCCGTATCGTCATTGCGAGGAGCGAAGCGACGAAGCAATCCA
>JBKQRS010000160.1:0-6424 GCA_052143915.1 Bradyrhizobium sp.
CTTGATGCGCTCCCATTGATCGTCTCGAAGAGTATCGCAATCCATCGCCGATCCCCCAAAATCAGCGTTGAATCTGATTTGCCCCCTCTTGGGAATCCCAAATCCCTAAATCGTCACCACGACCTAGGGCAAGATCGTTTCTGATTGAATCAGAACCGACGCTCTAGTCTTTTGTTTTGACGCGCTTTCTTCACGCGAACCGGTATCCACTTCGCTCGAAAACGCTATAGGGCAGCCCGGCTGCCTCTCGCTGGTCGAGGCTGACCATCGCACCTACTCCAGCGTCTCGGCCGGCACGAAATCATGCCAGCGGCCGGGCTGCACGGGTTGTTCGCTGTAGCGGCCCAGGCGGTCCGCCGTCTTCCCGATCAGGTCTTCGACGCAAGTATCGCGACTCTCGATGAAGTCGAGCACTTCCTTGCGTATCCGTGTCAGCGCTCCAAAGCCTTCCATCATCACCACCGTCAGCACTTCGGTCGCCCACGCGCCCGCCAGCAACATACGCAAGAGATCTTCACCCTGGCGAATGCCGTTGGTTCCAATCAGCGGAACGGTATGCCCGACCGCCTGACGGCTAAGCGCGAGATAGCGGCAGACGATGGGGACACACCAGGGGCCGCCGTAAGCGGCCGAGCTGCCCAGCGCAGGCGCGTAATCATCAAGGCTCGGCACCATGGCGAGGAAGCGTCCCATGACGCCCACCGCATCGGCGCCGCCCTCGACGGCCGCCTTCGCCAACGCGGGAATGTTGGTCGCGAGCCCCGTCAGCTTGACCCACAGGATCATATCGCCGACGGCGTTGCGCACGTTTCGCACCAGGGTGCGGAGATCGTCAGGGTCGGTTTGATTTCCGATCGCGCCCGGCTGCGCCTCTGCGGCATGCGGGGCGCCGACATTGAGTTCAAACACCCGCAGTCCCGCCTGGCGAGCTAGCTTGGCCAGGTCGACAGCACCTTCGGTGCTTCCAAGAACCACGCTGCCGGCAACGAATTGCCCTTGTTTCGTGGCGTCGCGGTCAATCGCCGCGATCGCGCGAAACCAGTCTCCGGATTCGCGCTGCGACAATCCCGAGCGGCAGAAAAGAGCCCCGCGCCTGTCGGGTGTCTTTGAAGGGTGTCCGTTGGGGTCAAGCCAGCAGTAATCCGCCTGATCGAGCTGCCGTGCCGCAGCCGCTTGCTCATTGACCGATTTGGCGATCACGCCGGCCGCACCCGCAGCCAACGCGGCGCGGATGCCGGCCTCGGTCATGACCGGCTCCCCCGAGCCGCAAATCAGCGGGTTACCAAGCGCGAGCCGTCCAAGAGACACTTTCAGGCGTTGATCATCGCTCATGTCGTTTCATCCAATTCCAAATGCCGCCTCTGCCTATTCGGCCGCGACGCGAGCGTTGCCGGCGATCTCCAACAGCCGCGCACGCCACGCCAGCAAGTATCCCTCACGCGTCGCCTGATCCACGCGCGGCGTGGCATAAGCCACGAACGGCTCCAGCGGAGCGATGCCGACATATTCGACCACCAGCCTTTGAACCGGCCACAACACCTGATGGATGTCGCCGTAAACTCCGTCGGACGAAAAGCGCGCCTGCGTACCGCCGGTCGTCAGGCAGAGAATGCCGCGCTTGTCACGGAAATAGCCGCTATCGTAGCGCTTGCCGTCGGAATAGGCGAAGCCATAGGCGAAAACGCGATCGAACCAGCCTTTCAGGATCGCCGGCATGCCGCCCCACCAGATCGGATAGATCCAGACCATCAGGTCGGCACGGGCGACGCGTTGCTGCTCGCGCACGATGTCCGGCGCAAAGGAGCCGGTTTGATGGGCGTGGTCCTGTTCGGACTGGTAGTGAAAACGATGGGGGTCAAGGACGCCGGTGAAGTCATGCCGTCCGGCGACGGGGTTGAAGCCTTCGGCATAGAGATCGGACACTTCAACGGTGTGACCAGCCTTGCCCAGCGCATCGAACGCGGCGTCTCTCAAGGCGCCCGTGAAGGATGCCGGCTCGGGATGAGCGTAGACCAGCAGGACATGCATCTCTCTCTCCTTCGCGCGACGGCCGGCAAGAGGCAACCAGCCGCGACAAACAGGGGATCCAGCTCAGATCCGCTTGCCCAACCCGCCAAACAAACCATTCGGAAAGAACAGCAGCACGATCAGGAGGACGGTCAGTGCGACCACGTTCTTGAATCCGGCTCCGAAAAACACGATGGCGCCGGACTGAACGACGCCGAGCAAGATCCCGCCCACCAATGCCGCCGGCGCACTACCGAAGCCGCCGATGATCGCGGCAATGAAGCCGTTGATTCCGAACGGACCGCCGACGCTGTAGGCGGTGTATTGCGTCGGCGTGATCAGGATGCCGGCAGCAGCGCCAAGGGCCGCGCTCAGCGCGAAGGCAAGCATCAGCATCGCGCCGACCGGAATGCCGAGCAGCGCAGCGGCCTCCCGGTTCTGTGAACAGGCGCGCAGCGCGCGGCCGATACGGGTCCCGTTGAAGAACAGCGAGAGCGCAAACACCATCAGGCCGCCGCAGCCAAGAATCCAGAACAGCTGATAATCGATCGCGATCGGGCCGAGTTTTAACGGGCCGCCGAGAGTGAAGTCAGGATAGGTGCGCGGCTGGTCGCCCATCGTCAGAATGACGATCTGCTCGATCAGCAACTGCACGGCCAGTGTCGCAAGAATGATCGCAAACAATGGCGCCTTGCGTCGCCACATCGGCCGGATCACCAGGAACTGGATCAGCAGGCCGACCAGCGCGACCACGACAACGCTGACGATGGCGGCGAGCGCGATCGGCCATCCCATCCGCGTCAGCAAAGTATGGGTGAACATGCCGCCCAGCATGACGAACACGCCTTGCGCGAAGTTCACGATGCCGCTGGCATTGTAAATGACGCAAAAGCCGATGGCGATCAGCCCGTAGACCAGGCCTATGCCGACGCCGTTGACCAGACTTTGAACGAGCTCGATGATACTAGGCATTCGCGGCCTCCTCGGTGCCGAGATAGGCGGCGATGACGTCGGGGTGGCGCTGGATCTCCTCGGGCGTGCCCTCGGTGATCTTGCAGCCGAAATCCAGGACAGCGATGCGCTGCGCGATACGCGTGACCAGCGCCACATCATGTTCGATCAAGAGCACGGTGATCCCCTGCCCGTTGATCTTCTGGATGATCCTGGCCAGCGCATCGGTCTCCTGGGTATTCAGACCAGCCGCCGGCTCATCCAGGAGCAGCAGCCGCGGTTTCGCGGCAAGCGCGCGGGCCACTTCAAGAAGACGCTGCTGGCCGTAGGGAAGGAGTTCGGCATCCTGCCCGGCTTGATCGGCGAGCCCGACGACTGCGAGCAGTTCGCGGGCCTTGGCGTGCACATCGGCTTCCTGGCGACGGAACCAGGCCGGGCGCGCAAGCGCTGCGGCCACGCCGCCAGTCGTCGCAAGATGGAACCCTACCTCGACGTTCTCGGCGACGGTCATGCCCTTGAACAGCTGCACGAGCTGGAACGTGCGCACCAAACCCATCGCCGCGATCTTGTCCTGGCGCAGGCGTGTGATATCGACGCCGGCGAACTCGATCGTTCCTTCGGTCGGCTGCAGGAAGCCTGAAATCATGCTGAAGAACGTCGTCTTGCCGGCGCCATTGGGGCCGATGACGGCAAACAGGCTGCCTTCCGGAATCTCGAGATTGATATCGCTGTTGGCTTTCAGCCCGTCGAAGCGCTTGGTCAGATGGGAAACCTTCAGCAGAGCCATCTCTCAACCCTCCGTGCGCGGCTGGGGCGCGCGCGGTTGGCCGAGTTTGGCAAGCGCGGAAAGTCCCTTCGGCATGAAGATCA
The DNA here is from genome assembly GCA_052143915.1 of Bradyrhizobium sp. Lineage (GTDB taxonomy): Bacteria > Pseudomonadota > Alphaproteobacteria > Rhizobiales > Xanthobacteraceae > Bradyrhizobium. The sequence goes on from JBKQRS010000160.1 coordinate 3,829, forward strand.
GGAGCAGCAGCAACACCAGAGCATAGGCGATGTCCTGGAACCGGCCGGTGCTGCGGAACACCTCCGGCAGCAGTGACGCGATGATGGCGCCGATCGCGGGCCCCAGCACCGTGCCGACGCCGCCGACGTAAAGCATGGTGAATGTCACCACGACCATCTGCAGCCCGAACACCTCGGGACTGATGAAACCGATGACGTGAGCGAAAAGCGAACCGGCCGCGGACGCATAAACGGCGGCGATGACGAAAGCCACCAGCTTGTAGTGCGAGACGCGAATACCGAGCGCCGCCGCGCCGGGCTCGCTCGCCGAGATCGCACGCAGCGCCCGCCCGAAACGGGAATCGCGCAGCCGGTATGAAATCCACAATCCGAACAGGACCAGCACCATAAGGCAGGCCAGCTTGGCGCGCTCGTCCTCGATTGTGAACGGACCGATGCCGAGCGGCGGAATGCCGGAATAACCCATGTAGCCCTGGGTCAGGCTGGTCCATTGCACCGAAACGTCATAGGTGATGAGCCCGAGCGCGAATGTCGCCATCGCCAGATAATGGCCGCGCAGGCGCAGGGTCGGAAAGCCGACAACGAGCGCGGCAACGCCGGCAATGCCCATCGAGGCCAGCAGCGCAAGAACCGGCTCCCACTGATATTGCACGCAAAGGATGGCGGTGCCGTAGCCGCCGATCGCGGCAAAGGCGTTCTGGCCGAATGACGCCTGTCCGGTATAGCCCATGAAGAAATTCAGCCCGATGCAGAAGATGCCGTAGATCATCGCGAGCTGGAGAACGGTGACAAGGTATCCACCCTGAACGAACACCACGCCGAACAGCAGCGCGATCGCCAACGCGCCGCCAACCACGACATAGAAGGGGGCGCCGAGCCTACTGAAAATAGTAACGTGCGAGTTCATGATGCGATTTAATCTCGTTTGCGGGCAGTTCGGCGCGGACCAACCCTTGCGAAAGAATGTAAACGCGCCGGGCAAGCTTCAGCGCCAGCGGCGCCTTTTGCTCGACCAGCAGAATGCCAAGGCCGCCGCGGTTGAGCTCGCCCAAGGTTTCCAGGATTTCCGCAGCCACGCGGGGAGCAAGCCCCAGCGACGGTTCATCCAACATCAGCAATTTGGGACCCGCCATGAGCGCGCGGCCGACCGCCAGCATTTGCTGCTCGCCGCCCGACATCGACGCCGCAACCTGTTCGGTTCGCTCCCGCAACCGCGGGAACAGCGTGAATATCCCCTCGAGGCGGCGTTCAGCCTCGACACTGTTGCCGCCCAGACCATAGGCGCCCAACTGCAGGTTCTCCCGCACGGTCATCTCGCTGAACAGGCCGCGCCCCTCCTGCACCATGACTATACCGAGCCTGGCGAGCCGGTGGGTCGGCAATGACGTGATGTCCTGTCCCTTGAACTGCACGCGCCCGCTGCTTGCGATCAGCCGGGAGATGGCACGGAGAAGCGTCGTCTTCCCCGCGCCGTTCGGACCAAGGATCGTCACGAACTCGCCCTCCTCGACGTGGAGGCTAACGGGTTTTAGCGCCGCAATATGACCATAGCTCGCGGCGAGGTCTCTGACCTCGATTAGCCGGGCGTCCGGATGGCTCGTGTTTGTCATTGCTTGATGCGCAGCTTGCCGTCTTCGACATAGGCAATCACGTAAGGGTTGGTGACTATGCCGACATGCTGCGCCGACGAGAAGTCGTAGGAAGCGCCGGCGCCATCGTAATGGCCCAGTTTCTCGAATGCATCCCGCATTTCGGTGCCGTCGATCGATTTTGCCGCCTCGACGGCCTTTACCATCATCATGACCGAGTCCCAGGCGCGCGCCGCCATACCCGGATCGGCGTCGCCAAACTCGGCCTTCAGCGGCTTGACGAAGGCCTCCGCTGCGGTGCGCGACTGCGGGCTTTCGATCCTGGAAAGATCGTCTTCCGCAACCTGGATCATCGGCGAGGGAAACAGGAACTGCGGTCCAAGCACATTGCCGGCTGCCAGCACGATCGGGCGCTCGTTGATGCTGCCAAGCAACAGCATCTTGTTCAGGCCGAGGTGCTTGATGTTGTTGGCGACGGTGACGACGGCATTCCCCTGACCGATCATGATGATCGCACCGGCGCCCGCGGCGTTGACGTGCCCGATCTGGACACTGAAGTCGGCATCCTCCTGCTGATAGGACTCGTTGGCGACGACCTCGATTCCGTAGTTCTTGGCTTCCTCCACGGCAATGCCGCGCATCAACATGCCGTAGGGGCTCGGGTCACCCAGGATTCCAACCTTGCGGATATCGGTCTTGTTCCGGAGATATTCGTAGCGCGAATCGACCTCGAACTTGGGCGGCGGCAGGAAGCTGAAGGCCCATTTCTGCTCATCGGGCAGTCGCGGCAAAATCGAGCAGAGGAACATCGGGAGTTTGGCGCGCGTGACGAAGCTCGCGGCGGCGAAATTTCCGGCCGAGATGCAGCCGCTGTCGAAGGCCTTCACGTTGTCCTCGGACATCATCTTGCGGTAGACGACGACGGCCTGTTGCGGGGTCGACTTGTTATCTTCGTAAACGAGCTCCAGCTTGTGACCGAGGATACCGCCTTTGGCGTTCACGGCGGC
>JBKQRS010000161.1:0-2789 GCA_052143915.1 Bradyrhizobium sp.
TGGATTGCTTCGCTTCGCTCGCAATGACGGTCTCCTTACCTCGCGACATCCTTGATCCACCGCGGCGGCGTCATCCTTCGAGACGCCCGCTTGCGCGGGCTCCACAGGATGAGGTCCGAAACCCTTACGGCCTCTCAGCACGAGGGCGTCCGAAACCCTCATGGTGAGGAGCGCGGCACCGCCGCGCGTCTCCGGACGATGCTTCGCATCGCCTTGAGAACCATGAGGCCGTTGCATCTAGTCTCACCCCGCGACTTCCTTGATCCGGGCGATCAGTTCATCCACCGCCTTGTCGACCGGGACCTTCTCGCTCACCACGCGGTTCATCGCCTTGGCCCAGACGTTCTCGTTGTTCAGGATGGTGAACCTCCAGTTCTTGGTAAAGTCGAACGGCGTGGTGCCGCCGGTGAACTGGGTCCAGACCGCCTTGCGGTGGCGGTCGGCCTGCCAGAACGGGCTCGCCTGGCTTGCGGTCGTCACCGGGAACCAGCGGCCGAGCGCGCCCTCGACATAGGGTCGCAAGTTGTCCTCCTGCATCATGAAGGTGATGAACTGCTTGCCCTGCGCCTTGTTCTTCGCGGCGGTGAACATCGCGCCGGTCTTGACGTCGGAGCGGTATTTGATCGGCGTGCCGTCCGGCTTGTTGGGGAAGGAGGCGGTGATGATCGTTTCCTCATAGGCCTTCTTGCCGGCGGCGCGCTGCTCGTCGGTGAGCGCCGGGTTGGTCGAATCCTCGAACCACTTCGCCGCGATCGAGATCGTGAAATTATGCGTCATCACGATCGTCTTGTTGTGGAAGGCGACGTTGTTGTCCGGGTCCTTCCAGGTGGTGGAGGAGGGCGGCGTGCAGCCCTTCAGATAAGTGTCGGTGTAATCCTTCAGCGCATGGATCAGGCCGTCGCGCACCTTGGGATCGTCGACCAGCAGCTTGCCGTCGTCGTCGACCAGCTTGACGTTGTAGGCGTCCATGAAGGTGTAGAACGACTGGAAACTGTCGGTGGATTCCACGCCCATCGGCTGGCCGATGCCGTAGATGCGCTGGCCCGTCGCTTTCCGGATCGCCGGCTGAACCTTGTCGCACCAGAACGACCAGTAATCCTCCCATTTGGTCGGGATGTCGCTTTGCTTGAAGCCGGCCTTTTCCAGGAGGTCGCCCCAGATCTGCACATGCATGCTCTGCTGCTTCATCGGGAAGCCGTAATAGGCGCGCTTTTTGGTCTGGCCGTTATAGAGATAGGCGGTTTCCAGCGTGTTCGGCGCGAACGCGGATTTCATCGGCAGCAGGATATCCGAGAGGTCCTCGAGCTTGCCTTCGAACGCCCATTTGCCCGCCGCCTGCACGTCGTAGGAGTCGGAGAAGGCGACATCCGGCACGTTGCCGGAATCCAGCGCCGCCACCGTCTTCGGGATCATGTCCTGGATGGCGTATTGCGACAGCTCGACCTTGATATTGGTCTTCGCCTCGAACTTCTTGATCGCCGCGATCAGCGCGTCGTCCTCGGACTTGTAGAAGCCCTTGCTCCACCAGACCGTGATCTTGTCTTCGGCCGATGCCGGCGCTGCGGCGCAAAACAGCCCGGCCGCGACAAGTGCGGCTGCAAATGCTGCCTTCCCGGCTGCTTTACCCGCCACTATCCCGGCTATTTTCTCCTTGGGTGATCTCACGTCATTCTCCCTGATCTCAGCCGATTTTTTTAACCGGTTGGGTGAAAGCCTAGCGCATGGTTGCGGCGTGATCTAGCGCGATGTTTTTTAGGCGCAGGTAGCGGTGTAGCCGCTTTCCGCCGTCGTCCCCGCGTAGCTTTCTACCGTCGTCATTCCGGGATCTTTCCTCCGTCGTCATTCCGGGATGGTGCGTTAGCACCAGACCCGGAATCTCGAGATTCTCCGATGTGCAACTGCACATCGTAGTTCGATGCTTCGCATCGCCCCGGAATGACGGTGACTGGATCGGCCGCGTTCGCAGCGCCCCCCGCGTCAGCGCTTGCGCTCATCGCGACGCCGTGTCGCCTGTTTTGAAAAATGCTGTCGGCCGGCTTTCGCAAAACAGCACCATCCTGTGGTTGTGGATCACCTGCGTTCGCAGGGACGACGGTATCTCGATGTCGGCATCAGCGGTGACGCTTTACCTCGCTGCATCGAAACGGTGGATGGTCGGTGGAAAACTCCGCCGCTGCCACATCGCCACCACGATGCGCGGCGAACGTCTCGCGGTCGACGCGTTGGGGGGCGATCAATGCCAGCGCGGTCGAGTAGCCGGGCGCTGCCCTTGCCCCTACCCCAGAGGAAGCGGCGCTCGGCTACTTTGTTCTTTCGCAGAGATTCTTTCGCTGGACGCGCGGCTCTGCGTCAGCGCCGCATGCGTTCACGCTCTCGCGGCAACGGCGGTGAGCCCCCTCCCCCTTTGTGGGGGCCCGAGGAGAGCGAAGCTCGCTCTCGAGGTTGGGGAGAGGGGTTCACACGGGCAGTCCCGATGCGGCCACCCCCCTCCCTGCCCCTCCCCCACAAGGGGGGAGGGAATGTAAAGCAACCGAGATCATTGGTGATTGGCGGATTGCTCCGCACGATCGATTCAAATTTTCAGACAGCCGAATGATATGCAGACGCGCGTCTTTGCGTCCCCGCGGCGCAATCGCGCCCGAGTCGTGCATAAATTTTCCGCCCAATAGTGAGGGCGTTGGGAATGCCGGGTGCCCGTTGCACCCGAGGCCGCGCGTGTAGTGTAGAAAGCACGCGCGTTAGTCACCACGGTCGCACCGAGATCACCCGGCATTCCCGCACGCGAATGG
>JBKQRS010000162.1:0-6777 GCA_052143915.1 Bradyrhizobium sp.
GGTCTAAAGCGTTTTCGAGCGAAGTGGATGCCGGTTCGCGTGAAGAAAACGCGTCAAACAAAAGATTAGAGCGTCGGTTCTGATTCAATCAGAACCGTTCTTGCTCTAGCCACGCAAAGTCTCCTCATGCTGAGGAGCAGGCAGTTAGCCCGGATCGTCCGCTGGCACCGTGGTCGCGCCCTCGCCGAGCGAGCGTTGCATCATCACGATGTCGAGCCAGCGGCCGAATTTGAAGCCGACATTCGGATGGGTCCCGATCATCTGGAATCCGCACCTTGAATGAACGCCGACCGATGCAGCATTGGCGGAATCGCCGATCACCGCGATCATCTGGCGATAGCCGCGTGCCTCGCATTCAGTGATCAGCCGCTGCACTAACTGCCGGCCGATCCCGCGCCGATGGATAGCGGGCTGCAAATAGACCGAATTCTCCACCGTAAACCGATAGGCCGGGCGCGACCGGTATTCGGCTGCATAGGCGTATCCGGCGACGCGGCCCTCGAGGGTTGCGACGAAATAAGGGAAGCCGCCGTCCATCAGCGCGCCGAAGCGACGCGTCATCTCGGCGACGTCCGGCGGCATGAGTTCGAACGTCGCGGTGCCGAAGCGGACGGCGTGCGCGTAGATCTCGGTAATGGAGGGCAGGTCGGCGGCGACGGTGGGTCTGATTTCAAGCGAGGACATGGCGCGCAGACTATTTTTGCCGATCGCAAAAGAAAAGCCCCGGCCGCGAGGCCGGGGCTTTGGATTTCTCAGCTCAAGGGTTAGCCATCAGTCGCGCTGACCGAGCAGTTGCAGCAGCAGCGTGAACAGGTTGATGAAGTTCAAATAGAGCGACAAAGCGCCGGTGATCGCCGCACGTTCCGCCACGTCACCGCCCTGCCCGGCATAGCCGTAGATGTATTCGTTCTTCAGCCGCTGGGTATCCCAGGCGGTGAGGCCCGCGAATACCAGCACGCCGACCACGGACACCACGAACTGCAGCATCGAGCTGGCGAGGAACAGATTGACCAGGCTTGCGATGATGACGCCGAAAAGACCCATGATCAGGAATGATCCCATCCCGGTCATGTCACGCTTGGTGGTGTAGCCATAGAGGCTCAGGGCACCGAAGGTGGCCGCCGTGATGAAGAACACCCGCACGATTGAGGTGTGCGTATACACCAGGAAGATCGAGGACAGCGAGATGCCCATCAGCGCCGAAAACACCCAGAACAGCATCTGGGCGGTCGCAGGAGCGAGACGGTTTATGCCGGCCGAGATCACGAACACCATGGCAAGCGGCGCCAGGATGAACAGCCATTTCAGCGGGCTTACGAACATCGCGTAGCCGAACGGCGTCAGAAACGCGCTGCCGATCTTGGCGGCGGCGCCTGACGGATCGTTGGTCACCGCAGCCATATAGACCCCGAGCGCGGCAAGGCCGGTGATGGCCAGGCCGATGCTCATGTAATTGTAGATGCGCAGCATGTAGGCGCGCAGACCGGCGTCGACGGTCGCGGCGTCAACGCGCCCGGCGGCCCGGCCGAAAGGAGAGGCATAGTTGCGGTCTAGGTCCGACATGGTCGAATTCCTGTTGGTTGTCCGGCGGAGCGCAAGGGTTTTGCGGCGCCAGCTAGAAATTTATTCCAGATACTACCGTTCGCTGACATTAATTTTGTGTCATCAAACGATGTCTGGCCCAAGCTGATATTTGGGAAACTAGCACATTCACTGCAAGCGTCCATGCGCGGCCGAATGTCGCTACGCCGCACGAATTGGTCTGGGCCTGCCAACCAAGCCGCCAAGCCGTGCCCGTTGTATAAAATTTATATTATAAATTTCGCAGTACCGCGGCCGGCTTCTGATTCAGGGCCAGCAATGTTCCGGCAAGTCCCAATCCCACCGTGACCACCAGTGCCGCCACCACCACGCCGGCGGCGCTGCCGGCCTGCCAGATGAAGCTCAATGTCATGAGCCGGGTGACGATCAGCCAGGCCGCAACCGAGCCGGCGATCACGCCGAAGACCGCGGTCGCAAATCCGATCATCAGATATTCCAGCGCGTAGGCGCCGAGCAGCCGCGCCCTTGTTGCGCCGAGAGTCTTGAGGATGACCGCGTCGTAGACGCGATGGCGATGGCCGGCGGCTAGCGCTCCGCCCAGTACCAGGACAGCCGCGATCAGCGTAACTGCGCTGGCACCGCGGACCGCCAGCACCAGATTGGTGACGACCGTGCCGATGGTTTCCAGCGCCTCGCGGACCCGCACGCTCGTCACCATCGGGAATGCGTCGGCTACCGATTTGATGATCGCCGCGTCGCCGGCGGAATCCGGGTGGGTTTCGGTCAATGTCGCGATATGGGTGTGCGGTGCGCCCCTGAAGGCATTGGGCGAGAACACCAGCACGAAATTGATGCCGAGGCCCTGCCAGTCGATCGTGCGCATGTTTCCAATTGTTGCTGGGATGTCCCGGCCGAGCACGTTGACGACGATCTCATCGCCGAGCTTGAGCCTGAGGCCGTCGGCGATCTTCTTCTCGATCGAGATCAGCGGCGGCCCGTCATAGTCCGCGCCCCACCATTTGCCTTCGACGATCTTCGAGCCTTTGGGGATTTCGCCGGTCGCGGTAAGGCCGCGGTCGCTCTGCAGCACCCATTCGCTGTCGGTCGAAGGTTTGAGGTCTTCCGCCCGGACGCCGCGGGCGGCGACGATGCGCCCGCGCAGCATCGGCACCTCCTCGACGGTCGATTGCGGCGCGGTCTGTCTCAGGAAGGCACTGAAGCGGTCGGCTTCGGTGGCGGGAATATCGATGAAATAGAACGATGGCGCGCGGTCGGGCAACGCTGCGAGAAACTGCCGCCGCAGATTGCCGTCGATCTGGGTAATCGTGACCAGCACGGCCAAACCAAGACCGAGCGACATCACGACCGAAGGCGTCAACGCGCCGGGCCGGTAGATATTGGCGATTGCAAGCCGCAGCATGGTGACCCGTGTCCGGGGCAGGCGGCGCGCCAGCGCCATCAGACCCGCGGCGATGCCGCGCAACAGCACGAACACGGCGATCGAGGACACCACGAACACGGTCGCGACGCGCTTGTCATAGGCAAGCCCGATGACTACCCCGATCAGAAGCGCGATCACCACGGCCATCAAGGCGAGGTAGCGCCAGCGCGGTCGATGCCAGGGGCTGGTCACCGCTTCGCGAAACAGCGCCGCCACCGGTACGTCATGCACGCGACCAAGCGGCCACAGCCCAAACGCAAGCGCGGTCAAAAGGCCGTAGACAAGTGACAGCACGAGTTCGTCGAAATGCAGCGCCGGCACCACCGGCAGCGGCAACAGCGCACCGAACACGTCGACGATGAGGAACGGGAGCGCAGCACCGGCGGCAAGACCGATCACCGAACCGATCAGGGCAAGTACGGTTACTTGCGTGAGATAGATCGCAAAGACGTCGCGGCCGGTGGCGCCCAAGGCCTTGAACGTGGCGATGACGTCGCGGCGGCGATCGAGATGGCTCTTGACGGCGTTGGCGACGCCAACACCGCCGACCAGCAGCGCGGCAAGGCCGACTAATGTGAGGAACTGGGTGAAGCGGCTGATGGTGCGCTCGAGCTGCGGCGAGGCGTTGTCGCGGGTGCGGATTTCCCAGCCGGCTTCCGGCAGGGCATTTCTCGCATCGTCGGCGAGCCGGGTCGCACTGCGATCGCCGCCTGCGTTGTCCGGCAGCTTGACCCGATAGGTCCAGCGTACCAGGCTGCCGGGCTGCAACAGCTGGGTGGCGCGAAGCCCGGCGTCGCTGGTCAGGAATCTGGGACCGAAGCCGAGCCCGCCGGCGAGCTTGTCCGGCTCAGCGCTGACGATGCTGCGGATCTGAAAGGTCGCGTTGCCGATGCTGACGCGGTCGCCGAGCTTGAGATCGAGCCGGGCCAGCAAGGTCGAATCGGCCGCCGCGCCGAATGCGCCTTCGCGCTCGGCCAGCAAATCGGCCAGCGGCAGTTTCGGCTCGAGCGCAAGCTCACCCAGCATCGGGTAGGTCGCGTCCACGGCCTTGATTTCGACCAGCGCAAGCCGGCCGTCGCTGGCGCGCGCCATGCCGCGCAGCGTGGCTATGACGGAGACGTCGCCGCGGGAACGAAGAAAGGCGACTTCATCCGATTTGGCCTCGCGCTGGAACAGGGAAAAGGCCACGTCGCCGCCGAGCAGCGTGCGGCCCTCGCGCGCCAGTCCGTCGCCGAGGCTCGCCGAAACCGAGCCGACGCCGGCAATGGCCATGACGCCGAGCGCGATACAGGCGATGAAGACGTAGAAGCCGCGCAAGCCGCCGCGCAATTCGCGCAGCGCGTAGCGCAGGGGAAGCGAAGCTGGACGGCCGCCGGAGATGGGTTCGGAAGCAATCGTCATGAAGCGGTTTCGCGTTCCGCAACCTGCCCATCGATCCGGCCCGAGCGCAACCGCACCACCCGGTCGCAGCGTTGCGCCAGCGACGTGTCATGGGTCACCAGCACGAGCGTCATGCCGCGCTCGGCGTGTTTTGTGAACAGCAGATCGACGATCTGTTTGCCGGTGGCTTCATCGAGATTGCCGGTGGGCTCGTCGGCCACCAGGATGGCGGGATCGGGCGCCAGCGCGCGGGCTAGCGCAACGCGCTGCTGCTCGCCGCCCGATAATTGCGTGGGATAGTGATGCAACCGGTCGCCAAGACCGACCGATATGAGTTCCTGCGCCGCGCGCCGCGATGCATCGGGATCGCCAGCCAGCTCCAGCGGCACCGCGACATTTTCCAGCGCGGTCATGGTCGGAATCAGATGAAACGACTGGAATACGATGCCGACCTGGCGACCGCGAAAGCGCGCCAGCGCATCCTCATCGAGGGCATTGAAAGGGGTGCCGTTGACTACCACCTCTCCGCTGTCAGGTCGTTCCAGTCCCGCCATCACCATCAGCAGAGTGGATTTCCCCGAGCCTGACGGTCCGATCAGGCCGATCGCCTCGCCCGATGCCACGGAGAGGCTGATGTCCTTGAGAATGTGAACGCGCGCCGCGCCCGTGCCGAGCGAGAGGTTGACGTTCGAGATGGAAATGGTGTCCGACTTGAGGCCGGTCAGTGATGAGGGTCCGATGAGACTGTCCATGGCTCGGTCATATGGTACTTCTGGCGGTGCGGTCGAGAGGCGGGCCGCGATGTTCGTGCAAATGCTCGTGTTGGGTCTGGCGCTGATGGCGGGGGAACCGGTCTCTGCCCAGACCTCGGCGGCGATTGCGGCAAGGCCGATCAAGATGGTCGTGCTCGGTGATTCGCTCAGCGCAGGGCTTGGCCTTGCCGGCTCCGACGCGTTTCCGGCAAAGTTACAAAAGGCATTGAAAACCAACGGGATAGAGGTTGAAATGGTCAACGCCGGGGTGTCCGGCGATACCAGTTCCGGCGGCCGTGACCGGCTCGACTGGTCGGTGCCGGCGGGGACGCAGGCCGTGATCGTCGAACTCGGCGCCAACGATGCCTTGCGCGGCACCGATCCCGCCGTCACCCGCGCGGCATTGACGGACATTGTGACGCGGCTCAAGGCGCGCGGAATTGCGGTTCTGTTGTGCGGGATGCTCGCGCCGCCGAATTACGGCAGCGATTATTCGGCCCGTTTCAACACGATCTATCCGGACCTCGCCAAATCCTCCGGGGTGCCATTGTATCCGTTCTTCCTCGAAGGCGTCGCCGCCGACGCCAAGCTCAATCAGGCGGACGGCTTGCATCCGACCGCCGATGGCGTCGACGTGATCGTCAGGAATATCCTGCCCACCGTGCAGGCATTTCTCGGCACGATATCCGGGCAACGCAGTTGAAAAACGGGCAGCGATAACCCTAACGCGATGGATTTGCGACAGGTTTCAGGTCTGTTAACGCCGCATGCTTCGCAGAGTCATATAACTACGCTAGAAATCAGTATCGGTGATTCGTCACCGGACTTGTTACAGGGCATGATCTCACGACAAACGAAGTCGTTTGTCCGAGAAAACCGGTGTCGATCCCGGATCTAGTCCGGGACAGACTTTTCGGGACCATGCCCCGCATCGGGAGTCTTGCGATGCCGCGTCTGTTTACTGGACTGGAAATTCCGGCCGAGATCGGCCAGACACTTTCCAGCTTGCGTGGCGGCCTGCCGGGCGCGCGCTGGATCGACCCCGAAAATTATCACGTTACCTTGCGCTTCATCGGCGATATCGATGGCATAGCCGCCAACGAAATTGCCTCGATGCTGTTCAGGGTCAATCGCAAGCCGTTCGAGGTGGCCGTGCAGGGCCTCTCCAGCTTCGGTGGAAAAAAGCCGCGTGCGGTGGTCGCAAACATCGCCCCGAGCCGGCCGCTGATCGAGCTTCAGGCGGAGCTGGAGCGGCTGATGCAGCGGATCGGTCTCGATCCGGAGGGGCGTAAATTCACTCCCCATGTGACGCTGGCGCGGCTGCGTGACGCCTCCAACCAGGACGTTGCGGACTATCTGTCCGTGCGCGGCTATTTCCCGACCCGGGTGTTCACGGCGTCGCGGTTCGTGCTGTTTTCCTCGCGCGCCTCGACCGGCGGCGGGCCCTATGTGGTCGAGGACTCCTACGCGCTGAGCGCGTAACGCACCCGCTTGCCCACCCCACTGCCGTCGTCACCCGGCTTGACCGGGTGACCCGGTATTCCAGAATTGAGAGGCTGGAGCCGAGAAGCCGCGGCGTCCTGGATCCCCGCTTTTCGCGGGGATGGACGATCTACATTGGGGTCGGCATCAGGGCTTGCATAGCCCTTGCACCAATTCTCG
>JBKQRS010000163.1:0-7530 GCA_052143915.1 Bradyrhizobium sp.
CCGAGGCCGGGACCGACGGTACGCTCCTCGATGACGGTGAGCGGCGCCGGCAAGGCGCCGGCGCGCAGCAGGATCGCGAGTTCGTTGGCGGCCTGCACGGTGAAACTGCCTGATATCTGTCCCGAACCGCCAGTGATGGGTTCGCGGATCACGGGGGCGGAAATCACCTCATTGTCGAGCACAATCGCGAAGGGTTGCCCGACATTCTCCGAGGTCGCTTGCGCGAATTTGCGTGAGCCCGCGGAATTGAAGCGGAAGCTGACGATTGGTTCGCCCGAGCGCTGATCGAACCCCGGCTGCGCATCGGTGAGTTCGCCGCCCGAGACCAGAACCTGCCGCTTGACGACATAGGGTATCTTGGGCGGCTGCGCGCTCATCAGAACTTCGGAATCCGGCGGCACCCGGCCTTGCGCGGCCTGGTCCGGCGGCACGGTCGTATCGACCATGCGGAATTCCATCTTGGCGGTCTTGCCCAGGATTCGCTTGAGCTCGGTCGGGTCCTGCAGGCCCGGCACCTGCACCAGTATGCGGTCGGTGCCCTGCCGCTGGATCACCGGCTCGACCGTGCCGAGCTGGTTGACGCGGCGCTCAACGATCTGGATCGATTGTTCGATGGTCTGCCGGATGCGCTCGGTGATGGCCGCCTGCGGCACGGTCATACGGATCAAGCCGCCGCCGGCATCGCTGACCTCAAGGCTGCGCTGGCCGCTGGAACCGAGCAAACCGCCGAGCGGCTGCGACAGCTCGCGCAGTTTTGTCAGGGCCGCCGGCAGGTCGGTATCTCTGGAGATGCGCACTTCAACGGCATCATTGCGCGCATTGAGGCCGGTATAGCCGATCTTGGCGTCGCGCAGCGCGCGGCGAACGTCATCACGCACCTGATCGAGTTTCTCTTTCCTGACGTAGTTGGAGTCGACCTCCAGCAACAGATAGGAGCCGCCCTGCAGATCGAGGCCAAGCACGAGGTGACGCTGCGCCCAGACCGGCCAGGTCTTGACGGTCGCCTGAGGGAAGAAATTCGGAACGGCGCAAAGGCACACCGCAAGCGCGAACAGGATGATCGCCAGCGCCTTCCACCGCGTGAAATACAACATCGAGTTGACCCGTCAGGTTCTGGAATGGGCGCGATCAGAAAGCGCGCTAGCTCGCCGAACTATCTTCCTTGGCGGTATCAGCTTTTTCCTTGGCCGGCTCGCCCTTGGCGCGCACGCCTGAAATCATTTGCCGCATCTGCCGCACGCGGACGCCGTCCGAAATCTCGAACTCGATCTGGTCGTCGTCAACCACTTTTGTCACTTTGCCGACCAGACCGCCGGACGTCACCACGGTGTCGCCGCGGCGGATGTTCTTCACGAGTTCCGCGTGGTCCTTCACCTTTTTCTGCTGCGGCCGCAGAATCAGAAAGTACATGATCACGAAGATCAGCGCGAACGGCAGCAGCGACATCAACATGCTGTTGGTATCGCCGCCGGCCGCGGCGGCCTGGGCAAACGCAGGGGTAATCAGCATTCGTGCAATCCTCGTGGAACGGGAATGAACCGGCAGCGCCTGAGCGCCGGGCCGGTCCGGGCAAATTCGCGCGGACTATAGCGGCCGCGGTCCCAATTGCAACGCTGCCAGACCCCTCATTTGCGCCGCTTGCGGCCCCCTGTTAGGCCCGTTAAGGGTGCGTCGTCAGGAAGGCCAAAGATGTCAAAAAAACCCAGTAAAACAGCCCCTCGCCCGACCCCCAAGGCGGCTCATCGAAAAACGCCGATATCGGCGACAAAACGCCGGGCGGCGTCCCCCGAGCTCGATGCAGCAGGACGGATCGTGCGCGCGCTCGAAACCATCGCTTCGCACCTTTCGGCCCGATCGCCCGCGGCCTCGGCGGCCGACTCGCTTGGCCAGGCCGATGCGTTCATCTGGCATCCGGATGGACGGCTGGCAGCCGTGCCGCGCGTCAGCCGCGTCGATATCGGGCTGCTCAAGGGCATCGATCGGATGCGCGACATCCTGATCGAGAATACCGAGCGTTTTGCCGATGGACTTCCGGCCAACAACGCCTTGCTGTGGGGTGCACGCGGCATGGGGAAATCATCGCTGGTGAAGGCGACACATGCCAGCATCAACCGCAACCGAATGCCCGCGGAGCGGTTGAAGCTGATCGAGATTCATCGCGAGGATATCGAGAGCCTGCCGGTCCTGATGGATCTGCTCCGCGGCTCGCCTTTCCATTTCATCGTGTTCTGCGACGACCTGTCTTTCGACGGCAATGACGCCTCCTACAAATCGCTGAAGGCGGTGCTCGAGGGCGGCATCGAGGGCCGTCCCGACAATGTGATCCTGTATGCGACCTCCAACCGCCGGCACCTTCTGGCGCGCGAGATGATCGAGAACGAACGATCAACCGCGATCAATCCCGGCGAGGCGGTCGAGGAAAAAGTCTCGCTCTCGGACCGGTTCGGATTGTGGCTCGGCTTCCATCGTTGCAGTCAGGACGAATACCTGGCGATGGTGCAAGGCTATTGCAGCCATTTCGGCATCAAACTCGCTGAAGAAGAGCTTGAACGCGAAGCGCTGGAATGGTCGACCACCCGCGGCTCCCGTTCGGGACGGGTCGCCTGGCAGTTCACGCAGGAACTGGCGGGACGGCTGGGGGTGCGGATCAAGGCGTAAGTAGCAGTAGCTGTCGGGCCAGTCGCACGCGCCCTGTAATACTTGGTCGCCCGGTCGGCCAGGCGAAGACGCGCGAAGCCTGTCATCGGGCAGCGCTTTGCGCGGCCCCATTGGCGCTCTTGCCGGGCGATGTCAGCAGTGGGTAGCCGCTTGGCTTACGCCCCGTTGAGGAATTGCAGCGGATCGACCGGGGACGATCCCTTGCGGATCTCGAAGTGGAGTTGCGGTGAGCCCACCTCGCCCGACTGGCCGGATTTCGCAATGATCTGACCGCGCTTGATGGTGTCGCCGCGCTTCACCAGGAGCTCGCTCGCATGGGCATAGGCGGTGACGTAGCCGTTGGAGTGACGGATCAGAACCAGATTGCCGTAACCCTTGAGCTCGTTGCCGGAATAGGCGACGACGCCATCTTCGGCCGCCTTGACCGGCGTGCCCTCTGGCACCGCCAGATTGATGCCGTCATTGGCCTTGCCATTGGTCTTGGCGCCGTAGCTGGTGATGACCTTGCCGCGTACCGGCCAGCGGAAGGTCGGCAACGCGCCGGTTGCCTCGGCGGCCTTGACCGGCGTTTCGGCGGGAGCGTCCTCGACCGTTGTTGCCTGCGCCAATCGCGCCTTTTGCTGGGGATCCGCTGCCATCGCAGCCATCCTGGTCGCCGGAGGCCCTGAAGCCGCAGGCTGTGCAGCCGCAACAACTGCCGGCTGGACGCCCGGTACTGCCGCGGCGTCCTTCGCCGGCACGGTGAGCTTCATGCCAAGCTGGAGTTTTGCGGTTGGTGCGATGCCGTTGGCGCGGGCCAGTTCCGCCACCGAGACATGATTGCGGCGCGCGATCCCGAGCAAGGTATCGCCGTGATTGACG
This sequence comes from Bradyrhizobium sp., assembly GCA_052143915.1. Taxonomy (GTDB): domain Bacteria; phylum Pseudomonadota; class Alphaproteobacteria; order Rhizobiales; family Xanthobacteraceae; genus Bradyrhizobium. The sequence continues at coordinate 3,520 of JBKQRS010000163.1, forward strand.
ACATGAATAGACGGCGCCGCGATCGCGACAGCAACGGGCTTGCTCGCAGGCGCCACCGGTTGCGGCGCGGCAGCGGTCGCGGATGGACGCGGAATGATCAGCTGCTGACCCGGAGAAAGCACGCGCGGTCCCTTGTATCCATTGGCCTGGAGGATCGCTGCGGGCGAAACGTTGTAGCGGCGCGCCAGTATTTCGAGCGTATCACTGGTGCCGACGATGATGGTGGTGCCCTGGGCCGGGGCGCGAGCCGCCGCCACCGAGCGCGGGACACTGCCGGTTGCTTCGATCGGGCGCGCGGGCGGCGCATAAGAGGCTAGTCCGCGCCCTCCTCCGGATACCCCACCGCCGGTCGGATAGGACTGCGGGGCGGAGATCGCCGGCGGCAGGGCCTGCGAATGATACTGCGATTGCGGGCGGGCATATTGCGGAAGTTCGCGACGCTCGACCGCGGCGGGCGGCACGGCGCCCGTGGCGTCAGATTGAGAGGCAAAGGGATTTTGGGATAAACGGCTCGACATGTCGGCGCTGCAGCCGCCAAAACCGATCGACATCAGCGCCAGCACCGCCACGTGCGGCACCCGACGCGAGTAAAGCAACTCGACGACACGGGACATGGTTACTCACTCGTACGCAACAAATTACTGTTTTGAGTAAACACGTCGCGAGTAAACAACCGCTTAAGGTTGGGAATAAGATGTTGGCAGGACAGCTAATCCTGGCTTTTAAAGCTCGCGGGCAATGCCATGTAGCGACGGCACAAAACGCACGTCGACGAGGTCCTTGCGCTCGAAACCGGCCTCGGTCCGGACCAGGCGAATCAGGGTCTGCGTACTCTGATGCGGCCCGACCGGGGCGATCAGGACGCCCCCCGGCTCGAGCCGCTGCGCCAGCGCGTCCGGAATCTGCTCCATCGCTGCGGTCACGATGATGCGGTCGAAATTGCCGACATCGGCGGGGACGTCAAAACCATCCCCCAGCATGACCTCGACATTGTCGCAGCCGAGCTTTGCAAGCCGCACCCGGGCACGTTCGGCCAGCGTCCGGTACCGCTCGATAGTCAGGACCTGGCCGGCAAGCCGCGACAGGATGGCGGCCTGGTAGCCGGAGCCGGTACCGATTTCGAGCACCCGGTGCTGCTTCTGCAGCTGCAACTGCTCCGTCATGTAGGCCACCACGAAGGGTTGGCTGATGGTCTGTCCACAGGCAATCCCGAGCGCGCTGTCGCGGTAGGCATCGGCGCGATCGGCCGCCTCAACGAACATCTCCCGCGGAATCTCTTCCATGGTGCGCAGTACCGCCTGATCGCTGATCCCACGCCGCCGCAGGTTGAGCTGAAACATCATCTGTTGTGGCGGACTTTGATTGCTGGACATTTAGCTCCCATGCAGACGGCTTTGCCGGCCGGGCGGCCCGCCAAGTCTGATAAGTTCGAGTCTGGTAAGTTGATGCCATAAGCACGGCCGGCTTTAAGCAAATATTTCAGCCCAATTCGATGTTCCCATTGCGGAACCCGATAAGCACTCCTGACGTTAACGGCCCGGCTCGGTCAAGCCTGCTCATGACTCCAGGGCCAAATCTGGTCTCCTTGCGGGCTTGCGCAGGTCGAGATTGCGCCGGTGGTCGTTATTTGCGAACCTTTGGTTTCGGGATGGGCAAGGACTCAGCTGATGACTGCGACGCGGCCGCCAGGCGGTTCTGTATTCCTCGTCGAGGACGAGGTCATGATCCGAATGATGGTCGCCGACATGCTGCGGGAACTGGGCTACAGCATCGCTGCGGAGGCCGGCGAAATCAACGAGGCCATCAGGCTGGCACAATCGACCGAGTTTGACCTCGCCATTCTCGACGTCAACGTCAACGGCAAGGTGATTTCGCCGGTCGCCGACCTGATCAGGGCGCGCAACCGCCCCTTCATCTTCGCGACCGGCTATGGCTCATCGGGCCTTCCCGAGGAATACCGCGATCGTCCCGCGCTGCAGAAACCTTTCCAGATCGAAACGCTCGCGCAGATGATCGACAATACGCTGAAGAGCACCGCGGTTTAGGACAGCCTGCCCGTCGTCACCCGCGAAAGTGGGTGACCCAGTATTCCGGAGCCGTTTTAGCAATCGAATCGTGAAGCCGCAGCGTAGTGGATACCCGCTTTCGCGGGTATGACGCTTCGCGTCACTTCAGCGTCGCCGTCAGCGCTTCGGAAAATGCCTCGTCGGTGCGATCGAGCCGCAATGGCGTCACCGAGACATAACGCGAAGCCAGCGCCCAGAGATCGGTGCCCTCGGCCGGCACGTCGACCTGCGCCAACCGCTCGAACCCAATCCAGAAATACGGATTGCCGCGGCCATCGCGTCGCTGGTCGACTTTCAGAAAGCCCAGATTGCGCTTGCCTTGCCGCGTCACGCGCACGCCCGCGACTTCATCGGGCGCACAGGCCGGAAAGTTGACATTGATCACGGTATTCCGGGGCACGCCGGCGTCGATCACCTTGCGCAGGATTGGCGGACCGAATTTCAGGGCGGTGTCCCACAGCGGCTTTTCGCGCGACTCCATCGTGAACTCCTGCGACAGCGCGAATGACGGCAAGCCCAGGATCGTGCCTTCCAGCGCGCCCGCGATCGTGCCGGAATAAACCACGTCCTCGGCGACGTTGCGACCCTTGTTGACGCCTGACAATACGAGGTCCGGCAGCTTCTCGCCGAGGATGTGGCGGGCCCCCATGATGACGCAATCGGTCGGCGTGCCCCGGACCGCGAAATGGCGCGGCCCGACTTCGCGCAGGCGAAGCGGATCGTTCAGCGACAGCGAATGCGAGACGCCGGACTGATCGAGCTCGGGCGCCACCACCCAGACGTCGTCGGACAACGCGCGCGCGATCTCCTCGACGATTTTCAGGCCGGGGGCATGGATGCCATCGTCATTGGTACAGAGAATTCGCATTTCCCAGACAAGCCCTCTTCGATCGATTCCACGGCGGTGGAAGTGCCGTCTTATCCGGCTATCGCGCATCAGGCAAACCCGTCGTGCCTGCCGCCTGGCTTGCGAAAGGGCGATGGTTGGCGACGCGCTTTGGCCCATTTCGCGATTGGCAAAGGTGTCGGCGCTATCTGTCCTCATCGATCTGAGGTTTCTCGCGCAGCACCGCGTCGAGCAGCGAGCGGTGAACCTCGATCTTTCCGTTGTAGTCGATGAAGCCTTTTTTGCGGAACTTGTTCATGAAAAAACTGACCCGCGAACGCGTGGTGCCGATCATTTCCGCCAGCGTCTCCTGGCTGAGGGTCACCGCCACCGGTGGCGCATCGCCCTCCTTGCCGAAATTCGCGAGCAGCAGCAGCAGGCGCGCCAGGCGTCGCTCGCTGGAATTGAACAGCTGGTCGATCAGGTCATCTTCAATACGACTGTTTCGCGACAGCAGATACGAAATGAAGAATTGGGCGAATTTCGGCTCCGTAGCAAGCGTCGCGAGCATGACGCTCTTTGCGATGGAAGTGATCAGGCAGTCTTCCATGGCGTGGCTTGTGACGGCCCTGAACTCGTTCCCCTCAAGACTCCCTTCGCCGAAGAATTGTCCTTCGCCGAAAATCCCGACGACGGCTTCCTTGCCATGCTCGGACAAAACCGTGACCTTGACCTTGCCCTTCTGGATGAAGAACACCGCGTCGGCGACGTCGCCCTGGCTGAATATCTTCTGGTTTTTGGCGTATCGCTCGATGGTTTTGCCCGCACCGGTTTCGCCCAGAAAACGCTGGATATCGAACGCCTGACTGACTTCGGATGACCGTGTGTTAGGCATGTGTTGGTCCGTTGCCAGGCGGGAGCACAACACTCTCGATCACCGGCGAAAGCTGATGGCAGCGCGGCAATCGAGCAAGCATAATCCCGTTATGTATGGCACGCGACTCAATTGTGGGTAGAGGCAGCCAAGCATCTCTGCCCAAAATGTGGCAGGCTGGTGCCGCCGATTTGAAGTTCCTGCAGTGGTTGCCGCGAGTTCGCGTTGGGAACTTCAAATCGAAA
>JBKQRS010000164.1:0-14791 GCA_052143915.1 Bradyrhizobium sp.
GCGGGTCGGAATAGACGATGTGCTTGAGATGCGGCGCGCGGTCGCCGAGCCCGAGCAGCTTGTCGACCTGCTCCTCGTCCTCGGCGAACACCAGGCGCGCCTCGCCGTAGTTGAGCAGGTAGCCGACTTCCTCCTCGAGCGCGTCGCGGTAGATGCCGAGGCTCATGGCGCCGATGGCGTGGGTGGCGATCTCCGCCGCCACCCAGTCCGGGCGGTTGTCGCCGATGATGCCGATGACGTCGCCGGCGCCGAGACCGAGCACGCTCATGCCGAGCGCGAAATCGTGCACCCGGGTCTGGTAGTCGGCCCAGGTGTACTCGCGCCACAGCCCGAAGTCCTTCTCCCGCAGCGCCACCTCGCCGCCGTGCTCGCGGGCGTTGAGGCGCAGCAGCTTGGGATAGGTGTCGGCTGCCGCGATGCGGCCGGCGTAATCCATCATCGCACGGCCTCCGCGGTGGCGGGCCGGTCGTCGGGGCCGATCAGCGCCTCGTCTTCCTCGCCGAGATAGGCGCGCCTGACATGGGGGTCGGCGAGCACCGCCGCGGGCTCGCCCTCGGCGATCTTGCGGCCGAAATCCAGCACCATGACGCGGTGGGAAATATCCATCACCACACCCATGTCGTGCTCGATCATCATGACGGTCATGCCGAACTCTTCGTTGAGATCGACGATGTAGCGCGCCATGTCCTCCTTTTCCTCGAAATTCATGCCGGCCATCGGCTCGTCGAGCAGGATCAGTTGCGGCTCCAGCGCCATGGCGCGCGCCAGTTCCACGCGCTTGCGCAGACCATAGGGAAGCGTGCCGGCGGTCGCCTTGCGCACCGACTGCAGGTCGAGGAAATCGATGATCTCCTCCACCTTGCGGCGATGCTCGAGCTCCTCAGCCCGCGCGCCGGTCAGCCAGTACAGCGATCCCGTGATGAAATTGTTCTTCAGCAGATGGTGCCGCCCGACCATGATGTTGTCGAGTACGCTCATGTGATGAAACAGCGCCAGATTCTGGAAGGTGCGGCCGATGCCGAGCCGGGGCCGCGCGTTGGGCGTCAGCGCCGTGATATCCTGCCCGCGATAGAACAACTGACCTTCGGTCGGCCGGTAGCGCCCGGAGATGCAATTGACGATCGAGGTCTTGCCGGCGCCGTTGGGGCCGATAATCGAGAACAGCTCCCCGGCGTTGACGCCGAAGCTGACCTCGGTCAGCGCCCTCACGCCACCAAAGCGCAGAGACACCCCACGCACTTCCAAAGCGTATTCCACGCATTTCCTCCGTTACGCGCATTTTCGCAAAATCGGGAGACCCGGTTTTGCGATCAGAATACGCGTATCCAATCAGGCGCTTGCCACGCTCTTTAGCTGTCGTTTGTTAGAATTGTAGCAATCTTATATCGGCCGTCTGAGGTAAGCCATTCCACTTAGGATGCGCCTTGGCCGCCTCGCACCTTGTGGGTTCTCGGGATTCGCCAGCTCTTTCTGGACAAATCAGGCGCACCCGTCATGCGTGGTAACGCCGCACCCTGTCTTCTGTCCCTCCAATCATCCTGTTGGCCCGCGAGCCGGGCTCACGCGCGATGGTCCTCAATAGGGTAAAGCGGTATTTTGAAATGTCTTGCGCCCGACAATTCATCGGCAAATTTAAGTCATTGACCTCCTTGCCAGAGGCCGGGCCGGGATCACCACTTGGTTGGCCACTATTCGTCCCACGGGTTGAACAGCGGTACGCCAAATGACACAAAATCCTTGACGTTGCGCGTGACCAGCGTGAGGTCTTTGGCGAACGCGGTCGCCGCAAAGAAGCCGTCCATAACGGACAGCGCAAAGCCGCTCCGGCGGCTCTGCGCCATCAGGTCGCCCCAGTGCTCGGCAACCGCGTGATCAATCGGCAGGATCCGCTCGGCGAAGCGTTCCGGCAAATCGTTGGCGAGCCAGGCGGTCAGCGCGTCGCGTCGGCGGCCATCGTCCATCAAAGCAATGCCACGCCGAAGTTCAGCGATCGAAGCAACACTGACGAATACCCGGTCCTCGTCGACGGCATCAAGCCAGCCGAGTACCTTCAGGTCGGGCGCCGGTCGCTGCACCTCCGACAGCACGTTAGTGTCGAGCAGGAAGTTCACAGGGTTACGTCGCGAGGCGTGTCGCGCTGCCGCTCCAGCTCGAGATCGGCGCCGCGTAGCGGTGATGCGAGCAGGAATTCAGCCAGGGTGCCTTTGCGCTCGGTCTTGCGCGCCCACTCCTCGGCGGAGACGATCACCGCGCTCGGCTTGCCGTTGCGGGTGATGATTTGTGGGCCGGCCTGGGCCCGATCGACCACCTCGGAGAGCCGGGCCTTGGCTCCCGCGAGAGTCCAAGTGCCGCCAGGAGGCGGTGAGGACAGTGTCTTGTTGACCTTTGTCACGTCAAAACCCTATGTGACCAATATGACTATCATGACTATATATTGGCCAAGAGCGCCGCGCAATGGGTAGGTCGAGTTTCAAAATGCGGAATGTCCACGCGACGATCCTATGTGTCCCGTGGGGGCCGAAATCGTTGGATTTTTTTGGTTGATACGACACTCTTGTGTGTTGTCCCGGCCCAGGCGCTCTGAGCAGGACGGCGCAGCGGCGGCACCAGGACCGTTGTTGCGATGCAACATGGGCGAATGGCGGACGCCTGATGGCGGACGCTCGGGTGATGGTTCAGCGGATAATGATTGCAGCAGATTACTTAAAGCGTATCGCGATCTGGTCGCGCGAACTGCAAGAGCGGGAGATCGAGGTCGCGCGGGCCGGCATTGTCGAAAAATCCTACCGCGCCAATGAATTCGTCTTTATGCGCGGCGACCATTTCGACTACTGGACCGGCGTCGTCAGCGGTCTGGCCCGGATGGGCATCGTTTCCCGCGGCGGCAAGGCCACCAGTTTTGCCGGCTTGACGGCCGGCGCATGGTTTGGCGAGGGCACCGTGCTCAAGAACGAAGCCCGGCGCTACGACGTGGTGGCGCTGCGCGATACACGGCTGGCAATGATGGACCGCACCACCTTCTTCTGGCTGTTCGAAAACAGCGTGGCGTTCAATCGCTTCCTGGTGGGGCAGCTCAACGAGCGTCTCGGCCAGTTCATCGGATTGCTCGAATATGGCCGCACGCTGGATGCGACGGCGCGCCTGGCGCGATGCATCGCCTCATTGTTCAATCCCATTCTCTATCCGGACCTGACGCGGCACCTGGAGATCACCCAGGAAGAGATCGGCGCGCTGTCCGGTATTTCCCGGCAAAATGCCAACCAATGCCTGAAGCAACTGGAGAAGGAAGGGCTGCTGCGGCTCGAATATGGCGGCGTGACCATCATCGACCTCGAGCGCTTGCGCCATTATGGCGAGTGACAAAAGCGTTTTCGAACGAAGTGGGTACCGGTTCGCGTTAGGAAAACGCGTCAAGACAACAAGCCAAAGCGCTTTCGAGCGAAGCATGCCCCGGACGTGATCCCGGGGGTGGGCACCGGTTCGCGCCGCACGATCGCGGTAAGGACAACATCGTTGTCTTATTGACCATACAGCGGGCTTATCTCTTGACGCACAATCGCTCCGGGATTTTTCCGGCGCTAAAGCGGCGTGATTGCGGCGCCTCTCAATGAGTTTCAAATTTTGGTCTCAAATTTGCCAGCCGACTCAATTCACTCTGGAAGCAGATCGGCGGATCGGGTGATTGGACGCAAGTTCGATTATTTGAATTGGAGTAGTAGTCATGAACCAACCGCCGCGAAACAAGCAAGGCCGCCCGAGTGAACCGACACTTTGGGCTGACGAAACTGCCGACGACGCTCTTCCGCTACTTGAGGATGCCCTTCGAGGGGACGAACCGTCACTTTGGGTTGACGAACACACCGACGACATTCACTCGCTGCTTGAGGAGAATGCCCGGCTTCGAGGGCTTTTGGTTCAACTATCGGACCTCATCCGCAGAAACGTCGTTCACGCCAGGTAACGCTGTGTCATGGCAGAACCAATCCGATTTGCGGTCCGCACGGGCCGCGAAATAATCAGTCTTGGGACAAGTAGCGCTGTGACCTCGCGGGCGCACGCATCATTTTCCAAGGTGGCACCGTATGGCAGGGGGAGAATCGACGATAACGACGAACAAATTTGCGAATTTTGCAGCTTCCTTGCCCGTGAGTGGAGAGGGAGCCGTCATCATACTTATGCCGTTCCTTCCAGAGGAAAATTGTCGGCATGGTCCCGAACGATTGACGGCAAATGGTCGGCAGTTGGTCTGGCGGACGCGCTATCGAAATATGCCTGGAGCGGAAAAAGCTTTTCCGAGAATAAGGCCGAGTTAGATCGGTTCGCTGCCAATCTACAGTCCGCAATTCAACGGGATTCCAATCATGATGTTTGCGAGATCCTGCGGGCAATAATGCATTGGGGCGGTGTCGATAACAAGCATCGACAGAAGGGGACGTTTGAGTGGATCGAACGAAACGCGGATGAGATTTCTGTCAAGCTTTCCAACGCAGTCGATCTGATTAAAGACGAACAGGCGTCGCTGGATCCGTTTGACGGTGTAAACCTGATAATGAACTCGACGATGACGAAGATCGTGAGCCTCGCCGACCCCGAACAGAAGCTTGTGATCTACGACGGTCGGGTCGCTGGTGCGCTCGGCTTCTTCCTTGCGCGATTTACGGAAGAACTGGAAATTCACCAATACGACGTTGCCGAGCAACTACTTTTCGCCGTGGACCGGGAGGCCAAACGGTCTCCCGACACGAATCGCATTCATTTTCCGGCATTGTTCGGCAAAGCCAGGGATCGCTGCCATGCCTCGATGGTGCGATCGGCATCCCAGCTAATCTGGCAAGTCGCGAAGGAATGCCAAGCTAGTCCAAGAGAAATCGAAGCTGCCTTGTTTATGTGGGGATATAACGTTGCAGAAGATCCAGAAGATTTGCCGGGGTGGATAGGCGGCTGAGGCCAGAATCAAGCTGCGTCGCGATGCAAGACAGGGGTAAACCCCGCCTTGGCTTCATCGAGCGTGTGCACATGGTCGTGGGGCTGGCCACAGTAAACCAGACTACCGCGACTTCTCGTATCGGCGCAAAACGGTCGTAGCCGTAGTCGTCTTGGATGATGCCCGCTTCCGGAGCGGAGAATGGGCAAACGCATGCGCCATCCCGAGCGCACGATGACGGGACAGCAAGGTCGGGGCGCAGTCTTCGCTGGCATAGTGCGGTGCAGCGCGCCCTCGGTACGGGCTGATCCGGCGGGGCTTACGGCAGCGACTTTCTCAATTCCAAGTCGGTCCCATCCGCGGCAATTTTTCCGTCCATCTCAGGCGCCGCGACAGTGCGGACAATGATCGCAGCCAGCGAAAACAGAATCGCGAAGACTAGGACGCTTACAGATACAGTCAGAGATCGCTTCGACGCTTTGTACATAAAGCCGCTCCCGGCAATGCGTGTTGATTCCCCCCAGGACCCGCGCGAACAGGCGTCGCCGAGTCGCAGGGCCAATTGGTGGCGGGCGGGCGGCGATCTTGCGGCGTCCGAGAAGCGAGACGGCTGCCACCGATCCTATTTTCAGCGGCGCTAACTCCGCCGATGAGCGGCGGGATCAGCGCCAACTATGTCCGATAGAGATGAAGCGGAACCCGCAGTTGCGCGACCGCGGAACCCCGACGCACCCATGGTTGGAAAAATGTCGCGAAATTCAGTAGGGAGGGGTAGGGGAATGATGCGACTTTCGTTTTCTGAGGCAGTCGAGATTCGAGGATATGGGATAACTCGCCTGCGCTCCCCGCCAGCGAAGAAGGACGGCTTCCGCAGCTCTAATAAAATAGGAGGTCTACCTTGAAGAAGGTCATGCTGTTGATTGTCGCGTTGCTATGGGTTCATCCGGCAGCAGCGGAGCAGCTTCGGCTCTCTCCTGCCGGGGTGAAGACGGCTGGCGCCGGATGGTGCGATCAAGCCGACGGGCACATGGAGTCTCGGTACGCGCGCGGGCGACTTCGTCTTCATCGCGGGAATGCGCGGCATCGATCCGAAGACCAACCTGCAGCTCCAGGGTGACGAGGCCCGCATCCGTCAGGCCTTCCTCAATATGAAGCTGATCGCCGAATCCGAAGGAGCAACGCTGCGCGATGCGGTTCGCCTCGTCGTCTATGTCACGGACATGTATCGCTTCCGTCCGTTCGTGAACAAGGTCCAGGAAGAGCTGTGGGGCGCCGGTCCCTATCCGCCGCGCACCATCATCGAGGTTCATCGGCTGAATGGCGACGATATCTGCGAGGTCGAAGGTAGCTTCTATGCGCCAGGCAGGAAATAACCCGCACGATTGCTCGAACATGGCGGCGTGACTAAAAAAATCTTTCAGGGGGAACATTTTCAAGCCAAAGGGGTCAAAAGGGAGTCTACATGTTTGGCTAGAGGGATCGCCGTAGACGAAAGCAGGAGGCTCAAATGACCAAATTAGTGCTCAGATTTGTGACGCTGGAAACTATCCTGGTGGCGCTGATCGCTGCGCCCTCGTTCACTCCGGCTTTTGCGATGGGAGGCGGCGGAGGCGGTGCCGGTGCCGGTGGAACTGGATCGTCAGGATACCCTGCTGCCCTGATGCGCCTGGACCCTCCTGAACCGCCTTCGTCGTACTCGAGGCGGTCGGGCATCAAATCCACCCACAAGATCAATAAGACCACCAGACATTCCAGCATTCGACAACCCGGCACTTAGCCAGGGTTGCCGCGCAGACTGTGCAACGATCTGCGACCGCGACGATGCTGCCGCAACTATCGGGCAGTTGAAGTCGCTTGGCCGCGACGATCGCGGCTCGCCGCCGATCACACCCGTTCGATATTTCTAAAACGCATTTACTCCTAAAACGCATTTTATTTGTGATGGCGAAAGACGCTCCTATGTCATCCGTGAAAGGAGAACGGCCATGACGAAATTCGGATTGATTGGAGCGGCTGCACTTTCGCTTGTGCTGGCGACCCCCGCGATGGCAATGCACCGTCATCATCACCACGATTACTTTCACGCGCTCAAATATCACTTCGGCTCGACTTACGGAGGCTACAACTTCTACCGCGGGTACGACTTCGGCCGCAGAAACACCTTTAGCTGACTCGTCACAAGGGAGCCTTGGCGGGCGACCATAGACAAACCGACGCGAAGAAAATAGAAAGCTAGGCTGTTTCGCTTACGACTCTGAATATTTTTCCCGCCAATGGAATGCGCATGCAGGGGTCGGTTACAGGGTCGCCCGGACGGCAGAACTTTCGCCGCATCGAAGCGGTAATCGTCGAAGTACGGAATGTCCGCTTCAGGTTATTCGCCGCCATGGGTCTGCACCCAAATCAGAACCGATCAGGCTCTCAAACTTCGAGCCATTCCTTGCGCACAGCCGCATTGGCCTTGAGTTCGGCGGGCGTGCCCTCGAACACGATGCAGCCATGGCCCATGACGTAGACGCGATGCGATATCCGCATCGCGATCGAGAGTTTCTGTTCCACCAGCAGGATGGCGACGCCGCGGCGGGCGATCTCGGCGATGAGGTCGCCGACCTGTTGCACGATCAGGGGGGCGAGCCCCTCGGTGGGCTCGTCGATCATGATCAATTCAGGGTCGCCCATCAGCGTGCGGCAGATGGTCAGCATCTGCTTCTCGCCGCCCGACAGCACGCCGGCCGAAGTATCGGCCCGCGCGGCGAGATTGGGAAACATCTTGAGCATATCCTCGAGCCGCCACTTGCCGGGGCGCCTGATATCCTTGATGCCAAGCAGCAGGTTTTGCCGCACGGTGAGGCCGGCGAAGATATCGCGGTGCTCGGGAACGTAGCCCAGGCCGAGACGCGCGATCCGGTGGCTCGGCAGCCCTGCGATGTCCTGGCCCTTGAACTTGATGGAGCCCTGCGGCGGCACTTCGCCCATGATCGCCTTGACCGTGGTGGAGCGGCCGACGCCGTTGCGCCCCAACAGGCTCACCACTTCGCCGGCGTCGATATGCATATCGACGCCCTGCAGGATATGGCTCTTGCCGTAATAGGCGTGCAGATCGGCGACTTCCAGCATCATGCCGCTTCCTCGCCGAGATAGGCTTCGCGCACTTTCGGGTTGCCGCGAATTTCCTCCGGCGTTCCCGAGGCGATGATCTGGCCGTAAACCAAGACCGAAATCCGGTCGGCGAGGCCGAACACGACGCTCATGTCGTGCTCGACGATCAAAAGCGTGCGGCCTTCGGTCAGGCGGCGGATCAAGGCCACCGCGCGCTCGGTTTCGGCGTGGCTCATGCCGGCGGTCGGCTCGTCCAGCAGAATGACCTCGGCGCGGCCGGCAACGGTGATGCCGATTTCCAGCGCGCGCTGCTCGGCATAGGTCAGAAGGCCTGCAGGCACGTCGCGGCGGGCCGTCAAGTTGATGTCGGCGAGAATTTGCGCGGTCCGCTCGCGCACCTCGGGCAGATTGTCGATATTCTTCCAGAACGCATAGCGCTGGCCGGTCGACCACAAAACCGCACAGCGCAGGTTCTCCCATACGCTCATATTGGCAAAGACGTTGGTGACCTGAAAGCTGCGCGACAGCCCGCGGCGGTTGATCTGATAGGGCGGCAGACCGGAAATCACCTCGCCGCCCAGCAGCACGCTGCCCGAGGTCGGCGCCATATATCCGCTGATCAGATTGAAGGTGGTCGATTTGCCGGCGCCGTTCGGCCCGATCAGCGCGTGGCGTTCGCCGCGTGCCACGCTCAAATTGATGTTTCGGATGATGGCGATATTGCCGAAGCTCTTTTCGACCGCGCGCAGTTCGATGGCGGCGCTCATGCGGCGATCCCCTTGTCACGCGCTGCGCTGGTGGCGCTGTCCCAGGCCTGTCCAACCCAGGTCCAGGTCCGGCGCGCCACCCAAAATCCGCCGATCAGAAGGACGGCCGACGCCGCCCAAATGGATGGGCTGGCGGCGTCGAAGCCGACGCCGAACGCCTTGATGTGGGAATCGTCACCGGGGTTGACGGTAAAGTGCACGATCGTTTCGATCGCCAGAACGAGGCCGGTGATCATCGCCAGCGTCGGCAGCAGTGCGACCAGGTAGCTCGGCAGCAGCCTCAGTAGCGTGCCGGCTTTCAACAGCGGACGATGCATCATCAGGAGCCCGGTGATGCCGCCCGGCGCAAACAGCACCACCGCGATGAAGATCAGTCCGAAATAGAGCTGCCACACCTGCGTCAGATCGCTCAAGCCCAGCGACAGCAGCGTCACAAAGATCGCGCCGACGATGGGACCGATGAAGAAGCCGATGCCGCCGATATAGGTGGCGAACAATACCGTTCCCGACTGTTCGGCGCCGAGATAGGCCGAATTGGCGATCTCGAAATTGGTTGCCGCCAGCGCGCCCGCGATTCCTGCGAAGAAACCAGCGAAGCAAAACGCGAGATACCGGACGACGTGCGGATTGTATCCCACGAACTGGACGCGCTCGGGATTGTCGCGCACGGCGTTGCACATCCGTCCCAAAGGCGTGCGGGTCAGCGCATACATCGCGATCACGGCGATCAGCGTCCACGCCGCCACCAGATAATAGATCTGGATCTGCGGGCCGAAACTCCAGCCGAACAGTTTCAGCAATTTGGTGCGGTTGGCGGAGACGCCGGCCTCGCCGCCGAAAAAGGTGCGCAGGATCAGCGCGGAGGAGGCGATCAGTTCGGCAACGCCGAGCGAGATCATGGCGAATGCCGTTCCAGAGCGCTGGGTCGAGACCCAGCCAAGCAGGGCGGCGAACAACAGCCCCGTCAGGCCGCCAATCAGGGGAACGACAGGGAGCGGGATCGGCAGCTTGTTGGCGCCGATGATGTTGATGGCGTGGATCACCAGGAAGCCGCCGAGGCCGTAATACACCGCGTGTCCGAACGACAGCATGCCGGTCTGGCCGAGCAGGATATTGTAGGACAGCGAGAAGATGATGGAGATGCCGATCAGGCTGAACGTCGTCAGTGAACCGCCCGAACCGAAGATCCTGGGCAGCAGCAGAAGCGCGACCGCGGCCACTACCCATATCAGATAGAATTTGAGTTTCTCGGTTGCTGCCGGCAGCGGCGGCGCAACGGTTGAGGCGATTTCGCTCATGTGTCGCGCGTCCCGAGCAGGCCCATCGGGCGGAAGATCAGGATCAGCACCAAGAGTACATAGGGCACGATCGGCGCGATCTGCGCGATCGTGACGCCCCAGATGTCGGCAAGCCAGGTCGAGGCATAAGCGGGACTGAGCGGACCGAACGCGCCGGACAGCGAGCCGTTCATCGAGACCGCGAAGGTCTGCACCAGGCCGATCAGCAGGGAGGCGACGAAGGCCCCGCTCAGCGAACCCAGCCCTCCGACCACGACGACGACGAACAGGATCGGGCCGAGTAATTCTGCCATGTTCGATTGCGTCACCAGCGCCGGTCCGGCGATCACGCCGGCGACTGCGGCAAGCGCGGTGCCGACGCCGAACACCAGCATGAAGATGCGCCCGACATTATGGCCGAGGTGGGCCACCATGTGTGGATGGGTCAGTGCGGCCTGAACGATCAGGCCGATCCGCGTCTTCTTCAGGACGACGAGCAGCCCGACAAAGATGGCGATCGACACCAGCAGCATGAACATCTTGTAGGCGGGATAATTGGTGGAGAAGATCGTGAATGCCGAAAAATCCAGCAGCGGCGGCTCGCGAAAATCGACCGGGCTCTTGCCCCAGATGATCTGCACGACTTCCTCGATCACGAAAGCAAGGCCAAAGGTGAACAACAGTTCCGCGACATGGCCGTTCCTGTGCACGCGGCGCAGCCCGTAGCGCTCGACGCCGGCACCGATCGCGCCTGCGAGCAATGGCGCGATCAACAGCGCCGGCCAGAAGCCGAACCAACGGCTGATCTGGAAACCGAAGAAGGCGCCGAGCATGTAGAAACTCGCATGCGCGAAGTTGAGCACTCCTAACATGCTGAAGATGACGGTCAGGCCGCTCGCCATCAGGAACAGCAGCATGCCGAACAGGACGCCGTTGAGTGTGGATATGACGATCAGTTCAAGCACGACGCCCCCGCCGGTTTAGGCCGCGCCCCGAAATTTTTTCAAGGCGCGGATGAGTCACGCGCGCGAACGATCAGTTCGGCCGTTCCATCTTGCAGGTGGTCGGCAGTACGGTTGCGGGCGTATCGATCTTGGCAACCAGCTTCCAGCCCCAGCCGGTCTTTTCCTCGTCGAACGGCTCCTTCTCCGTTCGATCGCCGAACGAAGCGATGTAGATCGGCTGGAAGAACTGGTGATCGTCCTTGCGCATGTAGCCCTTGCCGCCGTCGAATACTTCGACCTCCATGCCTTCGAGCGCGAACGCGACCTTGACCGGGTCGATCGACTTGGCCTTGTCGGCCGCCGCTGCCAGCATCCGCATCTCGTTGACGGCGCGCGGATAGAACAAGCTGACGTCGTATTTGGCGCGGAAGGCCTTTTCGAATTCCTGCGAGGAGGGGTGATCGAGATTGGGGATGCCTTCGCCGACCGCGAACACCTGATGATTGAGGTTGGCCTGCTTGACCGCGGTCGGGCCGCCGGTGCCGCCGGCATAATAAGTATACCAGTTCACCTTCAACCCGGCGTCGGCGGCCGCCTTCAACAGCAGCTGGAAATCCTGGCCCCAGTTGCCGGTCACGACGGTGTCGGCGCCGGACGCCTTGATCTTGGCGATGTAGGGCGAGAAATCGGTGATCTTCAACAGCGGATGCAATTCGTCGCCCACGATCTTGATGTCCGGCCGCTTGACGGCCAGCATGGCCTTGGCGGCGGACCTGACAGATTCCCCGAACGAGTAGTCCTGATTGATCAAATAGACGTTCTTGATCGATGGCACCGTCTTCATGTAGTTGGTGAGCGCCTCCATCTTGATGTCGGAGTTCGCGTCCCAGCGGAAGTGCCAGAAGCTGCATTTCGCGTTGGTGAGGACCGGGTCGACCGCGGCATAGTTGAAGTAGAGGACTTCCTTGCCGGGGTTGCGCTCGTTGTACTTGGTCACGAAATCCGTCAGCGCGCCGGCGACTGAGGAACCGTTGCCCTGAGTGAGATAGCGCACGCCGGCGTCGATCGCCTTCTGCGCCTGGATCAGGCTCTCCTGCGGATTGGTCTTGTTGTCGAGCGGAACGATCTCGACCTTGTGGCCCTGGATGCCGCCCTTGGCGTTAACCTCGTCGGCAAGATACTGGAAGGTCTTCAGGCCGACTTCGCCGACGCTGGCGCCGCCGCCCGACAAGGGGTCGATGTAACCGATTTTGAGGGTCTCCTGCGCCATCGCGCTGCCAAGCATAGGCAGCGCAAAGGCCGCAGCCATCATGAATTTCCGCATGTCATTCCTCCCTGAGTTCGCTCTTTTGTTGGCTTTTTGGAGGGGCCGGACACTGGAACGGTTGAGATTTCAGTGATCCCGCGGCCCTGTTCGGAGAGGATTGTGGGCCAACGTTCCAAAACCCGCAAGTCCGCTGCCTGATCCGGCGGAAGAGGGCCCGGACTCATTGCTTGGAGGAATAGGGTCATGATAGGGGTTTGAGCAGCCCGGTCGTGCGCCCGTGGGGCCAGGTATCACGGGCAGGTCCAGCGCAATGTCTGTGGTTCGCCGCCGTTGAACTGCTTTTAGGCAGCCCATGGGCGTTGTCGGAGTGAATATGGCGGTTCAGGATTTGAAGCAGCGCGTTGCGCTCGTTACCGGCGTCACGGGGCAGGACGGCGCCTATCTCGCCGAATACCTGCTCGGGCTCGGCTACACCGTGCATGGTGTCAAGCGGCGGTCGTCTTCGTTCAACACCGCGCGCATCGATCATCTCTACGAAGATCCGCATGCCGGCAATGTGCCGTTCCTGCTGCATTACGGCGACATGACGGATTCGACCAATTTGATCCGGCTGATGCAGCAGATCCGCCCCACAGAGATCTACAACCTGGCGGCGCAGAGCCATGTCGGCGTCAGCTTCGAGAGCCCGGAATATACCGCCAATGCCGACGCGATCGGCGTGCTGCGGTTGCTGGAGGCGATCCGGATTCTCGGCATGGAGAAGGAAACGCGCTTCTACCAGGCCTCGACCTCGGAACTCTACGGCCTGGTGCAGGAAGTGCCGCAGAAGGAAACTACCCCGTTCTACCCGCGTTCGCCCTATGGCGTCGCCAAGCTTTACGGCTACTGGATCACGGTGAACTACCGTGAGGCCTACGGCATGTTCGCCTCGAACGGCATCCTGTTCAACCATGAGAGCCCGATCCGTGGCGAGACCTTTGTGACCCGCAAGATCACGCGCGGCATTGCCCGCATCGAGACCGGTCTGGAAGATACGCTCTATCTCGGAAATCTCGACGCCAAACGCGATTGGGGCCACGCCAAGGATTACGTCGAGGGCATGCACAGGATATTGCAGGACGACCAGGCGGACGATTTCGTGCTGGCAACGGGCGAGACGCGTTCGGTGCGCGAATTCGTGGAACTGGCCTTCGCCGAAGTCGGCCGCAGCGTCGAGTGGCGCGGCAAGGGTGCCGAGGAGACCGGCGTCGACCGGAAATCAGGCAAGACCGTCGTTCGCATCGACCCCGTGTATTTCCGCCCGACCGAAGTCGACCTTTTGATCGGCGATGCCAGCAAGGCGCGCCAGAAGCTTGGCTGGAAGCCGAAGACGAGCTTCGCCCAGCTGGTCAAGGAGATGGTGGCTCAGGATCTTGCGATCGCGCGGCGCGAGGTTGCCAATGGCAAGCACCCCGTTTGATCTGAAGGGCAAGACGGTCTTCGTTGCCGGGCACAAGGGAATGGTCGGCGGGGCGCTGGTGCGCCGGCTTGCCCGGGAGGATGTCGAACTGCTGACGGTTGGGCGCAGCGAGGTCGATTTGCGCGACCAGGCCGCGGTGTTCGGCTGGTTCGCCGAAAAGCGCCCGCAGGCGGTGTTTCTGGCGGCCGCAAAGGTCGGCGGCATTGTCGCCAACAACACGCTGCGCGGCGAATTCATCTACGACAACCTGGTCATCGCGGCCAATGTGATCCACGCCGCGCACGTCAACGGCGCCGAGAAGCTGATGTTTCTCGGCTCGTCCTGCATCTATCCCAAGCTGGCGCCGCAGCCGCTGCGCGAAGATTCCATGCTGACCGGACCGCTCGAGGTGACCAATGAGCCCTATGCGGTCGCCAAGATCGCCGGCATCAAATTGGTCGAGGCCTATCGCAGCCAGTATGGGTGCGACTTCATCAATGTGATGCCGACAAATCTGTACGGGCCGGGCGACAATTATCACCCCGAATACAGCCACGTCGTCGCCGCCCTGATCCGAAGGTTTCATGAGGCGAAGGTTGCAGGCCTCGCCAACGTCGTCGTCTGGGGCACCGGCACGCCGCGGCGGGAATTTCTCTATGTCGACGATCTTGCGGACGCCTGCGTTCACCTGATGAAGATTTATTCCAGCGGCGAACTGATCAACATCGGCACCGGCGAGGATATCACTATCGCCGAATTCGCGCGCATGGTGGCTTCCGTCGTCGGCTATACCGGCGCGATCAGCTTCGACACCTCGCGGCCCGACGGCACGCCGCGCAAATTGCTCGATGTCGGCCGGCTGGCCAATCTCGGCTGGCGCGCGCGCACTTCGCTTGAGGATGGAATCAGGCTCGCCTATCAGAAGTATCTAAGCGAATCGAAACAGGCCGCGGAGTGATCAGCTCGTCATTGTAAGGAGCAAAGCGACGATGCAATCCAACCTTGTGCTTGCGCAACTATGGATTGACGCGGAGCCTGTCATCGGGCGCGCATTCGCGCGACCCGTTGGCTCGCA
>JBKQRS010000165.1:0-4730 GCA_052143915.1 Bradyrhizobium sp.
ACCAGACCCGGAATCTCGGGATTCTCCGATGTGCAATTGCACATCGTAGTTCGATGCGGAGCCTGTCATCGGGCCGGCCAGCGGCCGGACCCGTTGGCATCGCCCCGGAATGACAGTCTTAGAGGCCTTGTTTTGCTGGCTGCATTTCCAGTCAGACTCTCAGGACGAGGCAAACATCTCCCTGACGCTGCGAAACTCCTTCGCTTCCTGGTCGAGCACGAACAGCGAGCCCTCGGCCACGCCGAAATAGGCGCCGTGCAGATTTAGCTCGCCGCGCGCGACCAGCGCCTGCACGAAGGGAAATGTCGTCAGGTTCTCCAGGCTGCGGAACACGGCCGCCTTCTCGATCCGGACGGTGAACTCGGCCATCGTCTCATGGTCGCGCTGTCCGACTTTCTCGCCCGGCTTGATGAACATCGACATCCACCGGCCGATGAAGTCGCCGGGCGACAGCGGCTCGTTATTGTCGATGAAGGCGCGGATGCCGCCGCATTGCGCATGGCCGAGCACCACGATGTGTTTGACGCGCAGCGCCCGGACCGCATATTCGAGCGCCGCCGAAACGCCGTGCGCGCCGCCGTCGGGCGCATAGACGGGCACCAGATTGGCGACGTTGCGAACCACGAACAATTCGCCCGGGCCGGCATCGAAGATCACCTCCGGCGAAACCCGGGAGTCGCAGCAGCCGATCACCATCACTTCCGGGGCCTGGCCGCGCTCGGACAATTCGCGATAGCGCGATTGCTCGGTCGGAAGCCGCTGCGAGGTGAAGGTTCGGTAGCCGTCAAGCAGATGTTGCGGAAAGGGTGACATGCGCGTTGCTAACCATGGGCTGCGAGCCGGAACAAGGCTTTCGGACGAAGGTCTGAAATGTTAAAGCATGAACCGGAAAAGTGGACACCGTTTTTCCTCGGGACAAGCGTTAAACGTTGGCCCGAAAGATCATGCTCAAACAATAAGCTGCCGCCAAATCGGCTTCGACGAGGTCGAACCGGCTTCGGCACAGGCTGGCAAATTCAAGGGGAACGAAATCATGGTCCGACCGCGCCGCAGCCTTCTGTTCATGCCCGGATCGAACGCCCGGGCGCTGGAAAAGGGCCGCAATCTCCCCGCGGATGGCCTGATCCTCGACCTCGAGGATTCCGTGGCGCCGGAGGCCAAGGCGCTGGCGCGCGACCAGATCGCGGGGGCGATCGCGGCCGGCGGCTTCGGCCGGCGCGAGCTCCTGATCCGCACCAATGCGCTGGATTCGTCCTGGTGGATCGATGACGTCAAGATGGCAGCCAAAGCCCGGCCCGACGGCATTCTGGTTCCAAAGGTTTCCAGCGTGGAGGATCTTGCCACCATCGCACGAAGTCTGCGCGATGCTGATGCCGACCCGTCGATGCGGGTCTGGACGATGATCGAGACCGCGCGTGCGGTCCTGCACGCCGAACAGATCGCCGCCGCCTCACGTGGTGTCGAGCCGCGGCTGGCCGGTTTCGTATTCGGGCCGAATGATATCTCGCGCGAGACGCGGATACGAATGCAGCCGGGTCGCGCGACCATGCTGCCGCTGATCACGCACTGCATTCTCGCCACCCGCGCTTATGGTCTTGAAATCCTCGACGGCCCCTACAGCGATTTCAGCAATTTCAACGGCTTTGGGCAGGAATGCACGCAGGCGCGTGATCTCGGCTTCGACGGCAAGACGTTGATCCATCCGGGTCAGATCGAGGCCTGCAACGCCATCTTCACGCCGCCCGCGGAGGAGGTCGCCCATGCCCGCAAGATCATCGCGGCATTCGAGCTTCCAGAGAATGCATCGCGCGGCGCGATCTCGCTCGACGGTCAGATGGTTGAGCGGCTGCATGCCGATATGGCGAGGCGCACAATAGCGATCGCGGACTCGATCGCGGCTTTGACACAGCATTAGATGGCTTGGTCCCGCGGCTTACCGGATCGTGACAAGGGTAAGCGGCGCGATTCCCCCCGCGTTGTGCAGGCGGATCAGGAACAGCGCGGCCACAGCGATCAGAATTGCCAGAGAAAAGTGTATCCAGGCGGAGCGCGAGAATTTCATTTGTTCACCGCTTCGCCCAGTTGCTCGATGGTCGGCGCATTGAGGCAATATCCCTCGTAGTGCTCGGCAGAAGTGCCGGCGGCGAGATCGCGGTCGCATTCGCGCTTGTGCGCGCACAAGGCGCAAACACGTTCCATGTCGTGCAACACCAGGGGTTCGACGCGCGCCAGATCGTTTTCGTCGATGCCGAGCGCCTTCAGCAGTTTCGGCAATTCGTCCGCAGCATGCGGCCCGTGACGCACCAATTCATTCAGATCGGCGGGCGAAACCCGCAAATCGTTTGCGATGCGGTCAAACTCTGCCGTGTTGAGTTGACGCATCTCGTTCAGCTCCTGCCTGTGCTTGAGCCAGTCGCTGAATGTATGGGTCAATCGTTCCACTAGAGCGGTCATGGGACACCTCCGATCATGCGCAATAGTGCATAAATGGGGGTGGGTATCGTTGCGGTAGATCAAACAAGTCAGGGGCTTCGGATGGTTCAAGCCCCAAACCGCTCCGCGGCCCATGCATAAAGGCTGCCCGGAACGGGAGCCGTGTTGCCGCGGCCCTTCGGCGAAATGTGAAACCCGATAATGTCGGGATCACCGATCAGTGCTGAAATGTCCTGGGGTTCGAAGAACAGCGTTGGTTCGGCATGCACGGCATAAAATGATTTCTTCGGCAGGGCATAGTGCAGTTCGCCGGCGCGGCGGGCGAGCGCAGTCAGCGCCGCGGGACCATAGATCGCGACGCGAACATCCGAGAGCCGCCTGGAACCGCGAAATTTGCGAAGTGCGAATATCAGGCGATGGCGCAGCGCCAGCCAGTCCGGCGTCAACTCGTCCTGCAGCATCAGGGAAGCGAAGGCCGCGACGATCGGATCGCTCGCGGGCAGATAGAGCACGGAATTGCCGAGTTGGCGCGGCCGCTCCCAGGCGAAATAAGGTTTTGCCGGATCGATCTCGACCGGCTTCTTCAGCAGCACGTCGGCGTCGAGCCAGAGACCCGCGTTCGCGGCCATCAGCCGCATCCGGAAAAAATCCGAGAATTGCAGCGTGGTCCAGTCGCGCCATACGCCATCGGGGCCGGTCGGGCGCAGCCTTTCGGCGAAAGTATGCGGCAGGATCGCCTCGGCCTCGGCGTTGCCGACGCCATCGGGCAATTGTGCGAGCGGCTCAAAACTGTAGACGGTGACCTTATGGCCGGCCGCGACCTGCGACCTCAGGCATAGCCGTCTGAGCGCATCGAGCGGGCCATGCCAGAAGGTGACGATTTCGGGTCGCAAGCGTCACCACATAGTGTTTTCAAGCGAAGTGGGAACCGGTTCGCATAGCAATCAAGTTTGCGCAGATTGCGTGGACTTATCTGCGGTAGAAAACACGTCAAGCAAGAGTTCAAGCCCAGGCGCGCGCGGTCTTCGCCTTGGCCTCATAGGCATCGATCGAGGACTTCTTTTCCATGGTGAGGCCGATATCGTCGAGCCCGTTCATCAGGCAGTGCTTGCGGAACGGATCGATCTCGAATTTCACCGTGCCGCCGTCAGGTCCGCGGATTTCCTGATTGGCAAGATCGATGGTCAGCGTCGCATTGGCGCCGCGCTCGGCATCGTCGAACAGTTTGTCGAGGTCGTCCTGGGTGACACGGATCGGCAGAATGCCGTTCTTGAAACAGTTATTGTAGAAGATGTCGCCGAAAGAGGTCGAGATCACGCAGCGGATGCCGAAATCCAGGAGCGCCCAAGGCGCGTGTTCGCGGCTCGAGCCGCAGCCGAAATTGTCGCCGGCGACCAGGACTTTGGCGCCGCGATAGGCCGGCTTGTTGAGGATGAAATCGGGGTTCTCGCTGCCGTCGTCCTGGTAGCGCTGTTCCGAGAACAGCCCCTTGCCGAGGCCGGTGCGCTTGATGGTCTTCAGATACTGCTTGGGGATGATCATGTCGGTATCGACATTGATGATCTTCAGCGGCGCCGCGACGCCTTCCAGCGTGGTGAATTTGTCCATCGAAAAGCACTTCTCGGTTGGAATTGACGATAGGCGTTTTACGGGCGTGGTTTATCGCGAATGCCCCCGGCTTAAAAGGGCAAAATGCCTTAATCGGCCGCTGCCTCGATCGCGGCCATATCGTCGTCGGAGAGACCAAAATGATGGCCGATCTCGTGAATCAATACATGGCGGACGATCCGGCCCAGCGTTTCATCATGTTCGGCCCAGTAATCCAGGATCGGCCGGCGGTAGAGCCAGATCATATTGGGCAGCCGAGCAATATCCTGGTGGCTTTGATGCGGCAGGCCCACCCCGTGGAACAGGCCGAGCAGGTCGAATTCACTTTCCGCGCCCATCTCGTCGAGAACTTCTTCGGTCGGGAAATCGTCGACGCGTATGATCACCCCCTCGCACAGGTCGCGGAAGGCTTTCGGCAGGCGCGCGAATACTTCGTGCGCCATGGCCTCCATTTCCGCGAGCGACGGGGCTCTTGCTGATGTCCACATCGTCCCTGTTTAGAGCATGATCCGGAAGAATGGGAACCGGTTTCCTCGGAACGAACGCCAGTGTCCCGAATCCGAAGTTCGCCCTCCCTTGCAGCACCCGCTTTTGCGAACTTCGGATTCGGAAGGACACTAGAAATCTATGATTCTAGTGTGGTTTTGGTTCAGAAGTTCTCTTGACGAGCTCGCCGCAACACCGAAGAG
>JBKQRS010000166.1:0-16766 GCA_052143915.1 Bradyrhizobium sp.
GGCGAGGTCAAGAACAAGACCGAGTTCGGCCTGTTCCTCGGGCTCGAGGGCGACGTCGACGGCATGGTCCATCTGTCCGACCTCGACTGGAAGCTTCCGGGCGAGCAGGTGATCGACAACTTCAAGAAGGGCGACATGGTCAAGGCCGTGGTGCTCGACGTCGATGTCGAGAAGGAGCGGATCTCGCTCGGCGTCAAGCAGCTCGAAGGCGATCCGTTCGCAGAGCCGGGCGACGTCAAGAAGGGCGCGGTCGTGACCTGCGAAGTGCTCGAGGTGAAGGAAAGCGGCATCGAGGTGAAGATCTCCGGCACCGACTTCACCACCTTCATCAAGCGGTCCGAACTCGCCCGTGACCGCAACGACCAGCGCGCCGAGCGGTTCGCCGTCGGCGAAAAGGTCGATGCGCGGGTGATCCAGTTCGACAAGAAGGCCCGCAAGGTGCAGGTCTCGATCAAGGCGCTGGAAGTCGCCGAAGAGAAGGAGGCCATCGCGCAGTACGGCTCCTCCGATTCGGGCGCGACGCTCGGCGACATTCTCGGCACCGCGCTCAAGCAGCGCACCGACAAGTAAGCCTTTCGGCTTCCTTGACCCTCCATCAGACGGGCCCCGGTTTCGACCGGGGCCTTTTTTGTTGTCCGCGGCCTTTACCGGGGGGTATGGGTCCCGAATCGCGCACCGCCCGGCCGGGACGACAACCATGAGGGCCTTGTTTTCTTCATATTGCGCCGCAATTGATGTAATTAGGGCATCAGATATTAGGGGTATCCAGAGAACACCGTGCGAACCCCTTCCATGGCCACTTCCGGGAGAGATTTCGATGTCGCTTGACTCAGATGTCATCGTCGATCGCCGCAGGATACGGCGCAAGCTGACGTTCTGGCGTGTGACCGCAGCCTTGGTTGCGATCGCGGCGATCGTCACGGTCGGTGTGATCGCGACGCCCGGTGGTCGTGGTGCGTTGACGGCGTCGGGCTCGATTGCCCGTATCAATATCGAAGGCTTGATCCGCAGCGACCAGAACCGCGTCGAGGCGCTGGAGCGGCTGGAGAATTCGCGCGCCGCGGCGGTCGTCGTTCACATCAATTCACCCGGCGGCACCACGGCAGGTTCCGAACAGCTGTATGACGCGCTGGTGCGGCTGAAGGCGAAGAAGCCGCTGGTCGTGGTGGTCGAGGGACTGGCGGCTTCGGGTGGTTACATCACCGCCATCGCCGCTGATCATATCGTCGCCCAGCAGAGCTCGCTGGTCGGTTCGATCGGTGTTCTGTTCCAGTTTCCGAATTTCACCGAATTGCTGAAAACCGTCGGCGTCAAGGTCGAAGAAGTGAAGTCTTCACCGCTAAAGGCCGCGCCAAACGGCTTCGAGCCCACCAGCCCGGAAGCGCGCGCCGCGCTCGACTCGCTGGTGAAGGATTCCTACGCCTGGTTTCGCGGTCTCGTGAAGGAGCGCCGCGGCATGGACGACGGACTGCTCGAGAAGGTCGCTGACGGACGGGTCTTCACCGGCCGTCAGGCGGTCGAGCTCAAGCTCATTGATCAGCTCGGCGACGAGAAAACCGCGATCGCCTGGCTGGTGGCGCAGAAGGGCATCAAGGCTGATTTGCCGGTGCGCGATTACAAATTGTCGCCGCGTTTCGGCGACCTGACTTTCCTGCGAACGGCGGCCGCGGTGACGCTCGACGCGCTCGGCTTAAGCGCGGTCGCGCGGCAAGTCGAGCAGACGGGCATGGCGCAGGCCGTCGATCGCCTCGGTCTCGACGGGATGCTGGCGCTGTGGCGTCCGGCGGGGGTCGATTGAACCGCAAGCCCGGTTTTTTGCACTGCGCTGCCCGGTTGTGGGCGCTGTCACAATACCCAATCCAGCCGTTTGTCACGCGATTTCGCGTCCGCCATTTTCATTTAGCGTCTTGACAGTCCAAGGTATTTTCACGGAAATGCGTAACCGTACCTTCCCGGGTCCCCGTCTCGATGATCAAATCCGAACTCGTTCAGCGTATCGCCGAGCACAACCCGCATCTCTATCAGCGGGATGTCGAGAACATTGTAAACGCGATCCTCGACGAGATCGTCGCGGCTTTGGCGCGAGGGGATCGGGTCGAGCTCCGTGGTTTCGGTGCGTTTTCGGTGAAGCATCGTCCGGCGCGTGCGGGGCGCAATCCACGCACCGGTGCGCATGTGCCGGTGGATCAGAAGAGCGTGCCGTTTTTCAAGACCGGCAAGGAAATGCGCGAACGGCTGAACCGCGAAAGCGGGGGACCGGACGCCGGCACCTGAAGCTGATCCCGTTCTCTTTTCAACGCGAGAGAGGGTCATGCGCAAGTTCTTCATGGCTGTGGTATTGATCCCGCTAGGCCTGATTTTTGTCGTCTTCGCGGTCGCCAATCGTCATCCGGTAACGGTATCGTTCGATCCGTTCAATTCCAGCGACCCCCAAATGGGGATCACCTTGCCGCTGTTCGTCGTCATCATCGCAGTCGCGATCGTAGGCGTATTGGCGGGAGGCTCGGCGACCTGGTTTCGGCAGCGCCACTGGCGGCGTGCGGCACGCCGGCATGAGGCCGATGCGCGGCAGATGCGGGCGCAGCTGGCCGATCTGCGTGCCGGCGCCACCATGCCCTCGCGGCCCGATCCGCAGCGACTGCCCGCCCTCTCGCTGGGCGGCGGATATGGGGCTGCCGGGCGAGACAAGCAGGGCGCGACGTTGTAGAACGCGGCCCATGCGCGAGCGGCTTTTTGGCCCTGTCGCCGTTCCTCTAACCCGTGCCCCTAAAACATGTCCCTGATCGTCAAAATTTGCGGCCTGTCCACGCGCGAGACGCTCGACGTCGCGCTGGATGCCGGCGCGGACATGGTGGGGTTCGTGTTCTTCCCCCCGTCACCTCGCCATCTCAGCCTCGAGACCGCGCGCGATCTCGGCAAACTGGCCAAGCGCCGCGCGGCAAAAGTCGCGCTCACGGTTGATGCCGACGACGCGACGCTCGCCAACATCGTCGAAGCATTGCAGCCCGATATTTTACAGCTGCACGGCAGCGAAACGGTGGCGCGGCTGCGCGACATCAAGCAGAAATTCGTCCTGCCCGTGATGAAGGTGATTGCGGTCGCGACCCCGGCCGATCTCGCGAGCTTACCCGGATACGCCGCCGTCGCCGATCGCATCCTGTTCGATGCCCGCGCGCCCAAGGAGGCCACCCGCCCCGGCGGTCTCGGCGCGGTGTTCGACTGGCACGTCCTCGAAAATCTCGATCTGAAGCTGCCGTTCATGGTCTCGGGCGGCCTTCATGCCGGCAATGTCGCGGAGGCGGTTCGGGTTACGCGGGCCGGCGGCGTCGATGTTTCTTCCGGCGTGGAACGCTCGCCAGGCATCAAGGACGCCGAGATGATCCGCGCCTTTATTCGTGCAGCACGCGATGTCGAAGCCTCTTCACCTCTCCCCTCTGGGGAGAGGTCGCCTGCGCACAGCGCAGGCGGGTGAGGGGCCTATGACCAAGCGGATAGAAGAGCCCCTCACCCCGACCCTCTCTCCGCAAGAGCGGGGCGAGGGAGCGCAGATCGCGCGGCGCGCGCAACCGAAGAGCTAATGGTTCGATGAATTCAGCAATACCCAATTCTTTCCGAAGCGGTCCTGACGAGCGCGGGCATTTCGGCATTTTTGGCGGCCGCTTCGTCGCCGAAACGCTGATGCCGCTGATCCTCGATCTGGAGAAGGCCTACGCCGATGCCAAGGCCGATCCGGCGTTCCAGGCGGAGATGAACGGCTACCTCAAGCACTATGTCGGCCGGCCGTCGCCGCTGTATTTCGCCGAGCGGCTGACCGAACACCTTGGCGGCGCCAAAATCTATTTAAAGCGCGAGGAGCTCAATCACACCGGCTCGCACAAGGTCAACAACGTGCTCGGCCAGATCATGGTGGCGAGGCGCATGGGCAAGAAGCGCATCATCGCCGAGACCGGCGCCGGCCAGCATGGCGTCGCCACCGCGACGTTGTGCGCACGCTTCGGGCTCGAATGCATCGTCTATATGGGGGCGGTCGACGTCGAGCGGCAGCAGCCCAATGTCATCCGCATGGAAATGCTGGGGGCCAAGGTGATCCCGGTGCAATCGGGCTCGCGCACGCTGAAGGACGCGATGAACGACGCGCTGCGCGACTGGGTCACCAACGTCCACAACACGTTTTACTGCATCGGCACGGTGGCCGGCCCGCATCCCTATCCGATGATGGTGCGCGATTTCCAGTCGGTGATCGGCGTCGAGACCCGGGCCCAGATGCAGGAGGCCGAAGGCCGCCTGCCGGACTCGCTGATCGCCTGCATCGGCGGCGGCTCCAATGCGATGGGCCTGTTTCATCCCTTCCTCGACGATCCCTCTGTTGAGATCTTCGGCGTCGAGGCGGCCGGTCACGGGCTCACACAATTGCACGCCGCCTCGATCGCCGGCGGGCGGCCGGGCGTGCTTCACGGCAACCGCACCTATCTGCTGATGGACGACGACGGCCAGATCCAGGACGCGCATTCGATTTCGGCGGGGCTCGATTATCCCGGCATCGGGCCGGAGCATTCCTGGTTGCACGAAACCGGTCGGGTGACCTATCTCTCCGCTACGGATGATGAGGCCCTCGCCGCGTTCCAATTGCTCTCAAGGCTGGAGGGCATCATTCCCGCGCTGGAGCCGGCGCATGCCATTGCCAAAGTGATGGAGCTCGCGCCAAAGCGGCCGAAAGATCATCTGATGGTGGTCAACCTCTCCGGCCGCGGCGACAAGGACATTCCGCAAGTGGCGGATATTTTGCGGGGGAAGAAGAAGTGACCACCCGCATTGACGCGCGCTTCGCTGCGCTGAAAAAGGAAGGCCGCTCCGCCTTCATCACCTTCGTGATGGCCGGCGATCCCGATCCCTTGACCTCGCTCGACATCATCAAGGCGCTACCGAAGGCAGGCAGCGACATCATCGAGCTCGGCATGCCCTTCACCGATCCGATGGCGGACGGTCCGGCGATCCAGGCGGCGGGATTGCGCGCACTGAAGGCCGGCATGAGCCTGAGGAAAACGCTGGCGATGGTGCGCGAGTTTCGCAAGGACGACAACACCACGCCGCTGGTGCTGATGGGCTACTACAATCCGATCTACATCTACGGCGTCGACAAATTTCTCGTCGACGCAAAATCCGCAGGCGTCGACGGCCTGATCATTGTCGACCTGCCGCCGGAGGAAGACACCGAATTGTGCCTGCCGGCAATGAAGGCCGGGCTGAACTTCATCCGGCTGGCGACGCCGACCACCGACGACAAGCGCCTGCCCGCGGTGCTCTCCAACACATCCGGCTTTGTCTATTACGTCTCCATCACCGGCATCACCGGCAGCGCCAGCGCGGATTCGACCGTCGTCGGGCAGGCGGTCGCCCGCATCAAGCGGCATACCAGCCTGCCCGTCTGCGTCGGCTTCGGCATCCGCACCCCGGAAGCGGCGCGCGCCATCGCCGAGAATGCCGACGGCGCGGTGGTCGGCACCGCACTGGTCGATGCCTTGCGCGGCAGCCTCGATTCCGAGAGCCGGGCGACCGCCAAGACCGTCGATGCGGTGGCGAATCTCGCGGCTGCGCTGGCCCAAGGCGTGCGGGGAGCCAAACAGGCTGCGGAATAGACCACAATTGCGGGGAGACAGACCCCAAGCGGCGGCTTGCCGGGGCCCCTCGGGAACGCCATATATCGAGTGCGAATGCTTAGAGCATGATCCGGAGCCGGAGGCCGCGTTAGCGCAAAGTGGAAACCGGTTTTTCCTCGCGACAAACGCGTAGCGTTTGCGCGGAGATCATGCTCAACAAAGAGATAAGATCGCGATCCGAATAAATCCAATTCGATCGTGATCTGGCAATTCGGAGCGAAGAATGAATTGGCTCACCAACGTCGTCCGGCCGAAGATCCGCAACATCCTGCGTCGCGAGACGCCGGAGAATCTGTGGATCAAATGCCCGGATTCCGGTCAGCTGGTGTTCTACAAGGACGTCGAGGCCAATCAGTTCGTCATTCCCGGCTCCAACTACCACATGCGCATGGGCGCGGTGGCGCGGCTGAAATCGATCTTCGACAACGAAACCTGGTTCGACGTGGCGTTGCCCGAAGTCACCGCCGATCCCCTGAAATTCCGCGACGAACGCAAATACGCCGACCGCGTCAAGGACGCGCGCGCGCGGACCGGGCTGAACGACGCCATCAAGGTCGGCTATGGCAAGCTTGAAGGCGCCGCCGTCGTGGTCGCGGTGCAGGATTTCGATTTCATGGGCGGCTCGCTCGGCATGGCGGCGGGCGAAGCCATCGTGCGCGGGCTCGAACTCGCGGTAGAGAAGAAATCGCCGTTCATCGTATTCGCGGCTTCCGGCGGCGCCCGCATGCAGGAAGGCATTTTGTCGCTGATGCAGATGCCGCGGACGACCGTGGGCGTGCAGATGCTGCGCGAGGCGAAGCTGCCCTATATCGTCGTGCTGACCAATCCGACCACCGGCGGCGTCACCGCCTCCTATGCCATGCTGGGTGATGTGCAGATTGCCGAGCCGGGCGCGCTGATCGGCTTCGCCGGCGCGCGCGTGATCGAACAGACCATCCGCGAGAAATTGCCGGACGGATTCCAGCGCGCCGAATATCTGAAAGACCACGGCATGGTCGACATGGTCGTGCATCGCCACGACCTGCGACCGACGCTGGCGCGGCTCTGCCGGTTGCTGACCAAATCGCCCGCTATGGAAGCCGCGTCGAAGCCAGCGCCGCAGGCCGCCATTCCGGCCCCGATCGCATCCGGTGCGGAGATGGCGCCGGCCGCGCCCCACGCGTGAGCGCGTCTGCGGCCAAGCCTCCGGCGCCGCTCGGCGAATTGGTCGCGCGGCTGTCCGCCTTGTATCCGGCGCGCATCGATCTCGGCCTGCAACGAATGCACCTGCTGCTGGAGCGGCTTGATCACCCCGAACGCAAACTGCCGCCGGTCATTCATGTCGCCGGCACCAACGGCAAGGGCTCCACGGTCGCCTATTTGCGCGCGATCCTGGAAGCCGCGTCCTTGCGCGTTCACGTCTATACCTCGCCCTCGCTGGTGCGGATCAACGAATGCTATCGGCTCGGCCGTGTCGGCGGCGGAATTCTGGTTGACGACGACGAATTGCGCGGCGCCTTCGAGCATTGCGAGCGCGCCAATGCGGGAGAGCCGATCACCATCTTTGAAATCGAAACCGCGGCGGCATTTTGTCTGTTCGCGCGCCACCCCGCCGATGTGGTTCTGTTGGAAGTCGGTCTCGGCGGCCGGCTGGATGCCACCAACGTGATCGATAGACCGCTGGCGAGCGTGATCGCGCCGGTCAGCATGGATCACACCGAATTCCTCGGGGATACCCTGATGGCAATCGCCCGCGAAAAGGCCGGCATCATCAAGCACGGCGTGCCGGTGATTTGCGCCGAGCAGGCGCCTGAGGCGATCGCCGTGATCGAACAATGCGCCAGGCGCCTCCATGCGCCGTTATATGCGGCCGGGCAGGAGTGGCACGTCAGCGTCGAGCGCGGACGGCTGGTCTATCAGGACGATCGCGGCCTGATGGATCTGGCGGCGCCCAGACTGTTCGGCCGTCATCAATTCGACAATGCCGGCCTTGCGATTGCGACGCTGCGCGCGCTTGACGCATTCAAGATAGAACCCTCGGCGTTCGAGGCCGGCATCGTCAATGCGGAATGGCCGGCGCGGATGCAGCGTCTTTCGTCGGGCCGGCTTGTGGATCAGGGGCCGCTCGGATGTGAAATCTGGCTCGATGGCGGCCACAATGCCGAAGGCGGCCGCGTCGTGGCGGCGGCTTTGGGAGACCTCGAAGAGCGGGTGTCGCGTCCGCTCGTGGTCATTGTCGGCATGCTGGCGAACAAGGACGCCGGCGCGTTTCTCGCCAACTTCGCGGGCCTCACGCGCCATATCATTGCAGTGCAGATACCCGGTCGCGACGACGCCATGCCGCCGGACAGGCTGGCCGACGCCGCGCGCGCGCTCGGCATGCGCGTGGAGAACTCGGCCAGTGTCGAAGCGGCGCTGCGTTCGCTGGCGCGGCTCGCCTATGAGGTGCCGCCGCGCATCCTGATCACGGGTTCGCTGTACCTCGCCGGGCACGTGCTATCCGCCAACGGCACGTCACCGGGATAGCCTTTGCCGCCGGCGCCAAGGTATGGGAGCTGAAAACGCAAAACGGCCGGCTTTCGCCGGCCGTCAGACTCAAACTCACTTGCGCGAAGCGATCAGACCGCAGCCGTAATCCACTGCTGCAGCTTCGCCTTCGGTGCAGCGCCGACCTGGCGCGATGCCATCTCGCCGCCTTTGAAGATCATCAGGGTCGGGATCGACATCACGCCGTATTTCGAGGCCGTCTTCGGGCTCTCGTCGACGTTCAGCTTCACGATCTTGACCTTGTCGCCCATGGCGCCGGAAATCTCGTCGAGCGCGGGGGCGATCATGCGGCAGGGGCCGCACCATTCGGCCCAGAAATCGACCACGACCGGGCCGGTCGCCTTGAGCACTTCGGCCTCGAAATCGGTGTCAGAAACCTTGCCAACGGCCATTGGGATACCTCGCTCAGTTCGGGATGGATGCGGCTCTGAAGAATCGCCGCCTGGATCATGGTATCAAACCTATGAACGCGCCGTTGCCGGGTCAAGCTCGGACATCCCCGCGCAGAATGGATGCCAGTCCGGCGTCCAGCGCGGGAGCAGAAATCTCCATCATTTCAGGTGTTTCGGTCCAAAGTAACGCGGTCCGGACGGGCAATCGGGGATAAAGCTTCTGCAGCACCGCACGATAAAGTGCGAGCTGGCGGATATAGGCCGAGGGAGCCTCGGCGGCAGAGCCTGGCGGGGCTCGGTTGGTCTTGAAATCCACGATCAGGATCTCGCTTCCGGTCACCACCAGCCGGTCGATTTGCCCGGAAACCAGCGCAGCCATCCCTCCGGGCCGCTCCAGTCGGCCGACGATCGAGACCTCGGCGCGGCTGCCGGCGCCGAAAAGAGGTGCGAAGCGGGTATCGGCGATCAAGGCGAGCACACCTCCCGCGAGCGTGTCACGCTCGCCGTCGTCCCAATCGCCGGCATTGCGGGCGAGAAAGCTCAGCGCCGCGTCGCGTCGGCGTTCGGCGGCGACATCAGGCAGGGATTGCAGCAGCCGGTGCACCAATGTGCCCCGACGCAAGGCATGAGCGCGGCTCTGAACGGTTTCGCCGGTTCGGAAGCCGCCGCCTTCATCCTCGGCAGGGTCCGAGGGGCGCAGGAGGGGATCGACGGCGGCCTGCGGCGGGGCCGGCATATGCAGCCATGATGGCAGCTCGATTTCCGCAGTCGCAGTTGTCGCGGCGGCGCCTGTGGCGGTCGCGGCATCCTCAAGCCGTGCGTAGCGCTTCACCACTCCGTCCGAGGTTTCGATCGTCTGCAGATGCAGCCCGGCATTTTCGAGACCTTTGGTGATCAGATCGTACCAGGAGTGCTTGCGCACGGAGTTCATGTTGCCCGGCATGCAGCCGCCGACGATCAGCCGGTCGGCCGCGCGCGTCATCGCCACATACAGCAGGCGGCGGTATTCGTCCTCGGTTTCGCCAAGCATCAAAGTGCGGGCAGTAGCGACGGGAAGCGGATCGTCGGCCTTCCTGCCGGCCCAGACCACGACCCCGGGCAGATGCGGCGCAGCATTGTCGGGCGGCAGATGGATAAGCCTCAGCCGCTGGGTATCCGACGGCGATGAGGTGGTATCCACCAGAAACACCACCGGCGCTTCCAGCCCCTTGGCGCCGTGCACGGTCATCACGCGGACTTCGTCGCGCGAGATTTCCATGTCGCGCTTCACCTCGAGGTCGGCGGTGCGCAGCCATGCCATGAAGCCCTGCAGCGACGCGGGGGCCTTTCGCTCATAGCCCAAGGCGAGCTCGAGAAACTCATCAAGCGCGTCATTGGCCTCATGTCCGAGCCGCCGCAGAATGCGATTCCTGCCGCCGTCGCCGCCAAGCAGCCAGGCATAGAAGGCGAACGGCGTTTCGCGGCTAGCATGGTGCGCGCACGCTTCCAGGCGCTCCAGCGCGGTCCTGAATCTTTCGTCTGTCGCGGCATGCGTGCGCAAGGCGTCGCGCAGCGATCCCCGGCGCTGCCACGCCAGCTTGAACAGGTCGTCATCGCCAAGGCCGAACAGCGGGCTTTTCAACGCCACCGCCAGCGCCAGATCGTCATGCGGCAACAGCAACGCGTCGGCGAGATTCATCAGGTCGATGATCGCGATATGCTCGGTCAATTTCAGCCGGTCGGCGCCGGCGACGGGAATGCCGGCATGCTTCAGCGCCTGGATCACCGCGTCGAAGGCGTTGCCGCGTCGCCGAACCAGCACCAGCATGTCGCCGAAACGAAGCGGGCGGCGGTCGCCGGCCCTGCCGGTCATGATGCCGCGCTCGACCAGTGATTTGATTTCGGCCTGGATGCGCCTCGCAAGCCGGACTTCGGGAGATGTCACCGACACGGCGTCGAACGGCGCGCGCCAGCCCTCGATGTCCTGCTTGCCGTCCGGCAGCTGCAATTCCCAGAGATCGATCAGGCTCGGTCCGGCATCGGCGAGCGAATTGTGGACCGGGTATCCGGTCTCGGCGGAATGGATGCTGCGGTAGATGATCTCGTCGCGAAAGACGTGGTCGACCGATTGCAGGATCGCCGCGCCAGAGCGGAACGAATAGGTGAAGGATACCGGATCGAATTTCAGTCCGGCATATCTGAACTTGCTTTCCAGCGATCTGCGGCGGGTGTCGAATTCGTGCGGGGCCGCGCCCTGGAACGAAAAGATCGACTGCTTCTCGTCGCCGACCGCGAAGATCGTGCGGGTGACGCCGTCGCGCGCGCCTTCGCCGGCGGTGAATTCCGAGATGATATGGGCGATGATGTCCCACTGCCGGGGGCTGGTGTCCTGCGCCTCGTCGATCAGCACATGGTCGACGCCGCGGTCGAGCTTGTAATGCACCCAGCCGGAGGAAACGCGGTCCAGCATTTCCAGTGTCTTGTCGATCAGATCGTCGTAGTCGAGCAGGCCGCGCTCCTGCTTCTCGCGCCGGTAATTCGCGGCCGCTGCGGTTGCGATATGCAGCAGCGCCTGGGTGCGGTCCCGCACCGTCACCGCGCGCCGGCGCTCGATCAGGGGGTCGATGCGCAGGCCCTCCTGTTCGAACAGATGTGCGATCGCCCGATTGTTGTCGCAGAACTTCTTCGTCAGCATGGTTTTGCGCGGCGTACGTTCATCGGTGAGAAACACGCCAAGATATTCGTCCACTTGCGCAGCGCCGGTAAAAACAAGCGCCTCGCGAAGCCGGCCCGCCTGGTCAGAATCAGATTTGTTTCCGGTATCCAGAACGAGGGCGATCTCTCCCCACCGCGATCGCGGCAGATATGGCCCGTCGACAATATCGCGTTCGACGTCTTCGATGCGATCGCCTGCGGTAACGCCGAGCGCTGCCGACATCTGCGCCGCCGCGGCGTCCACGCTGCCGGCAGCATCGGTCCACGCCATGAAATGATCGCGGCTGAGACACGCCTCGCGCACCACCTCCTTGAAAGTGACGTCGGCGGCGCTCGCCATCGCCATCGTGAGCGCCCGGCCCGTCGCGCTATCGGGATCACGGGAGGCGTCGAGCAGCACCTTGAGATTGGCGCGCTCCATCATCTCGTTCTGGTCGCGCTCGTCGAGCACGGCAAAACGCGCCGGCACATTGGCCTCGAACGGGAACTGCTGCAGCAGCCGGGTGCACAAAGCGTGGATGGTCTGCACTTTCAGACCGCCCGGCGTCTCCAGCGCGCAGGCGAACAGCTTGCGGGCGGTCATTCGCAGCCTGGCGTTGGGATGGGTTATTCCGACCTCAATGATCGCGTCATCGAGCGCCTTGTCATCGAGTGTCACCCAATGGCCGAGGGTGGAAAACACCCGCTCCGCCATATTGGCTGCGGCCGCCTTGGTGAAGGTGACGCACAGGATTTTTTCCGGAGCCACACCCTCGAGCAACAGCCGGATCACCCGCTGCACCAGCACGTGGGTCTTGCCCGAGCCGGCGTTGGCCGAGACAAACGCGGAAGCAGCAGGATCCGAAGCGCGCGCCTGGGTGGCGCGCACCGCGTCGGGTATCTGGCGCGCCGCCTTCACCATTCTTCGATCCCCAAACCGCCGGCCGCCGACCATTCCTTGATGCGGGCGAGATCGTCGTAACTGCCATAGCGGTTCGACCACATCGACAGATTGAGCGAGGTGTAGGCCTGGCCTTCGTCCTCGAAGGCGCGGATCAGCGCCTCCAATTTGGCTCGCGCCTCGTTGGCTGCGTCGTCGGGCAGCTGCGGCATGTCGCCCTTGTTGACCTTCAGCTCCAGCGACTTTTTCTCGCCGGGCGGATTGTTGCCGCTCAGCCGGACATAGATCAGATCGCTGACCGACGCGCCCGCCGGAATATTGGCAAAGCCGCCTTCCCTGAGGATCGCCGCCTCCAGCGTGAGTTGCGGCGACAGCCCCATCCGCACCTGCTTGCCGGTTGGGGGCTGCCCGGTCTTGTAGTCGAGAATGGCATACGTGCCGTCGCGGCGCCGTTCGATCCGGTCGGCGCGCGCCGACAACACGAAGGTGCGCCCATTGTCGAGCGGAATCGGAATTTCGCCTCTGATCTCGGCCGCGATTCCCGTGAGGTTGCCGCGGCGCGCGATCTCCCAGTCGGAAAACCAGGCGGCGATGCGCAGGAAGCGCGGCCACCACAGCGCCCGCGCCTCCGGGCGTTCCATCAATGGCGCGAAGTATTTTTGGCCGATGCCCCGCAAGGCCCCCGCGGGATCGTCGGGCAACGCCGTGGCGAAGGTCTGGGTGAATTCGCCCAGCGCATCGTGGATCGCCGAACCGCGGTCGGCCGCCGACAGCGGCATGTCGACCGGATCGAGCGGGTTAAGCCGCAGAATGTATTTGGCGTAAATCGTGTAGGGGTCGCGCAGCCAATCCTCGATCGCTGTTACCGACAATTTCAGCGGCCGCACCGCGCGGGGCGGTTTCGGCGCGGGCTGCGCAATCGGTTCGACTTTCTCGGGGCTGTCGAGCCGGCTGGCGAGGCGGACGTATTGTTGTCCCGCCGATCGCGCGGCATTCCAGCGCTCCTCACCCGCGACGGCTTCCAGCCGGTGCAGGAAGCGCGACGCCACGGCCGGCGCGCCGCCGACCTTCGCGGCGTGGCTGAGGATGACTTCGTCGGCGCCGAGCAATTGAGCAAAGTCGTGCGCGGAGAGGCCGATGCGCCGCTCCGGCAAATCGAGGCCCAGTTCGTGGCGCATCGGTCGGCTCAGCCACGGATCGATCCGCGGCGCCGGCGGCCAGACGCCTTCGACCAGGCCGCCGATAATGACCCGGTCGGATTGCGTCAGCCGCGCTTCCAGGGGGCCATATATTTTCAGATGAACGTTTGTGCCCTCCGGCCGCCGCACCATGCGGTCGGCAAACGCGGTCTGGAAAACTTCCGGGTAGTCGGCCAGCTGGACCATCAGGCCGCTTTGCGAGCCTTCGCCGAGTAATTCATCGAACGCCGAGGCAAGCGCCTTCCCTTGCGGGCCCTCGAAGACAAGAGCGACGCCATGCTCATCGCGCGACAGCTCGATCAACACGTCGCGATGGCGTTGCGCAAGTTCGGCAAAATCAAGCGGCCTCGACGGATTGAGATTTTCCAGCCGAGCCAGCGCGCTCTGCAGCCGGGCGATCAGCCGATCCGTGCCGTCGAGTTCTTCGTCGGTCAGCCTGGTCCGCGGTTCCGAGCCGTGCAGCGAGGACGTCGTGCCCGCCCGCAGGTTTTTCAGCTCGAGACGGAATCGCAGAAGATCTTGCGCCAGTCCCCTGCTTCCCGGCGGCGGCCGCGTGCCGCGCAGCAGCGCCAGTTCGAGCGCCTCGGTCTCCGTCTTGAAGGCGCCTGGCGCGGCGCCTAGCCGGCACAGCGGATGCTTCAGCAGCGCCAGGAGCATTGGCGGATCGAGCTGTTTCGCGGCCGCTTCGGCGGCGAGCCGCGCGAAAATTCCCGTGGGCGTGTCCATCAGCGCGTCGCCGCCGGAATCGTCGAAAGCAAGATTCCAGCGGCCAATGGCCGCGATCACGCGCCGCGCCAGCGCGCGATCCGGTGTCACCAGCGCCGCGGATCTGTTGAGATGCCGCGCCTCGCGCATCGCGACCGCGATCGCAAGCGCTTCAGTTTCGGAATTCTCCGCCTCGATCACGGCAAGATTTGCCATGCCGAGCGCAATCTTCCCGGCGATGTCGGGCTCGGCCAGTCGCCGCTGCCATTGCGCGGTCGCGTTGGAGGGTCGCATCGCCTCGGAAACAAGAACATCGCGTCCCCGCACCGCCGGCTCGCCCAGGATATCGACGTCGCCGCGCTTGATCCCAAACCGATGCAGCAGTGCGTGCATCGCGTATTGCGGATGATTCGACGCTGGCGGCGTCGTGAATTTGCCTTTGGCATCGCGGATGCCGCCGATGATCTGCCAGGCGTCGTCGTCGAGATCGGTATCTAACCCCGGCAGGACCACGGCGCCTTGCGGAAGAGCGGCGATAGCGCGCAGGAATTTCGCGGTCGCCGGCATCGATCCGGTTGAACCGGCCGCGATCACCGGACCGCCGTGATGCGCGGTCAGGCGCTTGGCTTCCGCATCGATCAGGAGATCGCGCCGCGCCGCCGGTTCGATTTTCTGGATCTCCTGGAGATGAGCCGGCCAGGCCTGTCGCGCAATCTGCAGGAATTGCAGCGAATACTGCCAGTATTTGTCGAGCTGATCCGGTACCAGCCCGTTCAGCGCGTCCCACCCGACGCCGCGGGTGACCATGTCGTCCATCAGGCGCGCGAGGTCGCCGGCCAGCGCAAGCGTCGACGCCGGTCCGCCGACGACCAACGGCGCGGAGACCGGACTCTTTGCCCACGACGCCACCAGTCTTGCGAGCATGAGCCTGCGGTCCAATTCCCCAAGCTTCGGTGGAATGTCGAGCGACGCCATCCCGCCGTAGGACTCGGGCTCTTCCGCAAACGCCAGCTCGTCCTCGTCGATGTCGCCGAGCGCGACGATGCGGGGCAGCAGCACGGCGTCGGTGCCGAGTTCATCGAGAAACATTTCCCGCACCATGCGCCCGGCACGGCGGGTCGGAAGGTAGAGCGTCGCCTGCGCCAGTCGTTGCGGATGCGCGCGGGCCTCAAAGCCATCGATCAGCCTGCCATCGACCAGCGCGGCGATGACGGTGCGCAAGAACGGTGCAGAGGCTGGAACGCTGAAAACGTGCATGGGCTTCCTGATTCGGGATCAGGCTGCATCATGGCATGGGCAAATTTCGGGTGCGATTTCTAATTCGTTTACGTCATCACCCGCGAAGGCGGGTGATCCAGTATTCCAGAGTAAGAGTAGCATAATCGGAGGGCCGCGGTGTACTGGATGCCCCGCCTTCGCGGGGCATGACAGCCTATCTATAGACTCACGCCACGCTTTCGAGAAAGGCCTCGTCGGCGGCCTGTACCGCGTCGGGGGTTCCGACATGCATCCACACGCCGTCCAGCCGCAGGCCGAACAACCGTTCCCGCTCGTTGGCGGAATCGAACATCTTCGTCAGCGAGAATTCGCCCCTTGGGGCATCGACGAACAGCGACGGCGACATGATCGCAGCCCCCGCATAGACGAAAGGAACAATCTGAAGCTCCCTGCGCTTGCGCAGCGCGCCGTCGGGCAGCATCGCGTAATCGCCGCTTCCGTCGTAACCGATGCTGCTGGTCGTCGGTGCCATCAGCAAGAGAATATCCATGCGCGCGGGATCAAAGGTTTCGGCGAGCCGGGTCAGGTTGGGCCGCACGCCATCGATCCACATTGTATCTGCATTGACAAGGAAGAAGGGCGCTTCGCCAAGCAGGGGCAACGCCTTGACGACGCCGCCGCCGGTGCCAAGCACCTGGTCACGCTCGTCGGAGATGGTCACGCGGGGTTTTATGCGCGCCGCGACGTGATTGATGATCTGGTCGGGCAAATAATGGACATTGACGATTGTCTCGCTGACGCCGGCGTCGCCGAGCTTGTCGAGCACATGATCGAGCAATGCGCGGCCCGCCACTTGCACCAGTGGTTTTGGCAGCTGCTCCGTCAAAGGGCGCATGCGCAGGCCGAGACCGGCGGCGAGGACCATGGCTTTGGTGGGGGTGACGGACATTTCAGAAGTTTCTCGAACCGTTGTACCCGGCGCATTCCGCGGCAGCGGCGACTGGCCCTGCGGTCAGAATACACGCGGGTTATCAGGAAAACTGCAAATCATACCATGGCGATCCCGCAGGCGCACCACTGGGTGACCGCCATAGTCGTCTGACATGACGGTGGTAAGACGGCGGCAGCGACCCGGGTTCAGGTCTCGGCAGGTGCACGACGCACCGCCTTCTTCTTCTTGTCGCCGGTTTTGAGGAAATTGACACCGATCTGGTCGCCATTGACCCAGGCCAGCTCGCAGCGGCGGTAGGCGAGGCCGGTCGACGACAGCAGCAGGAAGAATTCCTTCAGGTGCAACCCCTCGACAGAACCCTCGATGGTGAGCTTGGCACCGGTCTCCGAAATGTCTTCCATGATGCAATCGCGCCGCCATGTGCCGTCGATGCCCATCATATGCGCGGCGATGCCGCGCTCGAATGTGACGCGCTCGCCCTTGCGCCGTTCTGTCGCCATGTCTTGCTCCGCCCTCAAGCAGCCGCTCCCTGCGCTCCAGAGC
>JBKQRS010000167.1:0-3611 GCA_052143915.1 Bradyrhizobium sp.
TGAAAAATATGCTTCGACGTATCCATTCCAATGCGGATAATCTGCTCCACGGACGGCTCCCTTGTCTGAGATTTGCAACAACCTCATTCTGGCACACTGATGCCGTAGGGGGCCGTCCACCCCATCAACCGCTCTATTGCTGTTTCTACCAAATCGAGAAGCGAAATATTTTTCGCAAGGGGGCTGGACAGCCGGTTTGCAAAACAGCCCGTCGGGCAAATCAGTGGGTGCTTCGCGGCATGACGACGAGCCAAGACATGGCGGTTCGTCGGACATTTCGTTCAATCCGGCACTCGTTGTCGTGTCGGGCCCGCGATGCTAAATCGCGTCCGGACCGTTCCGGCGGGTGGCCCATGCCGAAGACGGCGCGCGCCCGCTTCGTTCGTCCGAGGATGGGCTTGAATTGGAGCGCATATGCCTGGTTCGTCGCGTCGCCGCAAACAGCTTGAAGACGAAATGTTCGCGCTGGGCGAGGAGGCGATGGTCGTCGAGGAGTTCGACGGCTTCGTCGCTGGTCTGCTGGTGTGTCCAGAGCTGATCTCGCCGGGTGAGTGGCTTCCGATCGTCTTGAACCGGGAGGGCCATGATCGTCCGCCCGCCCTCGACGACGTGGACCACGCCAACCGGGTTTTCGGTCTCATCATGGATCATTATAATGATGCCGCGCTCACGCTGATGGAGCATCCCGAACGCTATCGTCCTTTGTTCCCCATCGACATGCGCAACGGTGACGTCCTCTGGGAGATCTGGATCGGGGGCTTTGCCCGGGCCGTCGACCTCCGTCCGGCGGCCTGGCAAAAGTTGCTGGACGCCGATCCCGACCCAGCCGCGGCGATGCTGGGAATGCTGAAGCTCGCCGATGTCGCCTACGGCGGTCACGATATGCCGCGGGAGGAGGTTGATCGCCTGACCGCTGCCGCGCCAAACCTGATTCCCGGCTGGATCGTCACTCTCAATAGCTGGCGGATCGGCACTACCCGGCCAGCGTCGGTCGTTGAGCAGATGTCACGGCCGCTTTCCGCTACGAGAGGCAAAGTCGGCCGCAACGAACCATGTCCATGCGGCTCGGGAAAGAAATACAAGAGGTGTTGCGGCCTGAATTGAGCGGGGGCTCAAGGGCGACGATATCGTCGACCACCACCGAGGTTGAACGCCATGGCACCTGTTGTATATCCGGGCCGTTTGTTGAAGCGGGAAATGGCCGCGCGAAAGCTCAGCGCAAACCGCCTCTCGCTTGATATCGGCGTTCCCTTCGGCCGTATCACCGACATCCTCAATGGCCGCCGTGCGATCACGGCCGATACCGCGGTGCGGCTTGGCCGCTATTTCGGCAACAGCGCGCAGTTCTGGCTGGACCTGCAGGGTCAATACGAAATCGGCGCGGTCGAGCGCGAGAAGGGCGCCGAGATTGCCAGGCGTGTCAGGCCGGCGGATGCGGCGTAAGCGGCCGGCACCGTAACTCTTGCGCCACTATGCGAAGGCTATCGCTACCTCCGATGAGGCGGCCTTACTCCGGCTCACCCAACAACTTGCCTGTGGTGTTGTGAATGAAGTGCATCTTGGTGCAGGCCGGGCACACGACCGCCGAATGGCTATCTCTTGCATCCTCCGGGACGTCTGCCAGCCAATGCTGCACGTTCATCCCGGTTCGGGGACATCTGAATAGGAGGGCTTTGGCCATGGGAAATATATGCCGCGGGTCCCCGCTAACGAAAATTACGGATGTTTACGTAGGTACTTAGGCGCGTGTGGCACATAGGTCACAACTCTGTCTGATTGCCGATTGGGAAGAGTTCAATCAATGGGCTAAATCAAGCCTGTGTTTCCCACTTCCAGGGGAATAATGTTCCTGTTATGTTCCTAAGTTGAGGTGACCTTGGGCCTCGACCAGGAGGGGCGAAAGTATGAGTTCCAGACGAAATCGTACCATCAACATGCCGGCGCCGTATCTGAGGCGGCTGTGGCTCGATCAGACGCGGATCGATGACCGCAAGGCCTATCCGTTCTGCCTGCCGTTTCTGCACGATGATTTCGAGCTGAACCTGGATCGCCCCATCACCATCATCGTCGGCGAAAACGGCACCGGGAAATCGACGCTGCTGGAGGGCATCGCGGTGCTCGCCGGCTACGACGAAGCCGGCGGCGGCAAGGGCTATCGGCCGGTCGATCATTCCGATGCGGTTGAGGTCACGGGTGGAGAACTTTCGAAGGCGCTCTGCGCGAGCTGGCTGCCGAAAGTCACCAACGGCTGGTTCTTCCGCGCCGAGAGCTTCTTTTCCGTTGCGAGATATGTCGACCAGGCCGCGCTCGATGTTGGGGATGTACCACCCGACTTCCTTTCGCATTCGCACGGCGAGGGCTTCATGCGCTTCTTCGAGGAGCGCTGCCAGCGGCAGGGCATCTTCATTTTCGACGAACCTGAATCGGCGCTGTCGCCCGCGCGCCAGATGGAATTCTTGAAGCTGATGCGGCGGATGGAGG
This sequence comes from Bradyrhizobium sp., assembly GCA_052143915.1. Taxonomy (GTDB): domain Bacteria; phylum Pseudomonadota; class Alphaproteobacteria; order Rhizobiales; family Xanthobacteraceae; genus Bradyrhizobium. Next base: position 2,482 of record JBKQRS010000167.1, read on the forward strand.
AATCCACGATCTGCCAGGTCGTGATGGCCACACATTCGCCAATGCTGATGGCCTATCCCAACGCGCGCCTGTTGCGGCTGTCGAAATATGGACTGGAGCCGGTGACCGTCAAGCAGACGGATCACTTCAAGGTCATGCGCGAGTTCTGCGGTGATCCGACGGGGTTTGTGGAGGCGGTGATGGCGGAGTGAGCCGGGTCAACCTGAACGCGCGGATTAGCCAGCGTAATCCGCCATCGGTTCGGTGCGGCGGATTGCGCCTTCGGCTAATCCGCGCCCTGCGAACCGGTTTGCCGACGGTCAGTGCATTGCCCAGCTGGCGAGGCGCCAGGATACCGATCCCAAAAACCAAAACCATCCGCCCATCGAAACGGCAATGACAACGATATAGAACACCAGCAGCGCGCGATCCCGAAGGGACGATCGCGGAGCCGCCTTGTCCTTATGGTGGATTTCCGGGCCCCGCGCTGTTTTCATGGCCTCATACGTCGTCACGCCAACACCGTCCGTTCCCTGTAATCCCATTAGTCGCGGTTTCGATAGCGACGGTTCACCGGCGATGAATATGTCGCGGGTTAACCCAACCACCTACCGTTACCGGCGATTCCGGGCCGGGTCTGTGAACTCGATCACACATCGGACCGGTTCGGTAAAAGCAATGGCCGCCTCCTGACGCCGACGACGCTAACGGTCGTCAGTCGTTCTCATCGCCACGCATTCGCCTCTCCTGATGGCCTATCCGAACGCGCGGCTGCGGCGGCCGTCGAAATACGGCCTGGAGCCGGTGACCGTCGAGCAGACGGATCACTTCGAGGTCATGCGCGAGTTCTGCGACGATCCGGCGGGGTTCGTGGAAGGGGTGATGGCGGAGTGAACAGGGTCAACCAAATCGTAGGGCGGGCTGTCGCACTTGCGCACGCGAATTTTGAAAGCAATGCTCTCGCTGAAAACCTCACTTTATGGTATAAGGCCATCCGAGGTACCGAAATGTCAGACCTTTTGACGAGGATCACGGTTGACCCTGACCGAATGCATGGCCGGCCATGCATTCGCGGCCTGCGCATTACAGTCGCGGATATTCTGGGCCTGCTGTCGGCAGGCCAATCGCGGGAGACGATCCTTCAGGAATAT
>JBKQRS010000168.1:0-3449 GCA_052143915.1 Bradyrhizobium sp.
CACGGCATCGATGGTAGCGCGAAATCGCGGATGATCGCAATTTTTGCTGTCGCGGCGAGACCAAGGCTCCCGTATCATAGCGCCACGGCGAAACAATAGTGCCCATCTTCGTCGGCCGTGGCGCGCCAAATTGCCACCATTCAGAATAAAACTGCGAACCCTGCGCGGATGTCGTTCGCGGTTTAACCCGACGCGGCGAAGGTCGCATCGCTGAAGGCATTCGCGGCGCGAGGATATCTCGCCGTCTAAACCAAGCTTTGGACGTTGCGTCGGGTATCAAGCTATAGGCTGCATGATACCCGGTACGCGCGATTTGCATCGCTCTCACGCCGCCTCGTAAGACGCAATCTTCTTGATCTGCGGCGCGAGCACGTCTTCGGCCGTTTCGAGATCGAAGCGCGCCTGAATGTTCATCCAGAACGCAGCGCCGGTCTTGAAGAACTTGCCGAGCCGCAGCGCGGTGTCGGCCGTAACGGGCTTTTCTTCGCGCGCGATGCGTTCGATCCGGGTGCGCGGCACGTTCAGCGCGGCCGCGACCGCGTAAGGCGTCAGCTTAAGCGGAACCAGAAATTCCTCCCGCAGGATTTCGCCGGGATGAATCGGCGGAAGTTTCTTTGCCATGTGCGAACTCCTATTCGTTCGGTGGCCACATTCGGCCGTCTGACTAATGATAGTCGATTATCTCGACATCTTCGGGACCCGCATCGGTCCATCTGAACACGATCCGCCATTGATCGTTGATGCGGATTGAGTGCTTACCCGCTAAATCGCCCTTTAGAGCTTCAAGGCGGTTGCCGGGAGGCGAGTTCAAGGCCTCAAGAAAGGCGGCGGCGTCCACCATAATCAGTTTTCGGCGAGCTACCTTGGCGAGATTCGCCGGGAAACCCTTCGGGGCCATGCGGCCCTGCAGGATAGACTCGGCAAATTTCCCCTTGAAGTTCCTGATCATGAGCAATACGTATCCCATCGGGATACGTATTGCAATGCTTTCGTATCCTGATGAGATACCACCGGCGACGCCAAGGGCGCGGATTTTATGAGTGGATATCGCCGGCTCTGAAAGAAACGAGACCAACTCCCGGCTATCATTACAGGTGATTCGCGGAGGAACTCGATGAGCCGAGCCCAGCCAAAATCCTCGCCGACGGATGATCACGCGAGACGGATCGCGCAGGCGATCGCCAAAGGCCGACCGCCCCCATTCAACGCGGCCTTTGATCGGTACTGCGAAAGCTCCCCACGCGAAATCTTTGCCGCTTTTGCGGGCGTCACTCTCCACATGCCTCCGGCCGGCAACGATGAACCGCTTGCGATCGGTTATTTGTTTCTGCTGCAGCGGCTGCTCGAGCATCTACGTTATCGCACCGACCGCGGCTACGCGGACGCAGCCAAACTGATCGCGGATTTTCAGGCCGACGTCGTCGCGCAGGTCGAGGCCGGAACCGTCGATGGGCGCATGCTCGCCTACGTGGGCGGGGCCCTGCACCAGTCGAAAATCCCAGCATCCCCGGAGTTTGCCGCGGCCTCGACAAATCAGCTCGTTGATAGGAACCATGACGGATCGCTTCCGACCGACGTCCACGCCGCTCTCGCCGGCATCCTCGAAGCCTGCGACGGCGATCCGTTCCTGGCCGTTGGTTCGCTGATCGAAAGCGGTCATGCAATGCCGCCGGAAACCCGCAGCGCTTTGGCAGTTGGCATGGCGCTCGCCGGTATCCCCGAAGCGCGTGGCGCTGCCGTTCTGTTCCTGCTCGATCCAAGTTCGGCTGTCCGCCATTCGGTTGCGGGAGCGCTTGCGCAGGTCGCAGCCTCGCTGACGCCTACCGAGGTTCGGCGGCTGATCGCGATGCGCAATTGGCGACCCGAGAACGAGCGAGCCGAAGTCGACGCGGTCATCCGCAAGGCGCGGGCGGCTGGAATCGATTGCGCGCCGTGGGAGGCGGGCAGCATCGAGGCAATTGTCGCCACTAGCGTCGATGGCGCCACAGCGCAAGGATTCCTGCTGATCTCGCCGGCCGGACGGAAAAAGCGAATCTCGTCGGTCCTGACCAAAGGCGGGATTGCGGATGCCTGGAGTGGCGAACCGGAATCGCGCCGCCAGATCGAGATGAGTCTCGCCGCCGCCGGGATGGATACCCCTACGCTTGCCGTATCTCGGTCATATCTCGATCGGATCGTGGCGCACGAACTGGCGCTCAGTATAGAGAAACGGGAAGCGCCGCCGTTCGGCCTGCTCCAAGTCGCCGAAACGATCGGCGGTGCCGATTGGCAACCCGCGCGCATGGCTTTTGGTGAAACGCTCGCCCGGTTAATCGCCGAGGTCCCCAAGGCGATGTGTGAGCCCGCTGCGCTCGGATCGGTGCTGCGGAAGAGCTACAAACTTGCCGAGCTGGAGACCGTCGCACAATCCTGGTTCGAGGACGACCCGCAGGTGGCTCAAGCCGTGGAGCGCGTCCGCGGCCGTGATCGCGCCAAACTTGCTACCTATCTATTGCAGAGCGTCATAGCGCGACGTCGTGACAGATGGGCTGACATTGTCTTGCGCACGGCCCTATGGATGCGTGAGGCGCCTGAGGCCGCCGATCTATGTTGGTGCGAACTCGCGATCGTTGCAAAGGCGCTCGCCGACGGACGGGATGTGACCGAGATCGGATTGATGCGCGATATTGCATTGCGGACGATTGCGGTGCTCGGGGACGCTGGGCGGATGTGAGAGAGCCGAAGACGCGTTTTGCGCGGCCTATTCGCCGAGTTGGGGACGTGGCAGGTCAGGTGGAGCTCCCAAAAGAATCGATCGCAAAAAATTATATAGTAATATCAATTATATAAGAGTTCGTAGTTTTGTTCTGAATGGCGCGCCATTCTGCGAATTTGCACGATATCGCGCGATCTCACCGCGATTGCTGCCCCGCGTCGCCGCTATCAGATGCACACATCTCTTGATCGGTGGTCCACGTGGAGGAAAAACGCGAGTCTTATCAACGGTCGTTGAACCACCGACATAAAGATGCTTCGAAACCCGGGGGGTGGCCTAAGTCTCTGTATTTGAGTCGGTTTTCGAGATGTGTGAATCGGATAGCCGGTGACCGGGCTTGTTTGCCACCGTCGCCAGCGAAAACTTGTTTTCGCCAACTTGACGCCAGCGTCGGGGCGTCAGGACCACACGACTTCGCCGTCCGCGAGCCGCGCGCTCGTCGAAAGCGCAGCCCGCGTCCACCGCATCCCGCTCCAACGTCCGTGACGATCGCGAAACGCCCCTCCTATGGGGCGGGACGTCGGGAGATATACTGCTGATTTGGGTCCGGTGAAAAGCGAAATTTCGGAAATTCCGAAATAAATTACCGTCAGCGCGCTGAACCGTCGCGGGTGCGCTGTTCCTGCTTCCATGAGCCGATCGAATGGTACCCAGCCATGCCAGCGCGACATTGCGGGGGTGTCGTGCAGTTGAC
>JBKQRS010000169.1:0-4024 GCA_052143915.1 Bradyrhizobium sp.
GCGCCACTGCGGCCCAAGTGGAGGACGCCTCCGGTCGTTATGCCGGTCTACGATTGGAGCGGCTTCTACATTGGCGGCAACGGCGGCTGGGGAGAGTCTCGCAATTGCTGGGGTATCGTTCCGGTAGCCGGCGCAGTCATTCCTGACGGTTGCCTCTCCAAGTCGGGTGGCCTTCTCGGTGGCCAGGTCGGCTACCGCTGGCAGATGGGTCAGGCTGTTTTCGGTTTGGAAGCTCAGGGCGACTGGGCGAATCTGAACGGCTCGCACGTCAGCCTTTTCAACCCACTGTTTACGACCGGCACCAAGGTTGATGGCTTGGGCCTTTTCACCGGCCAGATCGGCTATGCCTGGAATGCGGCGCTGTTGTACCTGAAGGGCGGCGCGGCGGTGACGAGCAACAGCTACTTCATAAACTCCACCCTTGGAGGAGTTGGTATCGCCTCGGCAAGCTCGACCCGCTGGGGTGGCACGGTGGGCATCGGAGGTGAGTACGGCTTCAGTCCAAACTGGACGGTCGGTATTGAATACGACCACCTCTTCATGGGCGATTCAAACAACTCGTTCTCGGTGGCGAATCCCCTGCTTGCCGGTGCGCTCAATCGGATCAGCCAGGACGTCGACATGGTTACCGTCCGCTTTAACTACAAATTCGGCGGCACGGGTCCGGTCGTCGCCCGTTACTGATTGCTTCCAGTCTCCAGCAAACTCAAGCCCCGGCATCGTCCGGGGCTTTTTTATTGCTGAACGAAGCCCCTCAGACCAAATTGGGATACGCCTTCCGCCTTCGCTCTTCGAGACAGCTGACTTGCCCGACGGGCTGTTCGGTAGTTCGCCTGTCTCGGGCGTCTCGCGCCGCGGGATCGAAAAAAAGTGTCAACAGGTCATTCATGCAATCTTGCGCAGAGAACAGCTACTGACATTCGCCGACAGCAACGCTATATCAACCCGCCCGGCACGTCCGGGCTTTCGGCGTTCGGATTTGGAATCGGAAACATGACGGGATCTACACGATCGAGCAGCGGCCTTGACGACCGCCGCAAGCGGCTGCTGTTTCGCTGCTGGCATCGCGGCACCCGCGAGATGGACCTCATCCTGGGTCGGTTTGCCGATGCCGAGATTGCCGGTTTGACCGACGATGAACTGGATCAGTTCGAGCACCTGCTCGAGGTGCCCGATCCCGATTTCTATGCCGCGCTGACCGGGAGCGTGCCGTTGGCCCTCCAATATGCAAGCCGCCTTTTCGACCGCATCAAGTCGTTTCGCCCGGCGGACCACGAGGCATGAAACAGTCTGCCCAATCGCCCGCGCAATTGCTCGCGCCCGGCCGTGCTCTGACCTTTGCCAATGTCGCCGAGGGCGCCGAAGGTCTCGTTGTTTCGGACCTGGCGCGCGCGGTCGCGGCACGCCCGAAGCCGCCCGCCGTCAGCCTCGCCGTGGTGTGCCGGGACGGCCCGCGCATGCAGCAGCTGGCACGGGCGCTGGAATTCTTCGCGCCCGATTTGCCGGTGCTGCAGTTTCCGGCCTGGGACTGCCAGCCCTACGACCGGGTGTCGCCACATGGCGGCATCCTGGCGCAACGGCTCACCACCCTGGCGCGGTTGTCGCGGCTTGCCGGCAGCGACAAGCCGTTGATCGTGCTGACGACGGTCAACGCCATCGTGCAGCGGGTGCCGGCACGGCAAACGATCGCGGCGCAGGCGCTGTCGGTCGCGCCGGGCCACGTCGTGCCGATGGATTCCATCGTCGCATGGCTGGAGCATAACGGCTACAACCGCTCCTCGACCGTGCGCGAACCTGGCGAATACGCCGTGCGCGGCGGCATCCTCGATCTGTTCCCGGCTGGCCTCGATCAGCCCGTCAGGTTCGATTTTTTCGGCGACAGCCTGGAATCGATCCGCACCTTCGATGCCGAAACCCAGCGCACGCTCCTGGACATGCGTTCGCTCGATCTGGTTCCGATCTCGGAATTCCAGCTGATCACCGAGACCATTCGCCGCTTTCGGATGGGCTATGTCGCAGCCTTCGGCGCCCCTGAGCGCGACGATCTGCTTTATGAGGCCGTCAGCGAAGGCCGCCGCCATCCCGGGATGGAGCATTGGCTGCCGCTGTTCAGCGAACGGATGGATACGCTGTTCGACTACCTCGCGGACACGCCGATTGCGATTGAGCCGCAAGGCGAGGACGCCGCGCGCGAGCGCTTCAAACAGATTTTCGATTATTACGAGGCGCGGCGCGAGGCCCTGGAGCATCCCGGCGGTGGCGCGATCTACAAGCCTTTGCCGCCGGACCGGCTGTATTTGACCGAAGACGAATGGAGCAGGCGACTGGAAGGTTGCGCGCTGGCGCGGCTGACGCCGTTCGCCATGCCGGAGGCCAGCACGGGCGTGGTCGACGCCGGCGCGCGGCTGGGACGCAATTTCGCGCCGGAGCGCAATGACAGCGCGGTCAACGTGTTCGAAGCCGTGGTCGCCCATGTCCTGGCGTTGCAGGCGAGCCGCAAGAAGGTCGTCATCGCGCTGTGGAGCGAAGGCTCCCGCGACCGCATGGGCAGCATGCTGCGGGATCACAAGCTTCTCAATCTGACCAGCGTCAACTCCTGGCGCACGGTGCAGGCCACGCCGCGCAACGAGGCGATGCTGGCGGTGGTCGGCATGGAATCCGGATTCGAGACCGACCATGTCGCCGTCATCAGCGAACAGGACATCCTCGGCGACCGCCTGGTGCGGCCACGCAAGGCAAGCCGCAAGCTCGACAACTTTATCTCCGAAGTCACCAGTCTCGCCGCCGGCGATCTCGTGGTTCATGTCGAGCACGGTATCGGCCGTTTTGTGGGCTTGCAGACGCTGGAAGTGGCCGGCGCGCCGCATGATTGTCTCGAGCTTCATTATGCCGCCGAGACAAAACTGTTTCTGCCGGTGGAGAATATCGAGCTGCTGTCGCGCTACGGCTCGGACCACGCCAATGTCGAGCTGGATCGGCTGGGCGGCGGCGGCTGGCAGGCGCGGAAAGCAAAGCTCAAGAACCGCATCCGCGAAATTGCCGGCGAACTGATCAAGATCGCCGCCGAACGTCAACTGCATGAAGCGCCCAAACTCCCGGTGCAGCCGCACGTCTATGACGAGTTCTGCGCGCGCTTTCCCTATCATGAGACCGAGGACCAGCTCGGCGCGATCAATGCCACCTTGAAGGACCTCGAAAGCGGCCGGCCGATGGACCGGCTGATCTGCGGCGACGTCGGATTTGGCAAGACCGAGGTGGCGCTGCGCGCGGCTTTTGCGGTCGCGCTCGACGGCAAACAGGTCGCCGTCGTGGTTCCGACCACGCTGCTTGCGCGCCAGCACGTCAAAACCTTCACCGAACGGTTTCGCGGCTTTCCGGTCAACGTGGCGCAGGCCTCGCGCCTGATCGCGCCGAAGGAGCTGACGCAGGTCAAGAAGGGTCTCGCGGACGGGTCCATCGACATCGTGGTCGGCACCCACGCGCTGCTCGGCAAATCGATCAAGTTCAGGGATCTCGGTCTTCTGATCGTCGACGAAGAGCAGCATTTCGGCGTCAGCCACAAGGAGCGGTTGAAGCAATTGCGGGCCGAGGTCCATGTGCTCACCTTGAGCGCCACGCCGATCCCGCGCACGCTGCAACTGGCGCTGACGGGGGTGCGCGAGCTCTCCATCATCGCCTCGCCGCCGGTCGACCGGCTGGCGGTCCGCACCTTCGTCGCCCCCCACGATCCGCTGATGATCCGCGAGGCGCTATTGCGTGAACGCTACCGTGGCGGGCAGGCATTCTACGTGGTGCCGCGCATCGAAGACCTCGCAGGCGTCAAGGACTTTCTCGACAAGAATGTGCCGGAGATGAAGGTCGCGGTCGCGCATGGACAGATGCCGCCGACGGTGATCGAGGACATCATGTCGGCGTTCTATGACGGCAAATACGATATCCTGCTCTCCACCACGATCATCGAATCCGGCCTCGATATTCCCAACGCCAATACGTTGATCGTGCATCGCGCCGACATGTTCGGGCT
>JBKQRS010000170.1:0-9540 GCA_052143915.1 Bradyrhizobium sp.
GTGCTCAAGGTCATCAGCCGCTCGACCTTCGATCTCCAATCCGTTCTCGAAACGCTGATCAAGTCCGCAGTCGAGTTGAGCGGTGCTAATCGGGGCTCGATCTTCCTTCGCGAAGGCGAGGTCTTTCCGCTGAAGGCGGCGTCCAGCACCACCCCCGAATTCCTGCAATATTGGGCGGCCAATCCGCCGAGGGCGGGCCGCGGTTCGGCCACCTCACGCGTCATCGCATCGGGAAAGGTCGAAATGATCCCCGATGTTCTCAAGGACCCGGACATGGAGATGCCCGCGAACTCCCTGATCAAAATTCGCGCGGCGCTGGGCGTGCCGATGCTCAGGGACAACCAGGTCGAAGGCGTGCTGGTACTGACGCGGCCCGAGTCCGGCCCGTTCACCAAAAGCCAGATCGATCTGGTGCAGACCTTCGCCGACCAGGCGATGATTGCCATCGAAAACGCCCGCCTGTTCGACGAGGTACAGACCAAGACGGCCGACTTGCAGGAATCGCTACAGCACCAGATCGCGACTTCCGAGGTGCTCAAGGTCATCAGTCGCTCGCCCGGTGAACTTCGACCGGTTTTCGAAGCGGTGCTGGAGAATGCGACCCGTATTTGCGACGCCGGGTTCGGCACGCTGTTCCGTTTCGATGGTAACGCGTTCTACTTCGCGGCGGACGTGGGCACTCCGGCGGCACTCGCCGAATACATGAGACGGCCCGGCGCGTTTCAAGGGTTGTCGGGCGGCATGATCGATCGCATTCTGAGGACAAGGCAAGTGCAGCACTCGCCCGATTACGCCGCCGACGCCGCCCCCGGCGTTGCGGCCAGGCTTGGCGGTGCGCGATCGACGCTCGGCGTGCCGATTCTCAGGGATGACGTGCTGGTTGGCGCAATTGTCATCTACCGCCAGGAGGTGCGGCCGTTCTCGACCAGGGAAATCGATCTGGTGCGAAGCTTTGCGGCACAAGCCGCGATCGCCATCGAGAACACGCGGCTGTTCAACGAAACCAAGGAGGCGCTGGAGCGGCAGACGGCGACCGCCGACATCCTCAAAGTGATAGCAAGCTCACCGTCGGACGTGCAGCCGGTGTTCGACGCAATTGCGACCAGTTCCAACCGGCTGATCGGCGGCTTCTCAACCGCGGTGTTGCGCTTTGTCGACAACGAGCTTCACCTTGTGGCATTCACGCCGACCAACCCGACGGCGGACGAAGCCTTGAAGTCTTCGTTCCCGCGGCCGGTGGAGGAATTTCCGCCGTTCATGCTGGTTCGGGACGGCGTTACCCAGCAAATCACCGATACCGAATCGGAAGGCGTATCCCCCTTGTTGCGGGACCTGGCGCGCTTGCGCGGCTATCGCAGCATGTTGTTCACACCACTGATGAACCAGGGCAAGCCGATCGGAATAATCAGCGTGACGCGCAAGGAACTCGGCACGTTCGCCCAACACCATATCCAGTTGGTACGAACCTTCGCCGACCAGGCGGTGATCGCCATCGAAAACGTCCGGCTGTTCGATGAGGTAGAGGCACGCACCGAGGACTTGCGGGAATCCCTGCAGCAGCAGACCGCGACCGCCGATGTGCTCAAGGTCATCAGCCGGTCGGTTTTCGATTTGCAGACAGTGCTCGATACGTTGGTCGAGTCAGCTTACAAGCTCTGCGGTGCCAATGTGGGCCTTCTATATCTGCGCGGCGACGAAGCCTTTGAATGCAAGGCGATCGCCGGCGTCGGCGTCACGGAGGCGAGCCGCCTGTTCAAGGGACGCCCCATACGCGCAGGTCGCGGCACCGCCGCGGAACGCGTAATCCTTACGGGAGAAGTGCAGAGCATCACCAACTTCTACGAGGATCCGGAAATGGATCCCAGGATCCGGGAGGCAATTCGAAACGCCAACGGTTCGGATTCGAGCATAGGCCAAATTCGTTCAACGCTGGCCGTCCCGATGACGCGCGACAATGCCGTGATCGGTGTGATGGTGATTGGGTGTTCGCAAACCGGGTCGTTCCCTCAACGCCAGATCGAACTGCTGCAGACCTTCGCCGACCAGGCCGTGATCGCGATCGAGAACGCGCGGCTGTTCGACGAAGTGCAGGCCAAAACCGCCGACCTTTCGGAATCGCTGCAGCACCAGACCGCGACTTCCGAGGTGCTCAAGGTCATCAGTCGCTCGCCCGGTGAACTCGACCCCGTGTTCCGAACGATCCTGTCGAGCGCGACCAGTATCTGTGATGCCCAATTCGGTCTGTTGGTTCTCTACGAAGGCGGCGGCTTCCGTTGTGCCTCGATGTTCAATCTGCCGCCGGCATTCGCGGAAACCTTTTCGCGCAATCCTGTCATCTACCCGCCGCCGATCGACCCGTTGGGGCGGCTGATTGCGACCCAGCAACTCGTTCACGTCGTTGATGTCAAGCAGGAGCCGGCTTACCTCACCGATTTCCCGCCGATCGTGGAGCTGGTCGAACTCGGTGGCGCCCGGACGCTTTTGCTTGTGCCGATGTTGAAAGAAAACAACCTTGTCGGTGTGATCGCGATTTTTCGGCAGACCGTGCACGCGTTCTCCGACAAGCAGATCGATCTGGTGACAAGCTTCGGCAGTCAGGCCGTGATCGCCATCGAAAATGCCCGCCTGCTGAACGAATTGCGGGAGCGCACCGACGATCTCACCGAATCCCTGCAACAGCAGACCGCGACCGCCGATGTACTCAAGGTCATCAGCCGCTCGGCGTTCGACTTGAAATCGGTACTTACCACGCTGACCGAGTCCGCAAAATCGCTGTGCGGCGCGTCACTGGGCATCATATGCTTGCGCGACGGCGAGGTGATGCGGTTGCAGGCCGAATCCGGCTGCACGCAGGCCTTTGTCGACTTTATGCATGCCCACCCGATCAAGCCGGGACGTGAAACGATCACCGGCCGGGTCTTCATGGACGGCAAGCCGGTTCATGTCGCGGATGTCGAGCTTGACCCGGAATATAGCTTTGCCAACGCGCCGACGATCGGCGCCTACCGAGCGGTCCTTGCCGTCCCGTTGATGCGCGACGCCGCGGTCGAGGGCGTGCTGCTGCTGGGAAGGCCGGGGCCCGGACCATTCAGCCAGCGCCAGCTGGACCTCGTGCAGACGTTCGCCGACCAGGCGGTCATCGCCATCGAAAACGTGCGCCTGTTCGAACAGGTCCAGGAGCGCACCAAAGAGCTTTCGCTCTCGCTCGATGAATTGCGCACCGCGCAAGACCGGCTGGTGCAGACTGAAAAGCTGGCCTCGCTCGGCCAGCTCACCGCCGGTATCGCTCACGAGATCAAGAACCCGCTCAACTTCGTCAATAATTTCTCGGCGCTGTCGGGCGAATTGATCGACGAGCTCAATGAGCTGCTCGGATTGGCCACGCTCGATGATAAGGCGCGGGAGGAGATCGACGAGCTCACGAATATGCTCAAGGGCAACCTCGAGAAGGTGGTGCAGCACGGCAAGCGCGCCGACTCGATCGTCAAGAACATGCTGCTGCATTCGCGCGAGGGGTCGGGCGAACATCGGCCCGCCGATATCAATGCGATCGTCGAGGAAAGCCTCAATCTGGCCTATCATGGCGCGCGGGCGGAAAAACCGGCCTTCAATATCACGCTCAAGCGCGACCTCGACCCTGCTGCCGGATTGATCGACCTTTACCCGCAGGAGATCACGCGGGTGTTTCTCAATCTCATTTCCAACGGCTTCTACGCCGCCACCAAGCGCAAGGAAGCAGGCGACGCAGGCTTCGAGCCGACCTTGAGCGCGACCACGAAAAACATCGGCAACAGGGTCGAAATCCGGATTCGCGACAACGGTACCGGAATCCCGGCAGAGGTGAAGGAGAAGATGTTCAATCCCTTCTTCACCACCAAGCCCGCGGGCGAAGGCACCGGACTTGGGCTGTCGATGAGCCACGACATCATCGTGAAACAGCACGGAGGCAAGATTGACGTCGAAACCGAACCTGGTGCATTCACCGAATTCATCATTACGCTGCCTCGCGCGGCGGCACAGACCCAGGCTGGAGGCCGAAATTGAGCGTTTACATACTCGTCGTCGATGACGAGCCCGATGTCGAGGCGCTGTTCCGCCAGCAATTCCGGCGCGACCTTAAATCCGGGCGCTTCAAGATGGAGTTTGCTCCGTCGGCACTCGAGGCGCTGATACGCGCCGCCGAGATCAAGGATCCATCGCTGATCCTGATCCTGTCCGACATCAACATGCCCGGAATGAGCGGGCTCGAAATGCTGCCAAAGGTGCGCGCGGAACGGCCCGATGTTCCCGTCATCATGATCACCGCCTACGGCGACGCTGAAACGCGCCGCAAGGCCGTCGAACGCGGTGCGGTGGGATTGTTGACCAAACCGATCGATTTTGCGCTGCTGCGCCTTGAGATCGATGCACGCCTTGGGCAGGCCGCATGACCGCAACCATCCTCGTTGTCGACGATGAGCCGGACCTTGAGGCTCTTGTCTTGCAGAAGTTCCGCAAGCAAATTCGCGATGGCGCAGTGACCTTCATGTTTGCCCATGACGGGGTGGAGGCGTTGCAGTCGATCGAAAATCATCCGTATGTCGACATGGTGGTGTCCGACATCAACATGCCGCGAATGGATGGCCTGTCCCTGCTGCAGAAATTGCAGGAGGCGGAGGACAAGAAATCGACCATCATCGTCTCGGCCTATGGCGACATGAGCAACATCCGCACCGCGATGAATCGCGGGGCGTTCGATTTCCTGACCAAGCCGATCGATTTCGGCGATCTCGAGACGACCATCGACAAGACCATCCGCCATATCGAGGCGATGCGCGAGGCGCGCCGCCGCCAGCTGGAGGCGGAGCGCGCGCACGCGTCGCTTTCGCGGTATTTCTCGCCGCAGATCGCCTCAAGGCTTGCCGCCGCCGGCGAAGGCATGGATGTGCACTGGCGCGATGTTGCGGTGATCTTCACCGATATCGCAGGGTTCACCTCGCTGGTGGAAACCGCCGCGCCCGACGTGCTGGGCACGCTGCTCAACGAATATGTGGGCGGCATGACGGACGTCGTCTTTGCGCATGAAGGCACGGTCGCCAAGATCATCGGCGACGCCATCCAGATTCTTTTCAATGCGCCGGGCGACCAATCGGATTATGCGACCCGGGCAATTGCCTGCGCGCATGCGCTGGATGACTGGGCTGAGGAGTTTCGCCAGCGCTGGAAATCCAAAGGCGTGAATTTCGGCGCGACCCGCATTGGTGTTCACGCCGGCCCTGCGCTGGTCGGCAATTTCGGCGGCGGCCGCTTCTTCGACTACACGGCCTATGGCGATACCATCAACACCGCAGCGCGGCTTGAGGCAGCCAACAAGTTTCTCGGTACGCGTATTTGTGTCAGCGCCGCCGTCGCCGATGCCGCCACGGCTTTTCGCGGCAGGCCGGTCGGCGATCTGATGTTGCGCGGGCGCAGCGAGCCGCTGCGGGCCTACGAGCCCCTGGCGGAAGCGACGTTTGAGGGACCGGTGACGGCGCAATATTGCGAAGCCTTCGCCAAGCTGGAGGCCGGAGATGCCGCGGCGATGCCGGCTTTTGCGGCGTTGGTCGGGTTGCATGCCGGCGACGCACTTGCCGGCTTTCATCTCAGACGGCTGTTGAACGGAGCCAAGAGCGCGCGCATTCAATTGGAGCAATAGCGCGGTCGAAATCCACGGAAGAGCCGACCATCCGCCGCGCCGTGCGCTGACAAGGTGATCGAGTGACATGACAATACTCGTTCATGGCACGAAGCTCCCGATCCGGGATGTCCGTAGTTCGGTCGCTAACGGGGGTAGACCGGACATCGTCCGAAAGGCCCGTTTCGGTAGCGATTGAGCCAAAGCAGACCTTCGGCAAGCACGAAACCGGCAACTTCCGAGATTGGCAGCGCTCTTCGGAAGCCGCGGTTGTGGCGGTTCTTGTCCAAATAACCGGGCGTGTTCCGCTAGCCGGTTCATCAAGGGCGCAGCGATCGGATATGGCGTCCAGATCGTACGCTTCTGCGAGAGTCGGACTTTCCGAGTGACGCATTGGGTACCTCCGCCGACAGTTCTTCCGTGTGATTTGCGGAAGAGGCCCTCATGGTTTGACAGAAGCGAGGCAGGAGCGCAGCAGTCCCAGGGCGATTGTACGTACAAATGTTGCACTCAAGCGCGACGATTAAACGCCATCAACAGGTCGCGCGCCAATGGCGCGCACGAGCAGGCGCGTGACGGCACCATCCAGCCACGCCCGACTGCGATTATGACGTCCAGCTGGCCGCTGACGGTTTCGATGGCTGGAGATCAGCTCACGCTGGGCCGCATCGCCGATCGGCTCACCATCAACAATATTCCGCCGATTTGCGGCAGCAACGCCAGCAAGACAAGACGAAGCATGGCGAAGTCGTCGCCCGATGGCCGCACTTCGCCATGGGTAACCCATGCGACGAGCTTGATGGCGGCGTCGCTTTGAGGGTCCGCGGTCTGCCCGACCGACGCCATAGCGGTGTCGAGGATCTGGCGACGCCCGGCGACCGCCGCTTCGCGTTCGCGGCAGAACTTGCCAACGCCGTGCACACACTCCCGATCGCGCGCCGACATGGCATCACTTAGCGCCGATTGAGCCGCCGTCACGGCGGGCGTTACGCGAGCCGCCCGAGCAGCCGTAACATCGGTGATGTTGACCGACGCGAAGCCGATGCCGGCGGTAACGACAAAGACAAAAGTCATCGCCCACACAGCCCATCCGGCGAGCGAGGTGGCGCGCTGGCGGTTGTGCCACAGCGCAGCGGCACATGACGGCATCACCAGCGCGACGAGATCGGCCGCGACGCCAATGGCCAAGAATAGCCAACCAGCGATGTCGCTCGATCCAAGCGATCGGGCGAACCAGCCGTTCGTGGTGATGCCGACACCAGCGAGCGCGAACGCCGCGGCCACCAGGAGGATCGAGGCGACCGGCCGGTGTGAGGGCGTGACGGCGCCTGACGTGACGATCGGGGACGACGTGACCGGCGATTCGGTAAAGGCTGCCGAATTCGCCGACAGAAACTCTACCGGGATCAGTGATTCCGAGGATGAAAATTCGGCATCTGGCGAGGCAGCGGCCTCTGCCTTTTGCCGCTTCGCCTTTTGCCGTTTGCGCGGCCTGGACGGGCGGGCGCGTTGGGCGCCGATCCCAGCCCTTTTGGGTTGATGTAGGGCGATGATGGAAGCAATAGTCTCGTCAGCCATTGGAACCGCTCTATTCGGTTGCGGTGGTTAGGCGCGGTGGCGTGGTGCAAACACGACGTCGCGCGGTTTGATTCATGGGCGTGCACTCTTCATCAGAGAACAGTGACACCGTTCATGCACGGGATCAAATCGCAAGAATCAAGTTCATGGGGATAATCGCGGGGGAACTTTGTGTGAGTCCTGGCTGCAAATCACGGCAATGACCTTCTCAATTCCAGGGTCGTCCGATCCGCGGTCATTTTGCCGTCCATCTCGGGCGTCACGACACTGCGCACAAATATCGCAGTCAGCAAAAACAGAGTTGCGACGATCAGCGCGGTTACAGATACGGTCAGATATTGTTTTGACGCTTTGTACATAAAGCCGCTCCCGGCGATGCATTGTTAATCCCCCAGGGCCACGCCAACGGCGTCACCGAGTCGCAGGGCCGTTTGGTGGCGGGCCGGCGGCGATCTGACGGCGCGCCGCAAAGTCCACAGTTGGGCGAGGTCAAAGCGGAATATTTTTTTGGCGACCGGACTCGACAGCCCAAATCAGATTGAAGCGTTTGCCCAAATTGAAGTTTGCGTGCATGGGATTTGTGAAGCTTCAGCCCAGGGCAAGTGAGGCGTCGCGCGGGAAAATGATCGCCTGATTTGCCCAGCGGGCAAATCAGCGAGGAGTAGACGTCAAACGCTCGCTACTCTAATTGCCCGCGCCGACGAAGCGATCAAATAAGGTCACGCTACTTGCGTTTTTGGCAGATACTGTTGCAAAAGTCCCAAATGGCGCAGCGGCCATTTTCCTGCCGAAAAACAAAAAAAGCGACAATCGGCGGTCGATAGAGCCTCAAACCTGATACCAGAGTCGCTCATGCGTTTAGCGCGTTGCGGCGTGGTCCCCCCACGTCGTTATTCAATCGTCGCACCCACGGCTCGGAGAATTTGAGTCCCATGCCGCAAAAGGATTTTTGCAACAGTATCGGCACGAAACCGACATGCCGATGCAGTCGCCGCATGTCCGCAGTTGAGGGCAGAGCCGACATGCCATTGAGGCTGAGCCGCTTCTGTTTTTGATCCGGAACGGACAACGGTTGCTTTACCCCTAGTGGCCCAATTTGAATTTGGCAGTGGCCTATTTTGCGACAGGCAGCTTCTTGACGCAGACGGTGGCGCTCGGCTTTGCGTTTGGTGGGCAGTCCCAACTGCTGTCAAATCCCATGTTGTTAAACGGCCCATACGGTGGCCGACCAGCCGCTGTCCAGATGACAAAGCCGCATATGACAGCAACGGTAGCCCAAAGCAGGATGGAATTTTTGCTCATGTCAGAATCTGGCCGCCTCAGCCGGTAATCTTTTCTAGTTCACACTCAATGCTACGTGGAGGAATTTAGCGCAGCATGCGATCTGCGTAGAGGGCGTCAGCCCAGCCGAACTCGGCCATAGAAACCAAATCGCACGCTTCGGTCTGAGCCATCTGCCTTGCTTCGACAGTGAAATCGTAACCCGCAAGCAAAATTGGACCTGTACGCTCCGAAAGTTTACTGAGCGCCTTGGCAACGGCGCGTCCAGAAACGACGACGTTCGATGGGAATTTAATGACCATCGCGTATTCCGCGACATCTGGATTTGGAGAAATCCGCCTACCAAACTTTGGTCCGAGGGCTTTTGCCATCTCCGCCGGATCGCTCAATACGTTGCGAATGACAGTAGGCTTAAGGCTCATTGAAAAACTCGCAATGGCCGCATTGGCAACTTTCTTACAAGGGCGGCCTAGCGTAGTGCCCATCTGTTCACGAGGCGCTGCTAGTTCACAAAGGCTGCCTCAGTTGGTACCCTCATTTTTCGCCGATTTAGACCCCAACAGGTTAAGGGGTGTCTGGGCAGATTTGTAAAGCTTGAACGATTAGGCGCGATTTCCGGGTTTGGCGTGCGCCGTGACAAGGCGGCGCTTTCCAGTGGGTGCAAGGCCCACCCGGCAACCGCTCCAGCCGGAAGCAATCGGAGCAGTCATGGAGGTAACGAAGTGGCTGAAGCCTTCGATTAGCGTGTCACGAATTGGTGACAGCGCGAGTGTGCAGGCCGCAACGCGAGTGAACGTCGAGCAAGCCTCGAAAAGGAAGATGTGTAGGCCGATCCGACTGCCATATCGGGGAAGGCTGAAACAGCTGGTCGAGTTGAGCGAAGAGTACGGCCAGTTGCTACACCGGGGTATTGGCGGCGGCATGTACACAAGGAAAGCGTACGAAACACGGGAAGCCCCTAGGCGCGGTCAGCGACGACCAACCAGAGGCCCGTGAGGGACAGGCCGGGCGCCTTGGGGTGGCGGAGA
>JBKQRS010000171.1:0-22721 GCA_052143915.1 Bradyrhizobium sp.
GAAAGATACCGAGCGGAAGTCCCAACAGGGTTCCCAACAGGCCGGACAGTCCCACCATCACAAGGGTATCCAAGGTCGACCAGGCAATGAGCTCGAGTATTTCAGGAGACATAGCCAAGGTGCTCCACGGTATTCTGGCCCGCCCGCAATTCCTCGATGATCCCGCGCAGGATCTCCGGATCGTCCGAAACCGAAATGAACAGCGATCCGAAGGGATGCCCCGCTATCGTCTCCACTTGTCCATGCAGGATGTTGACATCGACACCGAGGGTTCGCGCCAGGCGCGACAGGACCGGCTGGTCGGCCTCCCCGCCGACAAACGCAACGTGCAATACCGCGCTGTCGCCGGCGCGGCGTTCAGGCCTCAGTTTCGCAACCAGCCAATCCGGCACATTGCCGCCGGTGATCGAGCCAACAAATCTCCGCGTCGTCTCGTGGCGAGGGCTGGCGAATATTTCGTAGGTCGTTCCCTGCTCGACGATGCGTCCGCTTTCAAGCACGGCGACCCGGTCCGCGAGCTTTTTCACGACCGACATCTCGTGGGTGATAAAAACGATGGTCAGCTTCAATTCGGCATTGATCGTCTTCAACAGCGACAGGATCTGATCGGTGGTTTCCGGATCGAGCGCAGAGGTGGCCTCGTCCGACAGCAGGACCTTCGGTCTGGTAGCGAGCGCGCGGGCGATACCCACGCGCTGCTTCTGCCCGCCGGACAATTCCGCAGGGTAGCGGTCGCGCTTGTCGGACAGCCCAACCATCGCCAGCAGCGGTTCAACGACGCCTGCTATCCCACTTTTGGCGAAGCCGGCAATTTCCAGTGGCAGCGCGATATTCTCGAAAGCCGTTCGGGAGGACAGCAGATTGAAATGCTGGAAGATCATGCCGATGGAACGGCGAGCCCGGCGCAAGCCACGTTCGTCAAGCGCGGTCACGTCGGTTCCGTCGACCAGCACATGTCCTCTGCTCGGATGCTCCAAACCGTTGATCATGCGGATCAGCGTTGATTTACCCGCGCCACTCTTGCCGATCACCCCGACAATGGCGCCTTCAGGCACCTGCAGACTAATGTCATCGAGCGCCACCACCTCCGCCGATTCATTTCGCGAGGGGTAAACCTTGCTGACATTGGCGAACGCAATGATGGGGCGAGTTTGCACGTCGCTCGGCAGCGGCGCGGGCGCTCCGGACAGGATCGGGAATCGAGCGTTCATCAAGGGCTAATTCTGCATGGATGGGAAGATCAGGTCAGGCCCGGCCGACGAATAGCCGAACGGAAGCCGTAACACCAGCCGCACCGGAGTGGCGCTTCAGCGGGCCGGCATGCCCGGGTTTACGCTATAATTTGATCGGCACGAAATGGTTGATGGCGATCAGCACGGCCAGCAGCGCTATTCCGAGCCCCAGACTCCAGCCAATCAGCTTCTTCTCGACCGGGAGCAGCGGTTCGACTTCCGTGCCGTTGATTTCGTTTCTCAGATCGGATTGCGACATGCGGTTACCCTTTGGATCAGCTGGCAAGCGGCGGCTTGAAGCCGCTGAAGAACAGCCATGAAATCAGCAGCCCCACCCAGATCACAAATCCGAACAGGCTGACGAAATAAACCGCCGCGAGCTTGCCGAAACCCTGTTGCCAGAGCTTGCGGAAATCCGACAGCACGCCAATCGAGAAGAACGTCAGGACAAAGAAAATCACCCGGAAGACATTCGCTTCCCCCGCAGCGGCCGGGAGCGCTTTGGCGATCTGCGGCGTCGAACCGACCGCGAGCCAGAGCGACACCGCAAAGACGAGGATGAAGCCGAGAATGAATTTCGGGAATCGCTGCCAGATTTCCGACGGCTTCGCCTTGTCCGGCCCCTTGTCGATGTGGTTGGTCCAGATGTAGCCTAGAATGAAGGCCCAGATGCCGATGAAGATATCGATGAAGATCTTCACGGTCGCCGTGGTCGCGAGAATCCAGCCTGGCTGGTATTTGATGCCTTCCGCAGCAGCCTTCGCCATGATCAGCGATTCGGTGATGCCGCCGCCGGCGACCGCCGCACCGTCGGTCTTGATGGCCAATCCAATCCAGGCGCCCGCCACCAGCGGCTCCTGCCACAGGAAGGTTTGCGCCAGGAACGGCAGAATGAGAACTTCGACGACCGCGAACACGACGACCAGCGATGACACCAGGATCGGCACTGCCGGCCTCGCCCTGATGGCGCCACCGGTTGCGATCGCCGCCGCCACGCCGCAAATCGAAATGCCGGATGCGAGCGGAACCGACCATTCCCGGCTGAAGCCGAACCATTTGCGCGCGACGTAGTAGATGACGGCCCAGTAGATCAGGTAGGCCTCGACGATTGCCGCCGCGCCGCGCAGCAAGAGCGAGGATGCAAGGTTCAACCGGCCCGCCGCGGTGACCGCGACGGTGGCGCCGAGAATCACAATCGCGATTTTGATGTAGAGCTCGGGCCGTATCGCCTCCTTCAGCCAGTCGGCGAAGCGGGGAAACAAATTGGCGATGACGAGTCCCGAAAGCAGGGCCACGATGAAGCCGCCCTCATTGGTCAGTTTGAGCGACCAGGAAAGTCCGAATTTCTGCTGCTCGGCCGGCGTCACCGCGGCGACATAGGCGTAGCCGCCGAAAATCCAGCTCGCATAGGTGATCGCAAACACCACGGTGAACGCAAGCGCAAATTTCCTGACATCTCCGCCAAGGGTGGCCACGCCGGCGCTCAGCACAACCAGCAACGCGGCGTAAGTGGCGAGCAGCGCGCCGCCGCCGCCAAGCCACGCATAGGCCTTGGCAAAGGGGTTAAGGGCCTGCGCGATGTCGGTATAAACCGAGGTGGTGACGGCCCAGCCCAGAAGGTCGGTCCCGCCGATGCTGACGAGCGCCGATCCGAAGACCAGGAGACCGATGACGACGGCGAGCCAGTCCTCGTTCAGTCGCGCCCGCAACGCAATCGGCTGCGAGACCTTGACGGCGATATCCGACATTCGATTTCCCCAAGGCTGATCCTTGACAGCGGGCTCGGCGCTCCGTTGATTCAACCAACCATGATGCCGCTCGCGGTAGGTGTCGAGGACCCCGGGAAAATAGCGATATCCGCCCTGTCGCATCGGCGACGGGCGCTGTGTTTGTTCCAATGGCCCGACGAATCGTAGCTTAATTCTTTTCCGCCGGCCGAGGCGGGTTTTCCCGTCAAAGATGCCCGCTATCCCACCGCCGCGGAGGCAGGTTTCGCTGCCGCAACGTCGACCGCCAGCTTGCCGTAGCGATCCGTGAATGCTTCGGTGTCGATTTCCTCGAGTTTTATCGCGCCGCTCATCACGCCCGCCTTCCATTCGTCATGTTCGGGGTCTTTGCGGAATTCCGGCATCACCTCGCTCGCGAACAGTTCGAGGGATTCGCAGATGTGCTCATGGCTGTTCTTGCCGGCCTGGTTGAGCAGGATGACCTGGTCGATGTGGGAGGTACGGAACCGCCGCAACTTCTTGGCGAGGGTTTCCGGCGAGCCGATCAGGCCGCCGCGCAGCGCCGCCTCCTGCGCTTGCGGGTCCTCGCGCTTCCATTTGTTGTATTCATCCCACATGTTGACGGTGCCGGGCGCCGGACGCTGGCGGTTCTGCGAGGCGCCGTAAAAGCGCAGCGCGAACTGGAAAAAGGTGGCGCCATCTGCGCGTGCCCTCGCCTCCTCGTCGGTCTTGGCGCACATGAAGAACGACACCAGCGCCATGTTCGGATTGATCTGGTAGTCGGCGAGCTTCTTCAGCCGCTTGGTGATGGCGTTGTAGTAGGCGTGCACCCAGGCATGCGCGGCATCCGCGCTGACGAACTGGAAGCCGAGCGCGCCAAAGCCATTCTGGCCCGCGCGCTCGATGGTCGGAAGCTGCGAGCACGCCATCCACAATGGCGGGTGCGGCTTCTGGACCGGTTTGGGCACCACATTGCGCAGCGGAATATCGAAATACTTGCCGTGATGCTCGCTGCCGCCGTCCTTGAACATCGGGAAAATGGCGCGGACGGCTTCCTCGAACACTTCCTTCTTGGTTTCCATGTCGCGGCCGAACGGCGTCAGTTCGGTGATCGAGGCGCTCTCGCCCATCCCGAATTCGCAGCGGCCGTTGCTGAGGAGGTCGAGCACCGCAACGCGCTCGGCGACGCGCGCGGGATGATTGGTGGTAAGCTGGAAAATGCCGTGGCCGAGCCGGATGTTCCTGGTGCGCTGGCTGGCGGCGGCGAGAAAGGATTCCGGCGACGGCGAGTGGGAATATTCCTCCAGGAAATGATGCTCCACCACCCAGGCATGGTCGTAGCCGAGCCGGTCGGCGGTCTCCAGTTGCGTGAGGGCGTCCTGGTAGAGCTTGAGCTCATCGCCGGCCTGCCACGGGCGCGGCAGTTGCAGCTCATAGAAGATGCCAAATTTCATGACGTCTCTCCCGCGACCGGCTTGTTGTCCCGCGACCGGCTTGTTGTTCCGCAAAGTCTATCCCCCGTGGAAGCCGAGTCCAGCCTCGGCCCCATTCCGCGCGGCGGAAGCCGACTTGCACCTGCCATATGAATGGTTAGCTTTGGAGCTTCGTTGAGTCGTCGCGCCCTGCGCACGGCCTTCCCCCACCGAGAGCCCATGACAATCTTTACGTGACAAGCTTTACGCCGCATCAGGATTCCGCGCTGAAGGCCGTTGCCGACTGGCTCAAGGCGAAGCCGGGCAAGAACGGCACGCCGCCGGTGTTCCGGCTGTTCGGCTATGCCGGCACCGGCAAGACCACGCTGGCGCGCCACATTGCGGACGGCGTCGACGGCGAGGTGAAATTCGCAGCCTTCACCGGCAAGGCGGCGCTGGTGATGCGCAACAAGGGCTGCGACAACGCTTCCACCATTCATTCGCTGATCTACCGCGCCCGTGAATCCGGCGTCGAGCAGCCGAGTTTCGAGCTGTGGGACGACGCGCCGGCCTCGAAGGCAAAACTGATCGTGATCGACGAATGCTCGATGGTGGACGCCGAACTCGGCCGCGACCTGATGTCGTTCGATTGCCCGCTATTGGTGCTCGGCGATCCCGCGCAGCTGCCGCCGATCCAGGGCGGCGGCTTCTTCACCGATTGCGAGCCTGACGCGATGCTGACCGAAGTGCACCGCCAGGCGCAGAACGATCCGATCGTGCGGATGTCGATGGATATCCGCGAGGGCCGGGAACTCGAGATCGGCCGCTACGGCGAAAGCGAAGTCGTGTCGCGCGCCGAGCTCGACCCGGACCGGGTCATGAGCGCCGACCAGGTGCTGGTCGGACGCAACAACACCCGCCGCGCCTACAACATGCGGGTGCGGCAAAAGCAGAACATCGAGGATCCCCTGCCGGTCGCCGGCGACAAGCTGGTCTGCCTGCGCAACAACCGCAAGAAGGGCCTGTTCAACGGCGGATTATGGCGCGTGAAGTCGCGCGCGCAATCGAAATCGAAGATCGTCACCATGCGGCTGTCGCCAGATGAGGATTTCGGCCACAAGGTGACGAAGGTCTCCGTGCGCGGCGACTGCTTTGGCGGCGCCATCGAGACGATCCCGTGGGAACAGCGCAAGCCCTATGACGAGTTCGATTACGGCTATGTGCTCACCGTGCACAAGTCGCAGGGCTCGCAATGGGACGACGTGGTGCTGTTCGACGAGAGTTTTGCCTTCCAGGACAGCCGCGCGCGCTGGCTCTACACCGGCATCACGCGGGCGGCGAAGCGGCTGAGCGTGGTGGTGTAGAGGCCTTCCTCACTTCCCCGCGACAAAATAAAAATCTTCCCGCCCCGGCGGCGAGCCGTAGGTGAATGGCTGCTGCTGATGTCTAGTCGTGGTCCAGACATCGTCGCGGACGATATCGAACAGTTTTCGCACCTCGACACGCGGCTCCTTGACGTCGCGCGCGAGCGCGGTCGCGAACGGGCTGTCGATGCCTTCGCCGTCGAGTGCGGTCTCGCCGTGCTTGGCGGCGTACACCACCATGAAGCCGGAAGAAGGCTCGATATCGGAAAAGCCCTTGTCGACCAGTTGCACCGCCATGGTCCGCTTCATGGTCGGCGCGAACGGATTGTCGCGGCACGCATCCAGCAGCACCAGGCGCAGCTTGCGCGCGCCGCCGACCGCGGCGATCACCTGCTCCAAAGCCACGGCCTCCTTCTCGGCATCCTTGTCCTCGGCAAGCTTGGCATCCACCGGCACGAGATAGTTGACGCCACCGATCTCGAAACCGTGGCCGGCGTAATACACCACCGCCCAGTCGGCCTTTTCGGCGTCGCTCGCGAACGTACGCAGCGCCTCGAAAAATTTGTCACGGGTGAGATCGTTAGACAGCGTTACAGTCTGAAAGCCGACGTCATGCAACGCTGCGGCAATCAGCTTGGCATCGCGCGGCGGATTGTCGAGCGGATGGACGTTCCGGTAGGCGCCGTTGCCGATGATCAGCGCGATGCGGCGCCCGGCATTGGCTGCGGCCGGGCCCTGAGCAGTGAGCGCGGCCAGCCGCTCCTGTGCGGTAGCGCGGGCGATCGACGTATCCAATTCGTCGAACGGCGTCAGCGCGAACGCCGCCGAGCGGTAATCGGCGCGCGCCTGCGCGAGGTCGCGCCGCCGCTCGAACAACTGGCCCCGGGCCGCATGGGCGCGTACGTTATTGGGGTTGAGGGCGAGCACCGCGTTGAGGTCCTTCAGTGCCGCATCGAGGTTGCCCTTGGCCATATAGGCATCGGCCCGATTGTTCAGGGCAAACTGGTTCTTCGGCTGTTTTTCGATCACGCCGTTGCAGTCGGCGATCGCGTCCTCGAGCCTGCCCATTGCCGCATAGGTCCGGCAGCGGTTAGCCGCCGTATTCAACGTGTTCGGATCGATCCGCTGTGCCTCGGCAAGGTCGGCGAGCGCACCATCGAAATCCTTGTTCATGGTGCGGACGCGGGCGCGGTTGGTGCGCGCGACATACATGTTCGGCGCGAATTTAACCGCCGCGTTGAAATCGTCGAGCGCGCTCTGCAAGGCGTTCCTGCGGAGAAACACGGTGCCGCGGTTGTTGTAGGCGGCGCCGAATCTCGGCTGCATCTGCAGGGCGAAATTGTAGTCGGCCATCGCCTGGTCGTCCTGGCCCTTGCGTTCATAGGCAATGCCGCGCGCATCGATAATCCCGGCATTGTCGGGATCGGCATCGTGCGCCGCGCTGAAGGCTGCGATCGCCTTGTCGTTGTTGCGTTTCGCCAGCATCGCATTGCCGCGCACCGCAAGCGCGACCGCAAGATCCTTGCCGGCCGCCTGCCCTGCCGCAATCACCTTCTCGCAGGCATCGAGCCGTGTCGTGGGATCGACTTGCCGGTCTTTGCAAGTCTCGAGGCTATCCCCCAGCGTCGGGCCCGCGATCGCCGGCGTGACGGCCGATGCGACCCAAATAACGCTCAGCACGGAAAGGGCGCGCAACATCTGCGGGAACGCTCCGATGGATGAAGACTTTGTCGCAAAATCGCAGCCGCGGTTCATTTTAGGGCCAGTCCGGGCGATGGCGCCAACTTCTCCTCGACGGCCGGATTTCGGGCCGTAATGGCCTGAAACGAACCGGTTTTACTCACGAACTCGTGTCCGTCCGGCGGTAACAATGCCGGCTTTGCCGCGTATCTTGAGGGACCGGGCAGAGGGCCGATTGCGAACCGCCGCTCCCGCTCTAGACTGACTTTCTTCCGCCGAGCCCTCAAAATCCGCCGAGCCCAAGAGGAAGCCCCGATGTCCCGTATCCCATTCAGCCGCCTTTCGCGTTGCGCCGCCGCCATCGGCGCGCTGGCGATTACCGCGCTCACGGTCGCGCCTTCGCTCGCCGCGGAAGACGCCGTGCTCATCCCCGCGCCGGCGGTGGACGTCCGGGCCGCGAGCGGCATCCAGACCGCCGTCGTCGCGGGCGGATGTTTCTGGGGCGTTCAGGGCGTGTTCCAGCACACCGCCGGTGTCGTCAATGCCGTGTCCGGCTATGCCGGCGGCAGCAAGACGACCGCCGACTACAATATGGTCTCCACCGGCACAACCGGGCACGCGGAATCCGTCGAGATCAAATACGACCCGAGCAAGATCAGCTACGGCAAGATCCTGCAGATCTTCTTCTCGGTGGTACACGATCCGACGCAGTTGAACCGCCAGGGACCGGACTCCGGCACGCAATATCGCTCGGCCATTTTCACCACCAATGACGAGCAGAAGAAGGTTGCGGACACCTATATCGCGCAGCTCAACGCCGCGAAGGTATACAGGAAGCCGATCGTGACCAAGGTCGGACCGCTGGACGGGTTTTATCCGGCGGAGGCCTATCATCAGGATTACCTGACGCTGCACCCCAACCAGCCCTATATTGCCTATAACGATATCCCGAAGGTCGAAAACCTGAAGAAGATTTTCGCCGAAAACTACATCGAGAAGCCGACCCTGGTGAGCAGCGCGAAGGTCACCAACTGAGGACCGAGAAATTATTGGTTGATGGTGTTTTCTACCGCAGATAGGTCTACGCAATCTGCGTAAACTTGATTGCTATGCGAAACGGTATCCACCCCGGATCAGGTGCGAGGCCGGCATTCGCTTGAAAGCACCAAGTTATAGTTGGTCGTGTTTTCTTTGCGCGAACCGGTACCCACTTTGCTTGAAAACACTCGGTAGGAGCGAGATTCCATGCCTGATGCCAAGACGATGCCAAAGGTGGAGAAGAGCGAGGCCGAGTGGCGCCGCGAACTCACGCCGATGCAGTATGCGGTGTTGCGCGAGAAGGCGACCGAACGGCCGTTCTCGGGCGAATACGAGCACGAGCACCGGGTAGGCACCTATGTCTGCGCCGGCTGCGGACAAACACTGTTCGAATCCGACGCCAAGTTCGATTCGGGCTGCGGCTGGCCGAGCTTTACCCAGCCCGCGGCGGAGAGCCATATCGGCGAAGAGCGCGATATCGGCCACGGCATGATCCGCACCGAGGTGCTGTGCTCGAGCTGCAACGGCCATCTCGGCCATGTGTTCGAGGACGGCCCCGCCCCGACCGGATTGCGCTACTGCATCAATTCGGCAGCGTTGAAGCTGCAGCCGAAATAGAGAAACCGTCATTCCGGGATGGTGCGTAGCACCAGACCCGGAATCTCGAGATTCCGGGTTCGATGCTTCGCCTCGCCCCGGAAAGACGTGGCCAAAGTTCCCTCGCTGGAACCAAAGCGCGGGATATGCTTTTCTCTTGCGGGCGGTGTGGCGGGTGCCCGTCCGCCGGTCGCCCCCTTGGGGAGAGTGCCAAGTCGCTCGGAACGATCCTCATCATCATCGTGATCCTTTACCTGCTCGGCGGGTACAGCGGCCGTTTTGGCGGTTACGGCTATGGCCTTGGCCATTCTGGAATGGGCCTTGGCGGCGTCATTTTGGTCGTGCTGGTCGTCCTGCTGCTGCTCGGTAAGCTGTGAATCCTGCAAGTCATTGTAAATACAGGGATTCTCCCTGAGCTGGCGCCAAGGTTCCCGGATTCATCATCAAGCCCGTCAAGAGTCGCATTTCTCGCAAACGAGCTTATATTAAGATTTGTCCTGAAATGACGTGTGCCGGCGCGCGCTTGCTTTGCGCCCGGGCGATCTGTTCGCGATTTCTTTCGCGTTCTCACTAAAAAGAACAGAGGTCCCTGACCATGGCTGCCTTCAGCTTCAACACTGCTGCCGAATTGTTTCCCGCCGCGATCCGGAAGAAAAAGCGGGCGGGTTTCGCCTATCGGCGATTTGGCACCGCGGCCGAAGCGGTCCGCTTCGCGATTGAGGAATTGCCGGCGGATTCGCTGAACGGCGCCTATCTGCAGGTCGACGAGGCCCGCTTCGATCAGAGCGGCATCCGCACGCTGTATGAGAGCCAGGATTTTCCGTTGCCGCGCCGTCCCCGCGCGCCCGAGCCCGCGCCTGCCAGCGACAAGGCAGACACCGAGGCCGCGTAACTTCACGCGTCAAGCACGCCGCCCTCGGACCAGCTCCGAGGGTATGCTTTTGCGCGTGATCTATTCGGAAAACCGCGCCGCACTTTGCGCCAACGCTGCTCTTCGGGTCCGGATCATGCTCTTTGATTTTGCGCATGATCTTGCCGGAAAACCGCGCGCACTTTTCCCGGATCATGCGTCAGCGCGGTTGCTTGTCCATCCAGCGCCGCAACAGCCGCACATTGCGCATGTTGGCGCGGAACAGCACGTCGAAGGCGTCGCCCGCGAACGGCACCATTCCGACCACGCCATCGACCGCGACGTTTCCGAGCATCCGTGCCGTGACATACCAGGGCGCGCCGAGCGCGCGCGCCTCGCGCACCAGCCACAGCGCGAACGCGGTCGCCAAGAGGTCGCCGACCACAGGGATCAACCGGATGATGCCGTCGATGCCGTAACGGATCTTGGTGCCGGGCAGGATGAAGGCGATATCCAGAAGCTTCGCCAGTGCCTCAAGCCGCGCCAGCCGCTGCTCGCGGGTCAGATCGCCAAACGGGTTGGCGCTGGAATGGCCGAAATCGAACCGGAAGCGCTGGAACTGCTCGCCTAAGGATTCCGGGCGGATTTCGCGCCCGTCCTGATCGATGATCGGGCCACGCGCAAATGCTCCACCGGAGGTTCTTGGGGGACGCTCGCCCCCGAAACGGGTGTTGCCGGGCAAGAGGATTTCTTCGTTCGACATCGCCATCACATGGGTAACGCAAGGGCCGGGCGCAAGTTGCGTCTACCCTCGCGCCATCGCCGGCTTGTCGATCGCTTCATGCGCCAGCCATGACGAGACCGTGCCGGGAACAAAGCCGACCAGCCCATAAAGGATGAACTGGAGTACGCCGCTGTCCGGTCCGCGCGAACCGTAGAGCAATTCCGCGGCAACGAAGGCGATCAGGCCGACGATCAGCATGCGGACGACGGGGCCAATTCGTTTGACATGAAAGAGAATGTCATCCACCGCGCCGAGCATCAGCGCCGGCAGGAAGCCGAACAGATAGCTGTACTGCAGCGTGGTTGCGAACACCGCGAGCAGCTTTGCCGCCTCTGACAGACTCGGAGGGTGGCTCCAGTAGCCGGACATCACGGTGGTCGTCAGCAGCAGCAAGAATCCGCCGAGCAACGGCCCCAGCGCCGCAAAGATCACATACCGCTTCATCCCGCACCTCGCGCGTCTTGCCCCTCGCCGATAATGGCGAGAGAACGGGCAGATTTACAACACCGACAGGAAATTTTCAGCCCGTCCGGGCCGGACTTCAGACTTGGGACTCGGAGGCTGTGCGCCGCCCCCTACTCGCCCCAGGCCGCGAAGGCGTCGTTGAAGGCGCGCTCGCCGGGGGCGCCCTTCTCGATGGCGATGATGGCGCGGCGCTGGTTGACATAGACCAGCGGCACGTCGAACCACGAGCGCTCCTTCAAGAGCTGCAGGTTGCGCGAGCGGTCGGCATCGACGTTGGACAAGCCGACCAGGAAGAAGCCGTCGGTAACCTTGACGGCGAGGCCCGCGAGCGGCGTGCCGCGCGCCTGCTCGTTGGATTTCATCAGAATGCCCGGCACGTTGCTGACGCCGCCGCCGGAGAAATCCGGCGGCAGGATGAAGGTCAGTTCCGCGGTATGGCTCGCCGGCAGCGAGGTGTCGGTGTTGCGGCGGAACGACATCGTCATCTTGAACTTGCGATCCGGGATCTCGATGTCGGCGCGCACGGCGATATCGGCCTTCTGGTTGCCGGATGCCTTGATCTGTTCGGTGCGCCAGATCACCGAGCCGACATATTGCTTGCCCTTGGGATCGGAGGGATCCTCGTCATACAGCACCACGCGCTGCGCCACCGGGGCGAGCTGGTCTGAAGACGACGGCTGGCCGACGCGGTCGGGGATCTTCGGCTTCGTCAGCGGCGCGCCGGTATCCTTCGGCGCTTCCACCACCGTCGGCGACGACTTGAACAAGCCGCTCACCGTCGTGACCACCGACCTGCCCCACAGGATCGCGGCGCCGACCAGGATCAGAACGATGCCAACCGCGATCGCGCTCTTGAACGGAAATACGGTGCCCGATCGGACCTTCTTCGGCTCGCGGCCGCGCTCCTGCGCGAGACGCGGACGCGGCGCGGGCGCTTGCGGCGGCGCGTAGCGTTCGGCTTCCTCGACGGACTCGTCATACGAATAGGGTGCGTCGGTATCGCCGCCGCGGTCCTCCATGCTCGGCTCGAGCCGGTCGAATTCGGGCGAGGGTGAGGGCACGTTGGCATAGGTCTTCCGCGCGGCGCGGCTGGCCTGCGCCGCGGCGCGGCCGAGATCGTCGGCGTCGGCGGTGATGTCGCGGAAACCGCGCACGCCCGGCGCCTGCGGCGCGGTGTTGTCGGGGCCACGGCGCGGCGTCCCCATCCGCTCGCGGGTCGGCGGCAGCTGCGGGTCCTGCATCGGGATCGGCGGCGGACGTGGCGCCTCGGGGCGCGGGCCGCGCGCCGACCACTGGTCTTGCCGGTCTTCCTGCCCAAGCGGCGGCCGCTCGTTGCGCTGTTGCGGGGGCACTGGCGGTCGCGGCCGCTGCGGCGGCGGAGCCGGTGCCGGGGGCGCCGGTTCGGCAGGCCGCGCGGTGGGACGGGTGGTGCTGGCGCGGAACGAATCGCCGGCGCGGGAACCGCGCGAAGCATCGGCGGAGCGCGCAGCGTCCCCGGAGCGCGAAGCGTCCCCGGAGCGCGAGGCGTCTCTGGCGCGCTGGGCGGCCTCGGACTCCACCTTGCGCACGGCCTCTTCCAGCGACAGCCGCTCGCGGGTGATTTCGGATTCGCTCAAAGGCGGATCGACGCTGCGCAGCTGCGCGATCAACGCGGCGCGCGCCCGTTCATAGAGCGCACGGCGGCTCTCGCCGGGAGCACTGGGATCCAGTCCGGCGATGGCGCGGGCAATCAGCGGGTAGTAATCAGCCATTTCTACTCAACAATGCAGGCTTTCCGGTAACATCTCGTTAAGCCTCGAACGGGTTCTGGACCAAAATAGTATCCTCGCGTTCCGGGCTGGTGGAAAGCAGGGCGATCGGGCAGCCCACCAGTTCCTCGACCCGGCGGACGTATTTTATCGCCTGCGCCGGCAAATCCGCCCAGGAACGGGCATTGGCGGTCGGCTCCTTCCAGCCTTCGATGGTTTCATAGACCGGCACCACCCGGGCCTGGGCGCCCTCGCCGGCCGGCAGATGGTCGATTTCCTTGCCGTCCAGCATATAGCCGGTGCAGACCTCGATGGTGTTAAAACCATCGAGAATATCGAGTTTGGTCAGCGCCAGGCCGTTGATGCCGCAGGTCCGCACGGTTTGGCGCACCAGCGCCGCATCGAACCAGCCGCAGCGCCGCTTGCGCCCGGTGTTGACGCCGAATTCCTTGCCGCGGCGGCCGATCTCCTCGCCGATCTCATCATGCAATTCGGTCGGAAACGGGCCTTGGCCGACCCGGGTTGTATAGGCCTTGCAGATTCCCAGCACATAACCGACCGCGCCCGGGCCCATGCCCGTGCCGGTCGCCGCCTGTGCCGCGACCGTGTTGGAGGAGGTGACGTAGGGATAGGTGCCGTGATCGACGTCAAGCAGCGCGCCCTGTGCCCCCTCGAACAAGATCCGCTTGCCCTCTCGCCGCTTGAGATCGAGCAGCCGCCACACCGTTTCCGCGTAGGGCAGAAGCTGCGGCGCCAGCGCCGTCAGCTCCCGCAAGATCACAGCGCCGTCGATTTCCTCCAGTCTGAGCCCGCGGCGCAGCGCATTGTGATGCGCCAGAAGGCGGTCGATCTTGTGCGGCAGCGTACCGAGATCGGCGAGGTCCATCAGCCGGATCGCGCGGCGGCCGACCTTGTCCTCATAGGCCGGGCCAATGCCGCGCCGCGTGGTGCCGATCGCGGTCGCCGCATTGGAAGACTCCCTCAGCGCATCGAGTTCGCGATGCAAGGGGAGGATCAGCGTGACGTTCTCGGCGACGCGAAGATTTTCCGGGCTGACGGCGACGCCTTGCCCCTTCAGTTTCGCCACCTCATCGAGGAACGCCTGCGGATCGAACACGACGCCATTGCCGATCACGGCCAGCTTCGATGGCCGAAGCACGCCGGACGGCAGCAGCGCCAGCTTGTAGGTCTCGCCGTTGATGACAAGCGTGTGGCCGGCATTGTGGCCGCCCTGGAAACGCACGACGATATCGGCCTGCTCCGACAACCAGTCGACGATCTTGCCCTTCCCCTCGTCGCCCCACTGGGCGCCGACGACGACAACGTTGGCCATTTCGCGCGTATTCCCTCTGCAACTAATCTTCGTTCGAGCATGACCTGTTCGAAAGACCGGTCCCCACCCTCGGACCACATCCGAGGGCATGCATTTCCGGATCATGCGCCCAGCCTAAATCACGGCCGGGGCCGGTCGCATGCGAGGCACACAATCGGATAAAGGAAGCGGGCTATTGACGCAAGCAAGAAGGCGCCCCAAACCAGCCCAAGAGGCCGGTTCAACCCATTGATATCCCCCGAAAATCTTGGCCAAACGGGGGCGGCGGCTCAAGTGGCGCTGGCGTAAGGGTGATACGGCGATGGCGGACCACCGCACACGGCCCTTCTTATCTCACCTGCCGGACAAGAAATCGACCGGCGGCTTCCGATCGGGACCTGGGGAACGCGCTGGACCAAAGCAGTTACCCTGCGCCTTGCCTCCTCAGCGATCGCGCCAGTGCCAGAACCAGCCGCGATGGAAGTCGGTATCGAGGCGGGCTTTTTGCTCATCGCTCAGCGTTGCATAGAGCGCCTCCAGCGCGGGCCGCACGGTCCGGACCGCCTGCAGCATCGTTTCCACGCGCTTTTCCATGGCTTCGGTGCGGGCAATGATGGTCTCGGGAACATCGGCCAGACATGCCTCACGCATGGCCTCTGCGGACTTGATCGACGCCGCCTTGAATTCCTCGAATTTGGGGCGCTGCGCGTCGGTCAGTTTGATCAATTCCGCGAGCCGGTCGGCTCGCCACCCGGAGAACCCGGCGGCCGCTGGATTGCACGCACCGCCGGCGCCGCGGCCGCCCATCATCCAGGACCCCATCATGCCAC
This sequence comes from Bradyrhizobium sp., assembly GCA_052143915.1. Lineage (GTDB taxonomy): Bacteria > Pseudomonadota > Alphaproteobacteria > Rhizobiales > Xanthobacteraceae > Bradyrhizobium. Next base: position 15,040 of record JBKQRS010000171.1, read on the forward strand.
GGCCCATCATCCCGGATCCGGGACCGTAGGGCTGCGCGGTAGCCGAGGCCAGCAGTGCGGCGATACCCAAGGCTGCCGACAGGGCTAGCGATATGATCACCACGATTCTGAATTTGGCCGCCACAGCATTCCCCGCGAAAATCCGTGCCGCCAGGCCTCGGATCATTTTCCGGCGCCTGGTCAGCTCCGCTGCTCGGCGGAACAGGTGGAGACGCCGAACACCGTGTAAGCAGGACAATAGGCAAAGGTCGCGGTCAGCAGGGACACGACGCCGATCCAGCCAACCCAATTCCAGCCGGTCTGAGGGAAACCGAGGGGAATAGCGAATGCGATGAGCAGAAGCCCCACCACGAACCGCACAACCCGATCGGCCGATCCAACATTGCTCATGACGCCGCAATCCTTTCGAGAATTTGCGCACGCAACGATATTGGGCTGCGCCTGCGGGTCATTGATGTGGGTCAAATCCGGACGTCGGAGGCGTGCGGATATTGGCAAAGCTGCAACATGGAGAATACCGGATGCCGCGGAATTTCGACGCTATCGCCATCGGCTCGGGGCTCGGCGGCCTGACCGCGGCGGCATTGTTTGCCCGCGCCGGCCACAAGGTGCTGGTGCTCGAACGCAACCAGAGTTTTGGCGGCGCCGCCACGGTCTATCATCACGGCGCGCTCGCCATCGAGGCGTCGCTGCATGAGATCGACGGACTCGACGCCAGTGATCCCAAGGGACCGATCCTGCGCACGCTCGGCATCGATCGCGACATGCCGTTCATCAATGTAGGCGACCTGCATGAGGTGAGAAGCCCGCTGTTCGAAAAACCCTTCGTGATGCCGCACGGGTTCGATGCCGCGCTCGCGGCGAGCAAGGCGCACTTTCCGCAACAAGCCAGGGGCATCGAGCAATATTTCGAGCGCATCGACGCGGTTCGGCAGGCGGTTGCCATGATGAGCGAGCATCAGGATGACCGCAGCTGGTGGCTCTGGAACGCTCCGAGTTTACCGTGGCGGCTGTGGCCGCTGATCCGCGACCGTCACGCGACGCTCGGCGAGGTGTTCGGCCGGCTGTTCGGCGACAACGAAGCGGTCAAGCTCGCATTGGCGTCGAACCTCGGATACTACACCGACGATGCCGACACCATGCCGTTCATCCAGTTCGCGGTCCCGCAGGCGTCCTATCTCGCCGGGGGTGGCCACTACATCCGCGGCGGCTCGCAGGTGCTCAGCGACAGGCTGGTCGCCATCATTCGCGAAGCCGGCGGCAAGGTCGAGGCCGGCAGCGAGGTCGAGACCATCCTTTTGGATGGCGACCGCACGCGCGGCGTGCGGTATCGCGCGCACAAAACCGGCGACATCAAGGAGGATCTCGCGCCGGTCGTGTTCGGAAATGCCGCGCCGGCGGTTCTGGCGACCATGCTGCCGGACGACAAGCGCGCAACCTTCATGTCGCGTTACCAGGGCCGGCGTCCGTCGATCTCGCTGTGGACCATGTCGCTCGGGCTGAACCGGCATTCGCACGATTTCGGGGTGCGGCATTATTCGACCAGCATCCTGCCGTCATGGCTCACCTCTTTATCGGGGTTTCGCGACGCCGCCGCTGTGCTGGGCGAGGATAAGGAAGACCGGATCACACCCTATGGCTTCGTCGCCTACGATCAGATCGATTCCGGGCTCAATGCCGACGGTCCCTACCTTGCGGCAATGGTCGGCCTTGATCGGGTTGAGAACTGGAGGGGGCTGACGCCAGAGGCCAAGCGCGCGCGCAAGGAACGCTGGATGGATCGCATCGTTGCCGATCTCGACCGGCAATTTCCCGGCATTGCCGGCGCCATCATGCATCGCGAGATGTCGACGTCGGAGACGTTCCAGCAATACCTCAATACGCCCGGCGGTTCGCTCTATGGCTTCGCGCCGGAATCGCGTGGATTTATGCCGCTGACCGCCACCTCGATCAACGGCTTGTACCTCGCCTCGGCCTTCACCGGCGGCGGCGGTTTTACCGGCGCGATCCTGGGCGGGGGCTGGGCCGCTCGCGCGGCCATGCGTGCGGAGGTCTGAACGCAAGATCCAGGCGCGCCCGCCGTCAGTTTCAGGGCCAATCTGCCGGGCTTCGTGATGGGGTTGTGGCCGCCACGCGCATGGTCGCGATGCATCCTTCGCCATTGATGCGTGGTGAAAATCCGTGTCTCTGAGGCAGCCGGGCAAGAATATGCCGACCGGGTGTCTCACACCGGAGAACCACGCCGCATGTCTGCTTCCGATCAAACCTCCGGCGCCGCCTCTCCAGTGCGCTGGCTCGCCAATCAGCCCTATTTGCTGCTCTCGATCACCGCGCTGTGCTGGGCGGGCAATGCCATCGTCGGCCGCCTCGCCGCCGGCCATATTCCGCCGGTGACGCTGTCATTCCTGCGCTGGTCGCTGGCGTTCCTCATCATCCTTCCCATGGCCTGGAAACATCTCAAGCACGACTGGCCGACGATCCGGGCCAGCCTCGGCATGATGATCTTCCTCTCCGTCATCGGGATCGCGGCCTTCAACACCCTGCAATACTGGGCGCTGGAACATACCCAGGCGCTGAACACGCTGCTGTTGCAATCCGCCGCACCGCTGTTCGTCGCGGTGTGGTCGCTGATCCTGCTCGGCGTTCGGCTGACGCTGGCGCAGGCCGTCGGGGTCGCGCTGTCGCTGACGGGCGTGCTGGTGATCCTGCTGCATGGCGACCTCACGGCGCTGACCGGCATCGCGTTCAACAAGGGCGACATCATCTTCACGGTGGCGCTGGTGATCTTCGGACTTTATTCGGTGTTGACGCTGAAGCGTCCGAAGATTCACGGCCTGTCGTTCGTCGGCTTCACCTTCGGCTGCGGCGCGGCGTGCCTTGTTCCGCTGTTGATATTCGAACTGCTCTCGCGCCCGGTGATGCAGCTGAATACAGCCAATCTGCTTTCGATGTTCTACGTCGCGGTATTTCCCTCCACCGTCGCCTATCTCTGCTTCAATCGCGGGGTGCAGTTGATCGGGGCCAACCGCGCCGCGCCGTTCTTCCACGTCGTGCCACTGTTCGGATCCGTGATGGCAATCGTCTTTCTCGGGGAGCGCCCGCAGCTGTTCCACATCATCGGCTTTATCCTGGTGCTGACCGGCGTATTCGTTGCGTCACGCAAGACATCCGCACAGTCCGGCTGAACCGGCGTAGCTGCGGACCATCAGACGTTCAGCGAACCATTGTGACAACCGATCGATAGTCAGGACATTGTAGCATTGCAGGCGCCGCACTTGTCGCGCGAGGCGAATGCGGCACATTCCTTGCCCGAAGCAATGACGATTCCCGACCCATCGCCGTCCGCCCCCGATCCGGTCCGATGGCTCAACCATCAGCCCTATCTGCTGCTGAGCCTGACCGCGCTGTTCTGGGCCGGCAATATCGTGCTCGCGCGCTATGTCGCCGGACACTTGCCGCCGTTGACCCTGACCTGCATCAGGTGGATCGGCGTCTTCCTCATCCTGCTGCCGTTCGCGCTGCCGCACCTGAAGCGCGACTGGCCGGCGCTGCGTGCAAAGCTGCCGTTGATGGTGCTGCTGTCGGCGATCGGCTTTGCCTTCAACAATGCGATTTCCTACTGGGCCATGCAGTACACGCAAGCACTGAATGCGCTACTGATCCAGTCCTCCGGACCGCTGTTCGTCGCGCTATGGTCGCTGGTGTTGTTCGGCGTGCGCCTGACCTGGGCCCAACTGGCCGGCATCGTCATCTCGCTCATGGGTGTGCTGACGATTATCCTGCGGGGCGACCTCTCCGCGCTCGCCAGCATCCGTTTCAACAAGGGCGACGTGATGTTTGCGAGTTCGCTCTTGGCTTTCGGGCTCTATTCGGCGCTGATGCCGAAGCGGCCGGTGACGCATCAATTGTCGCTGATCGCGTTTACCACCGGCTGCGGTGCGATTCTGCTGCTGCCGCTCTCGGCGTGGGAATACTCGACAGGCTATACGCTGAAACTGGATGCGTTGACGATCGCCACCCTCATCTATGTAATTATCTTTCCGTCGACGCTGGCCTATCTGTTTTTCAACCGCGGCATCGCGCTGATCGGGCCGAACCGCGCCGCGCCGTTCTTTCATCTGGTACCGGTGTTCGGCTCGGCCATGGCGGTCCTGCTGCTCGGCGAAGAGCCGCGGCTGTTTCATCTGGTCGGATACGTTCTGGTGCTCGCCGGCGTGGTGATCGCGTCGCGGCAGCCGTCCGCGGCCGGATGAATTCCCGGCTGCGGCGCGGTATCCGGCGGAGCAGCCTACGCCGCGCGGACCTTGACCAGGAATTCGTCGACCGCCGTGCGCAACATTCCCGACTGATTGTCGAGTTCGCGGGCGTTGGAAAGCACATCCGAAGCGGCCTTGCCTGTAGCCGCCGCCGCCGTGGTAACGCCGCCGATATGGGCACTGATCTCGCTCGATCCGGCCGCGACCGACTGGATGTTGCGCGCGATCTCTCGGGTCGCATCGCCCTGCTGCTCGATCGAGGTGGCAATGCTGCCGGTGATTTCGCTCATCTGGGCGATGGTTTCGGTGATCCCGCCGATCGAGTGGACCGCCTCGCTGGTTGAGGCCTGCATGGCTGCGACCTGCGCCGAGATTTCCTCGGTCGCCTTGGCGGTCTGGTTGGCGAGCGCCTTCACTTCCGAGGCAACGACGGCGAAGCCGCGGCCGGATTCGCCGGCACGCGCGGCTTCGATGGTCGCGTTCAGCGCGAGCAGATTGGTCTGGGCGGCGATCGAGTGGATCAGCTTGACCACCTCGCCGATCTTCTCGGCGCCGGTCGACAAGGCCTGGACGGTGGCGTTGGTGCGCTCGGCATCCCCTACCGCCTTGCTCGCGATCTCGCTCGATCGCGTCACCTGGCGGGAAATCTCTGTAACCGAGCTCGACAGCTCTTCCGCAGCGGCCGCGACCGTTCCAACGTTGTTCGAGGCGCTGTCGGATGCAGCGCCGACCGTCGCGGCGCGTGAACTGGCGTCGCTCGCGGTGGCGGTCATCGACTGCGCGGTCGTCTGCATTCCCGCCGCCGCCGTCGCCACCGTGCTGACGATGCCCTTGACGCTGCGCTCGAAGTCGCTGGCGATATTTTCCATTGCCGCGCGGCGCTCGGCCGCAGCGCGCGCCTGCGTCTCGGCCTCGACCTTTTCCAGCCCGCGAATGCGCAAGGCATTGTCCTTGAATGTCTGGACGGTGGCGGCCATCGCGCCAACCTCGTCGCCGCGCTCGATGCCGGGAATGTCTTGTTCAAGCGCACCGTCGGCCAGCGCCCGCATGCGGGCGCCGAGCTGACCGAGCGGCCGGCTGATGCTGCGGCCGATCAGCCAGGCGAAGCCGCCGGAGACCAGAGCGATGATAAGGGTAGCCAGACCCAGTACCCAGATGATCGGCTTCAGCTTGGCGTCGAGATCGTCGAGATAGGCCCCGGTGCCGAGATACATGTTCCAGCCGGGGATCGCGACCGCGTAACCGATCTTGCGGATCGGTTTTTCCTCACCGGGCTTCACATATTCGTAGGTCAGCAGGATTTCGCCCTTGGCCTTCACGCCATCCAATAGTTCCTGGGAGAGCTTTCGGCCGTTGACCACCACATCCATCCGATTGGTTCCGACCTGCTTCGGATCGGGCGACAATACCGTGATGCCGTCATAGTTCGTGGCGAACAGATAGCCGGCGCCGTTGTCGTAGGTCATCGAATTGCCGCGCCGGCCGAATTCGGCGAGCGCGGCTTCCTTGGTGAGCTGTCCGGCGTCCACCTGCTTCTGCAACCCGATCGCCATGTTGCGGGCGAACTCGACGATGGCCCGGACCTGGTCGATCCGGGCATTCAGCATCTCCCGCTGCATCAGGTAGCCGGCAAGAACGCCCGCGACGCAAAGGCCAAGCAAAGTGATGCCCACCAGAATAGCCAGCTTCGGGGCGATCTTCAGATTGTTCAGCTTCACGGGGACTTCTCCGGAGATGCGTGCGAGAGATGCGCGCGATTGGCGGAAATGAGCCCCTTCAAATTATAGTGAAATCCCTTAGCACTTGGTTACGAAAGCCTTCGTGCAGAAGGAAAACCGCAATCGAATCAATTACCTGTGGTTGCACCATACAGCGAACGGTTCCGATGGCGAGCAACCGCGACGAGGCGCGGGCGTCCTAAAACGCCAGCGCCTTGGCCTGCTTCACCTGCGGCAGCGCCTGCACCTTGGCGAGCACGTCGGCCGGCACCGCGCCATCAACCTCGACCAGCGCGATCGCATCACCGCCCTGCTTGTTGCGGCCGAGATGGAAGGTCGCGATATTGATTTTGGCATCGCCGAGCAGGCCGGCGAAGCGGCCGATGAATCCCGGCTTGTCCTCATTGGTGACGTAGATCATCGACTTGCCGAACTCGGCGTCGACCCGGATGCCCTTGATGTCGACCAGCCGCGGCTTGCCGTCGTGATAGACGGTGCCGGAGACCGAACGCTCCTGCCGCTCCGTCGTCACCGTCACGGTGATCAGGCTCTCATAGTCGCTCTGCGCCGCGCGGGTCACCTCATCGACCACCATGCCGCGCTCCTTGGCGATGACCGGCGCCGAGACGACATTGATGTCACCCAGCATCGGCCGCAACAGCCCCGACAGCACCGCCGAGGTCAGCGCCTTGATCTTCATTTCGGCGACGTGGCCCTCATAGGTGATCTGCACCTTGATGATGCCGCTCTCGGTGAGCTGACCTGCGAACGAGCCGAGCTTTTCGGCAAGCTCGATGAAAGGCCGCAGCTTTGGTGCCTCTTCAGCCGTGATCGAGGGAAAGTTGACCGCGTTGGAAATCGCGCCGCTCAAGAGGTAATCCGACATCTGCTCGGCGACCTGAAGCGCGACGTTCTCCTGCGCCTCGGTGGTGGCGGCGCCAAGATGCGGCGTGCAGATCACGTTGGGGTGGCCGAACAGCACGTTCGACGTGGCCGGCTCCTCGACGAACACGTCGAACGCCGCGCCCGCGACATGCTTGGAATTCAGGCCATCCACCAGCGCCTGCTCGTCGACCAGCCCGCCGCGCGCGCAATTGATGATGCGCACGCCCTTTTTCATTTTCGCAAGCGCGCTCGCGTCGATGATGTTCCGGGTCTTGTCCGTCAGCGGCGTATGCAGGGTGATGAAATCGGCGCGCTTGAACAAATCCTCAAGATCGACCTTTTCGACGCCGATGTCCTTGGCACGCTCCGGCGACAGGAACGGATCGAACGCGATCACCTTCATGCGCAGTCCGAGCGCGCGGTCGGCGACGATCGAACCAATGTTGCCACAGCCGATCACGCCCAGCGTCTTGCCGGTGATCTCGACGCCCATGAAGCGGTTCTTCTCCCATTTGCCCGCCTGGGTCGAGGCGTCGGCCAAGGGAATTTGCCGCGCGAGCGCGAACATCAACGCGATCGTGTGTTCGGCGGTGGTGATCGAGTTCCCGAACGGCGTATTCATCACGATGACGCCTTTGGCGGTCGCAGCCGGGATATCGACGTTGTCGACGCCAATGCCGGCGCGGCCGATGACTTTCATCATTTTCGAGTTGGCGAGAATCTTAGCGGTGACTTTCGTCTCGGAGCGAATGGCCAAGCCGTCGAAATCGCCGATGATCGCCGCGAGTTTCTCCTTGTCCTTGCCAAGGCCGGGCTGAAATTC
>JBKQRS010000172.1:0-2873 GCA_052143915.1 Bradyrhizobium sp.
GCCAAGCCCAAAACGCTGCTGAGCGGCTGCGCGAGCAGGTTTCGCTTTCCGCCAAGGCGCTGCGCGACGGACAGCCGGTCGACGTCCCTGCGGCGCAGATCGTACCCGGCGATATCGTTCTGCTCGCAGCGGGCGATCTGGTGCCGGCCGATTCCCGGCTGATCGAAGCCCGCGATCTCTACGTTGATGAAGCCCTGCTCACCGGCGAGGCCTATCCAGCTGAGAAGGAGGCTACGCCTTCCGCCCCCGGGGCTGCCAGCGAGAGCGCATTGCCGCGCAATATGGTGTTCATGGGAAGTTCTGTGGTGAGCGGTACGGCCAAGGCGCTGGTGCTGGCAACCGGGCGTAAAGCCCAGCTCGGCTCGATCGCCGGCGCATTGCAGAAGCCGCCGCCGCCGACCGCATTTGCGGTCGGCATCCAGAAATTCGGGATGATGATCGTACAGGCCACGATCTTTCTTGTCCTGTTCGTGGTCCTCGTCAACATCTTGTTCCATCGACCACTGCTCGAGTCTTTTCTGTTCGCGCTGGCGCTCGCCGTCGGATTGACGCCTGAACTCTTGCCGATGATCGTCTCGGTCACTCTTGCGCACGGCGCGATGCGCCTGTCGCGCAAGCAGGTCATCGTCAAGCGTCAGTCCGCCATCGACGATCTCGGCAGCATGAACGTGTTTTGCAGCGACAAGACCGGAACGCTGACCGAAGCCCACATCAGACTGGTCCGTGAACTGGACCTCGACGGGCAGGACAGCGGCACCGTGATGCAGATGGCACAGCTCAACGCCGCATTTGAGACCGGGCTCAAGAGTCCTCTGGACGACGCCATCCTCGCGGCCGGCAAGACCGACCTTACGGCTTGGCGCAAAATCGACGAAGTGCCTTTCGATTTCGAGCGGCGCCGGGTTTCGATTCTGGTCGAAGGCGAAGGCCGCCGCCTCCTTATCGTGAAGGGCGCGCCGGAAGATATCCTTGGCCACGCGGCTCGTTATGAGCAGCAGGGAGGGCCGCCGCGCCCGCTCGAGGCCGCGGCGCGCAAAACCGCCGAGGCGACGTTCAACCGCCTCGGCGCCGACGGCTACCGAGTCCTGGGAGTCGCGTGGCGGGAGGTCGAAGCGGACCGCGAGCACGCGAACATCGCCGACGAGAAAGACCTGACCTTCGCGGGATTTCTGGCCTTCCTCGATCCGCCGAAGGCGGGGGCCCGTAAGGCGCTAGCTGCGCTTGCCGACCTGGGTATCGCCTTGAAAGTGGTGACGGGCGACAATGAGCAGGTCACCCGGCATGTCTGCGGCGAACTCGGTCTGCAGGTTACCGGAACGCTGACCGGACCGCAGGTGGCGGCTCTCACCGCCGAGGCGCTCGCCGCCAGGCTCGACGACACCAACCTGTTCTGCCGGGTCACGCCGCCGCAGAAGTCGCGCATCATCACCGCCTTGCAGCACAAGGGTCATGTTGTCGGCTATCTCGGCGACGGCATCAACGATGCGCCGTCGCTGCACGCGGCCGATGTCGGCTTTTCGGTGGACACCGCCGTCGACGTCGCCAAGGAAGCGGCCGCCATGATCCTTCTGCGCAAGGATCTTGGCGTGCTCGCGGAAGGCGTGCGCGAAGGGCGCCGAACCTTCGTCAACATCCTCAAATATATGATGATGGGAACGAGCTCGAACTTCGGCAACATGTTCTCCATGGCGGCCGGCGTTCTGTTCCTGCCCTTCCTGCCGATGCTGCCGACCCAAATTCTTTTGAACAATCTGCTCTATGACCTGTCGGAGACAACGATCCCGCTGGACGAGGTGAGCGATGCGATGGTGGCGCAGCCGCGCCGCTGGGCTCTCGACATCATCCGCAAGTTCATGTTTGTGTTCGGGCCGCTGAGTTCAGTATTCGACTTCGTTACTTTCGGGCTGCTGCTCTGGGTCTTCCGGGTTGACGAAGCACTGTTTCATACCGCCTGGTTCGTCGAGTCCCTCTCGACGCAAATCCTAGTGATCTTTATCATTCGCACAGCGCGCCCCTTGCGGGATCGGCCGCATCCGGCGCTCGTGGCAAGTTCGCTATCCGCCTTCGCTTTGGCTGTGGCGCTTCCCTATTCGCCGCTCGCACACTGGCTCGGCTTCGTTCCGTTGCCCGCCACCGTCATGGGCGCGCTCGCGCTCGTGACCGTCGGCTATCTTGTCACCGTTTATGGCGTGAAACGGTGGTTTTTCAAGCGCTATCAGCTGGCCTAGTTTCTTATCCAAACAAAACCCCGGGCAATGTCCCGGTGTTTTCGTTGATAGATAATTCGGCTCGCAGATCGCGGCTTGATTCACGGGCATGTCTCCTCTTGGCACTTTTGAGAAGTGTCAGCATGCCCTGCGGATTTCCGGTGATCGGGGTAAGCGGACATGGCAATCTTACGAGCGCATGATCCACAGCCGAAGTCGCGCCCCGGGCAAAATCGAAAATCGAATGCATATGATCCGCCGTCGCGAAAAGTAGCAGTAAAATCTCTACGACGTGACTCCCTTGCACATTGATCCAACTAAACAACAACCGACTGGCGTCGGTATCACGTTCGATGATAGGCCCGCTTGCGACGCAATATCCGGCATTAGGGCGAAACGAGAAAAGTCTCCCGCACGATGAGCCGCAACGTTCTCTACCTCATCATCGGCGCGCTCATCATCGCCGTCGCGGTCTTTGGCTATCAGCTTTACCAGGAGCGGGAGAAGACCACGGGTATCGACATCAACATCGGCAAAAGCGGTATTTCCATCGAGAAGAAATAGTGCGAGATTTTCCCGATGGCGCCTTGATGGCGCGTCATTCGGAAAATACCGATCGAGGATTTCCGCGTTACGAAGAGCCCAACGTTCAGGCGGGTCATGCCG
>JBKQRS010000173.1:0-7686 GCA_052143915.1 Bradyrhizobium sp.
GCCGAGGTTGTCGAGGATGACGACCTCGCCCTTTGCCAGAGTGGGCGCCAACACCTTCTCGACATAGAGGGTGAAGAGTTCGCCATTGATGGGGCCGTCGATGACCCACGGCGCGCTGATCCGGTCATAGCGCAGCGCCGCGATAAAGGTCATGGTCTTCCAATGGCCGAAGGGCGCAGCTGCTTCGAGACGCTGCCCACTCGGTCCCCAGCCGCGCAACGGCGCCATGTTGGTCTTGATCCAGGTCTCATCGATGAAGACCAGGCGCGAAGCGTCAATGTTGCCTTGATGGGCCTTCCAGCGGATCCGTTTACGGGCGATGTCGGGGCGATCCTGTTCGGCTGGCCGGATCGTTTTTTTTGAAACTCAGCCCCTCGGCGTGAACAAAAGTCCACACCGCCCGCACGTCTGTCTTGATCCCGCGCGCTGCCAGCTCCCTCGTGAGCTTGCGCAACGTGAATGGCCCGGAGCGAATGCGCTTGCGCAGCCAGTCGGCATTGGTGCCGGACAGGACCGGCTTCTTGTGGCCTCCGATCTTGCCGGGCGAAAGGCCTCCGGTCTCCCGCCTCAGATTCTTCCACTTCGTCACACAGGAAGCACTGATCTGAAGCGCCTCGGCAATCGAACGAACCGTCTCGCCGGCGTCAGCCCGCGCCAGAGCTCGTTCGCGAATGTCTTCCGAATAGGGTCGCGTCATCCATGCTGGCCCCCGTTCCCCAGCATGGAGTTTGAATCAGAAATTCGCCCAACTGGGAATCCCGATTCCGGAAAAAAACAACATGCTCTAGCGCCCGAAGTGAATTGATCGTCGCTTCGCAAGCCATGTAAGGGACCCGTCATTCCGAGGCGCGCGGAGCGCGATCCCGGAATGACGGGTGAACGAGCCAGCCAATTACCTTCAGGAAACCGTCGCGGTCGCTTCCGCGGGCGTCTGCACAAACATCGCCGGGACAATGTCGGGCGATGCCGGCAGCTCGCTGACGATCGGTTGCCGGTCGACGGTGACGCCTGCGTTCAGCTTCGCCGCGACCCATTGCCAGAGGCCGCGGATTTCGTCCGCCGATTTGCCTGCGGGGGCATATTCGCTCACCGCGAGACCCGCGCTCAATGCGTCCTGGTGATCGTTGCGCATCACGATGAACGGCTGCGCGAGCACGCCGGCGATGTCGAGCGCGTCGTCTTCGCGAAGCGCCGCTGCCGCGCTGTTGATGCGCTGGCCGCGGATCGGCGTCTGGTTGAGGACGAAAGCGAACGGCTTGTCGTGGGAGCGGATGACGTGAAGCGTCGAGGCGGTCACCTCGATATCTGCGATCGTCGGCCGCGCCGGGATCAGGCAGAGATCAGCGCAGCGAACGGCCGCCGCCGTCGCGGCGCTGATGCCGCCGGCGGTATCAATGATCGTCAGCGTCACGCCGCTCTCGTCCAGGGATTGCAACCGCTGTTCGATTTCGCCGGCGGCGTAGACGGGCTCGACGATGGGCTCGGCATAGATGCGGCGGCTTTGCCAGTTCGAGAGAGTCCCCTGGGGATCGGTTTCGATCAGGCGAACGGTGTGTCCAGCCCCTATCGCTGCAAGGGCAAGGCCCACGGCAAGCGTGGTTTTGCCGCTGCCGCCCTTTTGGGTGGCCAGTACGATCGTATGCATCCTGGAGTCCTTTGAATTGCTTTTGACGGGAACCTGCGGTTACGCCAACTGAGGAGCATCGCGAACTGCGATGTCGAGCAATTCTCGCTCAGGACGTGCCGGCCCGATCCAGAAGTCGTGAGGGATCGCGGCGGTCCGAATCAGCAACATCGATCACGATGACGAATGATCGGGCGTGTGGCTATTCCGGATGAATACGGGAGATCACCGCGGCGGTCCCGCGCAAGGAGATCTCTGGCGCTATTCTGGCCAGCCTTATTCTGACCCGCCGTGGAAATGCCGGATCATCCACCTTCGCGGAGGATGACCGGGACGGATCACATCCTCACGCGGGCGAGTACATCGTCGATGTCGGTCATGCGCGACGAGGTCAGTGGCAAGACCGGAGACTTTTCTCTGCCGTTTTGTGTCCGCTAAGAACGATGCGTCGCGGGAGCCGCGCGGGCGGCGCCGGTGTTCCAAACCGTGAGAAATTCCGGTTGGCGTCTCTATGACTTGCCAACGCGGCAGAGTAGCACGCCGGCCACCTTCAATCTTGGATTGCCTAATATTTAGGCAAAGCTTAATGATTAATACATATCGTTCTCAGTTGTGCCCATCGGGCGCTCCTTGGGGAGGATGCCGTGGCTTTCATGGATCTGAATATTCGAGGGCGGTTAATCCTCGGTTTTGGCGCGCTCTGTGTCCTTCTCGCCGGTGTGGTGAGCACCACCATCGTCAAGGTTCAAACGGTCAACGAATCAACCGAGCGGACGGTCAACCTTCGGGTTCCGACCGCCATGACCGCAAGCGACCTGGTGGCGGGGGTTTACGCCTCACTCGCCTCGTTGCGCGGCTTTCTGATCACCGGCAATGACGTGTTCAAGGCCGAGCGCATGATGCTCTGGAAAGACATCCAGGCCCATGGCTCCGACATGGATCGTCTGTCAGGCCACTGGACGGTCGCGCAGAACAAGCTGGATTGGCAGCAAGCCAAACCGCTGCTCGACGAATTGCGCAACGCGCAAGACAAGGCCGAGGCGATCGCTCACACCATCGAAGAGCAGCCTGCGGCAAAGATCCTTGCGATCGAGGCGGCTCCGCTGGCCAAACTCATGCTGCAGAAGGCGACCGCCATCATCGACGAGGAAGGCAATATTACCTCGACCGATGCGCGCAAGAGCCTGCTGATTGGTTTTGCCGACATGCGCGGCAGCATGGCGATGGCGATCGGCGCGATCCGTGCCTATCTGCTGACCGCGGACGCGGCCTTCAAGGCCGAGTTCGTTGAACTCTGGGCGCTCAATCAGACCAAGTTCGACGCGCTGTCGAAACGGACATCGGAGATGACCCCTGATCAGCTGGCCGCCTTCGATTCGCTCGTTGCAGCCCGTGCCAAGTTCTCGCCGCTGCCGCAGAGGATGTTCGAGATCCGGGCTTCGGACCGCTGGAACATGGCGCAATGGTTCCTGACCAACGAAGCCGCTCCCCGTGCCAACAAGCTGCTCGATATTTTTGCGGGGGCGAAGAACGCTACGGGCTCGCGCTCCGGCGGGATGGTTGCGCGGCAACAGGACAACCTGAAAGCGGACGGCGCGGCTGTTCTCGCCGAAACCAATTTCCTCATGACCTTGCTTTGGGTGTTGATGGGTGTCGGCATCGGCGTCGCCGCCGCCGTCGTGTATCTGACCAACCGTTCGATCGTGCCGCCGATTCTCAAGATGGTCGACGCCATGGGGCAGCTTGCCGGCGGCGATCACTCCGTCGAAATTCCCGCAACCGACAAGAAAGACGAAATCGGTCTGATGGCGCGCGCGGTCCTGATCTTCAAGGAGAACATGATCAAGGCCAGGGAACTTGCCGCCAAGGAAGCCGAAGCCATCAAGGAGCGTGTGGCGCGCGCGGCGCGGGTGAACGAACTGACTGAAAGGTTTGATTCGGATATCTCGTCGGTGTTGAAATCGGTGGCCTCAGCCTCGACCGAACTGCAGGCGACGGCATCGTCGATGACGGCGACGGCGGAAGAAACCAGCAACCAGGCGACGGCGGTGGCGGCTGCGACCGAAGAGGCTTCCACCAATGTGCAAACCGTGGCGGCAGCATCTGAGGAACTGGCCAGTTCCGTCACTGAAATCGGCCGTCAGGTGGCGCATTCGGCCGCGATCGCGCAGAAGGCCGTGACGGAGGCCGATCGCACAAATACGACGGTCCAGGGCCTGTGCAATGATGCGGCCGGCATCGGCGATGTCGTCAAGCTTATCAGCGATATCGCCGGACAGACCAACCTTCTGGCGCTCAATGCCACGATCGAGGCGGCGCGCGCCGGCGAGGCCGGCCGGGGATTTGCCGTGGTGGCAGCCGAAGTCAAGAGTCTCGCCGAGCAAACCGCCAAGGCAACGGAGCAAATTAGTACTCAAGTCTTGTCGATCCAGACCTCGTCCAACGAAGCCGTCAGCGCGATCAAGGGGATCTCTGCGACGATCAACCAAATGAACGAGATCGCCTCGGCGATTGCCAGCGCGGTGGAGGAACAGGGCTCTGCCACGCAGGAGATCGCGCGCAACGTGCAGCAGGCGGCGCTTGGCACCAATGAAATCACATCGAACGTCAGCGGTGTCCAGCAAGCTGCCGGCGATACCGGCGCTGCCGCCCATCAGGTACTGCAGGCATCCGACGAGTTGTCCAGGCAGTCCGAGACGATGCGAGGCCAGGTCGAAGCCTTCCTCAGCAACATCAAGGCCGCCTGACCGTTGAATTTGTCGCAAATCGGCAGGGGCAACCGTCGCCTGCCTATTTCCTGACGCAGATTACGCGAACCACGGCTGCCTTCGCATCGGACGATCCGCCGGCCGCATTCACCCCATTCGCCTTCAGGAATTCGCGCACCGTATCCGCAGGCACCAGCACCGATTGCGCCGGGGGCGTGGCCGCCGCCGGTCCCGCGACAATGACCGGCTTCAACAACGCAATGCCGGCAAACTTGCCGTCGCCGTCGAGTGCCGCAGCGCCGGAAAAGCCGACCGCCGGCGCCGGCGACAATGCGAGGTCACCGCCGCCGCCGATTTGCGCGACCTGCGCATTGACGCTGCTGGCGGCATTGCCTCCGCCCTGGTTTTGCGGATCGGAAATGCCGCTCAGCTCGAGATTGGTCTTGTCAGGACTAGTCCTGGCAGCACCATCGCTTAAGGCCAGCGGCCTCAATCCATGCGCGCCATAAAGGCGCAGCAGCGCCAGATCGTGGTCCTTGTCCTCGGCGACGCGATCGGCGTTGCCGAAGCCCGCAATCGCGATCGCAAGGCATCCGTCGGTGATCTGGCCGTCAGTGACGATCGCGCCGTCATCGCTGACGACCACGCCGGTGCCGTATTCAACCGTCTTGCGCGGCGGCGGACCTGCATTCACCGGGAAGGGATTGAACGCGCTCGACATCGCGATCACCACCGGCTCGACGGTATTCTCGGTGGCTTGATCGTAGAGAATGGTGAGGATGCGGACTTCATCGCCCTTGAAGGTGCCGCGCACATAGAATTTCTTCAGGCCCTGCAACCCTGACAGCACGAAGAAATCCGGCTTGACCACGGTGTAATCGACGTTGCGCCCAGCGGGCTCCTTCTTTTCCCGCTCGGCAAGCTTCGCCGTGGTCGGGTTCGCCTCCTTGCGCCGCGAAAGCTGGATCTGGATCGTGCCGGTGGGTGAACTCCATTTGGCGCCGCTGGCGTCGGAGGATTGCTGCGGCACCAGCTTGGTGGGGATGCCAAGCCGGGCGCCTGTGCCGGCATCGGTCACGACCTTCCAGCCGACATTGTCCTGGCGCCGCTTCGCGGTCTCGGCGAGCACCAGGCGCTCCTTTGGATTGAGCACGCCGGTCGCTTTGCCTCCCCCGGCTTTCTGATACTCCTTGATTGCCGCCACCATGCGCTCGCTGACCTCGCCGGATATCGCGCCATTGTACTGGCCAACCCAGGCGAGATCCGACTGGATCGCCAGACGTTCGGCCTGCGCCATCGCGTTGGCGGTATCGGCGGGGGTTTGCAGCGCGGGTCGGATCGGAACGGTTGCGACCTGCTTCGGCTTGGCGCCCAACGTGGACGGTGGCGTCAACTGAGCCTGGGCGGAGGCGCCCGTGGCCACGAATATCAATGTTGCCGTCAGCATAGATCTCATGACAAGTCTTCTCATGACAAGGCTTCTCATAACAAGGCTTCTCATAACAAGGCTTGGGTCCATTGACGCAAGCGCAATTAAGCACATCTGCTTGGTCGGCAACAACAGGCGGAGGGTTCAGCAAATGGTGGCAAAACAGCCGTCATTGCCTGCGACAAACGCGAAGCGTTTGCGCAAGGGAGCGAAACGACGGAGCGATTCGGACTGCGTCATTCCGGGATGGTGCGTTAGCACCAGACCCGGAATCTCGAGGTTCCGGGTTCGATGCTTCGCATCGCCCCGGAACGACGGCTTCGGATGCTTCGCAGAGTCTGTCAAATGCTGAGCCCCGACGAGCTTGAGCGCTACGCTCGCCATATCGTGCTGCGCGAGGTCGGCGGCCCCGGCCAGGCGGCATTGAAGGAGGCGTCCGTACTGGTGGTCGGCGCCGGCGGCCTCGGCGCGCCCGCGCTGATGTATCTCGCTGCCGCAGGCGTAGGCACGCTCGGCGTGGTCGATGACGACGTCGTTTCGCTGTCCAACCTGCAGCGCCAGATCATTCACGCCACGCCGGATATCGGCCGGCGCAAGGTCGACAGCGCCGCCACGCAAATTTACGCGCTAAACCCGCACGTCAGGTTTGCGGCCCATGCCACGCGGCTCAACGCCGATAATGCGATGGAACTGATCGGCAGTTACGATCTGGTGCTGGACGGATCCGACAATTTCGAAACCCGCTACCTCGTTTCGGATGCGTGCTTCCTCGCCGCCAAGCCCTTGATCACGGCAGCACTCGGCATGTTCGACGGTTCGCTGACCACGATCCGCGCGCATGAGAAGAACGCCGAAGGCGAGTTCAACCCGACCTACCGGTGTTTGTTTCCGGAACCGCCGCCACCGGGCACGGTGCCGGCCTGTGCCGAGGCCGGCGTCATGGGCGCGCTCGCCGGCGTGCTGGGATCGATGATGGCGCTGGAGGCGATCCGCGAAATCGTCGGCTTCGGCGAGGGCCTGGTCGGACGGCTTTTGATGGTGGACGCGCGCGCGATGCGGTTCGAGACCCTGCGCTATCAGCGCGACCCCCTAAATCCGCTCAACGGCGATGCGCTTGTCATCACCGATCTGAGCGGACATCGGTGACACGCCGAAGCGCGCTCACAACATGCTCGGCAGCACGCGGTCCGGCGGCTTGTGATTGTCGAGGAAGGTGCGGATGTTGATGATCACCTTCTCGCCCATCTCGACGCGGCCTTCGATGGTGGCCGAGCCCATATGCGGCAACAGCGTCACCTTGCCGGCCTTCGCCAGCCGGACCAGTTTCGGGCTGACCGCAGGTTCGTGCTCGAACACGTCGAGGCCGGCACCGGCGATCTCGCCGGTTTCGATCAGCTTGGTCAGGGTCTCCTCGTCGATCACCTCGCCGCGCGCGGTGTTGACGATATAGGCGTCCTTGCGGATCAGCTTGAGCCGCCGCGCCGACAACAGATGGAACGTTGCCGGCGTATGCGGACAGTTCACCGAGATGATGTCCATCCGCGCCAGCATCTCCAAGATTGTATTGTGCCTCCAGGTCGCCTTTCGGCGCGGCGGAAATCAAATCCAAAATGTTAAACTGGGCCGGTTTGCTGGCCGCAGGCGGAGGCGGGGATAGTTTCACCACGATGAATGCGCCTGCCGCCACGGCCAGCAATGCGCCCATCATCAGCCAGTAACTGCCCTTCAAGGCGCGACCGGCGCGGGTGTCCGTCATCAGGTCCCGCGGAATCTTCGCGCGCTCATTCATCAGGTTGTCGGCAATCAACATCCACCCCAGAGGCAGAATTTCGTACCAGATGCGGAACTCGTTGATGATGCCATAAAAAAACTCGCCGATGATGTAGGTCACGATCAGCAATTTGAAGATTACGTCCTGCCGGTTG
>JBKQRS010000174.1:0-8889 GCA_052143915.1 Bradyrhizobium sp.
GTCGAGTTCATCGACGAAAACGGCGGTGGCGCGGGCGTCCGTTTGCGAAAGCCAAGCGAGTCCAAAGCGAAAAGAAAATGATCGCGGGCAGCCGCATCAGCCAGAAGCGCTCACGATGGGCATAGCGGAAATTCTGCGCACGCTCCCTATCGAAAGAAGGAATTCGGCACCCTTTTGGTAATGCACATCAATCGCAACAACGTTGTTTTGCACAGAGTGAACTTGCTACCCTGGCTATTAAAGCTCACTAATGGATTTAATGATTCCGCTTCGGTGGACCCAGCTCATTTGGTTTGGGGTTTATCCGACGGGGTTGATTGGGGGCGACAATGAAAAGCAGGGCTCTGACGGCCGCAGCCGCGTTGGCTGCACTTACCGTGGGTTCACAGGCATTCGCCTCCAACCTGATCCTCAACGGGGGGTTTGACGACGTCTCCGTTGCCGCCGTCGGCGCCGCTTACCCCGGCCTCGTATCGCCTTATATTAACGTTCCCAATTTTGTTTATCCGGGTTCTCCAGGCGGACCTGGTACGATCGGTAATTGGACCTTCACGAACGGTCCTATTCAATCATCAGGATTTCCAGATGGTGGCGCCGGCTTGGTTGGCACTCCCCCGTCAGGAGGCTCGTATTTTCAGGGCCCCGCCGCGTTATCGGGAAATCAATATGCCTTCGTGCAGGATCAGGGAGCGCTATCGCAGACCTTTAATTCCGCATTGGCTGGCGCGACAACGATCACTTTTGACGTTGCAGGTCGCGGGTCGAGTGGTCACGGCAGCGAACAACTTGAAGCTCTTTTGAATGGCGTCGTGATTGGCAGCGGCACAACAACAGATTTCCAAGGCTTCCAGCTTGTAACTCTTAGTGGGACATTGAATGCCGGCTCCAACACGCTGGAATTTTTAGGACTAACCCAGCTCACCGACCAAACTGCCTTCATCGAAGATGTCAACGTTGCAGCCGTACCCGAGCCCTCAACGTGGGCGATGATGATCCTCGGCTTTGCTGCGTTGGGCTTCATAGGTTACCGCAGCAAAAACAAGGCGGCGCTCCGTACTGCATAATTATTGTGCCCTTGGAGATAAAAAGGTCGCCTTCGGCGGCTTTTCTTTTGAACCCCCTCGGTCAAGCGGGTTTACCGCCTTGCCGCGTTGCAAAGAATTCTTCAGCAACTTCTTTGTAGCCGGGACTTCAACGACCATGAGGAGGCCGCCGAAGATCTCGATCTTTGCGCAAGAGCGTCAAGCTACCGCCACCAGGAGGTTTCGAAACGGAGGCATCGTGCTGACAGGACAAAACCTTCTGTCCAGCCGGGCACGAGCGCGACCTCTGTGGCTTAGGGTTGGGGGTCGAGCGTCGTGGCGGCATGAGGCAGAAGGCTCCGATAAAGGCCGAGATAGCAGTGTGCCGGCTTCTCCCATCCAAAATCCTGAGCCATGGCCTGCCGCTGCAGCTTTCGCCACGCTACCGGCTGCCGATAAAGAGCGAGCGCGCGTTCTATGCAACGAACCATATCATCGCTGGTCGTGCCATTGAATATGAAACCCGTCGCTGTTCCTTTATTGAGTGTATCGTCAGTTGTGTCGACGACAGTGTCGCGAAGCCCGCCGGTATTTCTCACAACCGGCAACGTACCGTAGCGCATCGCATAAAGCTGAGTGAGCCCGCAGGGCTCGTACCGCGCCGGATGAAGCAAGATATCGCCGCCTGCCACGAGCCGATGTGCTAACGGCTCTTCGTAGCCGACGCGGAATGCGATTCGCCCCGGATAGCGGAGGGTTGCAGCCGCAAACTGCTCTTCAAGGTGCCGTTCTCCGTCGCCCAGCAGTACACACAAGGCACGATCATTGCCAATGATCTCAGGCAGTGCAGCGGCAACGACGTCAGCCATTTTCTGGTCCGTTATGCGGCTGACAAAGACGATGAGCGGCGTTTGCAAATCAGCTTTAACACCAAACTCCTCTTGCAGCGCAGCCTTGCATAGACGCTTCCCGGCGATATTGTCCAAGCTGAAATTACTCGGCAGATAAACATCCCGCGCGGGATCCCAGATCTCGTAATCTACCCCGTTGAGGATGCCGATGAGATCCTTCGCCCGCCGCTGCAGCAGTCCTTCTAGGCCACAGCCATACTCAGCCGTGAGGATTTCTTGCGCGTAGCTCGGGCTAACTGTTGTCAGTCGGTCGCTGAAACGGATGCCCGCCTTGATAAACGAGATCTGGCCATGGAACTCCAAGCCATCCACATTGAAAGCCTCGTCGGGCAGGCCGAGCTGCGGATAAAGGCCGGCCGGAAACAAACCTTGGTAGGCAAGATTATGGATCGTGAAAACGGTAGCGGGCCTTTGGCCGGGAGTTTCCAGCAATATCGCTGGAACTAGCCCCGTTGGCCAATCGTTGGCATGGACAATGTCTGCGCGCCAATCTGCCAGAAGCGCGCCACGCGATAATCGCGCTGCGACGTGGTTGAACACGGCGAAGCGCCGCGCATTATCAGGCCAGTCCTGGCCGTTCTGATCCCTATAGGGACCGCCTGGGCGTTCAAACAGCATCGGGCAATCCACGAGCCAAATCGGCAAGTGCGTGTCAGGCGTGCGCGCGAAGATGAGGCGCAAGGGCCCTGCGCCCATAAAATCGTCGAGCTCGAGCTCGATCGACTTCCTCTCAGCGGCTTCTACTGCGCCTGGATACGCCGGGAGCAACAAATGCATGTCGACATCAAGCTTAGCGAGCGACTTCGGCAGAGCCGCGCTAACGTCGGCTAGGCCGCCAGTCTTCGCAAGCGGGTAAATCTCAGACGATGCGAAGAGAATACGCAAGAAACCATCCCTAGTCTTGATTGGTTTCAATCATTTGACGAGGGGTTGATTGGAGCCCGGGTTCTCGCGCTAGTCATCATTGAAGGCCATCGCCGCAAACTGTCTTGCTGCCCCATCCCGCCCCCTCTCAAATTACCGTGCTGTCCGCTTTTGGCAACTCTGCTTCTGGCATCCGTACCGTTTCCCAAGCAGTAAAAAGCGCCTTGCCGGCCGTTGGCTATGCGTGGCGCCGATGGCTTTCAGCGGATGTTCGGAGAGGAGAAGCAGGATGGCGGCGGTAAGCTGATCTGCGTACTGTACACGGGCGTTCGAAAGGTGGCGTTTCCATCTCCTTTACTTCAACGATGTCGGCGATGCTCTTCCAATCCGGTATGCGTACCCTGCGCTGATAGCGGCATCGTGCGGCTTCAACAGCCCGTTCAGCCATTCTAGCGCGCCCAATATCAATCATGAACTGGAGACACTTGAACGGGTGTCCATCGGAGCTCAGCAACGTCTTGAACACGCTTACGCGATATTTGCCCATGATCCTCCCTCCTGAGAGTTTTTTTTCAGCAATGCACGGATCGATCGTCGCTGTGTTGAGTTACATCAAACTCCAGGATCCATGTTTGGAATAGTTTTCGTCTCCGATGGGTACTGCCGCCTTCCTGGTAGCACCAAAGTCTCTGGATATTGTCTTAAAGGTGCGCTTCCTTTCGTTTGGACGCGGGTTGGAATAGAAGCAGGTGGCCTGTACCGGGGGGCGGATCGGGAAATGGTCATGGCGGGCGACGGAGAAGAGTCTGAGGGGAAGCCTTGGCCGCTTGGCTGTTCCTGGAGTGAGGCAAACCAGAGCTATAACTTTGCGCTTTATTCCAAGCACGCAATCGCAGTTACGCTTCTGCTGTATAACGATCGCGACTTCGCCATCCCGATCCGCGTTCTGCCCTTCGCATTTCCCCGCAACAAGACCGGTCGGGTTTGGCACCAGCAGGTATCTTCGCGACAAGCCAACGGAGCCCGGTATTACGCCTATCAGGTCGATGGCCCCTTCGATCCCGGTCATGGAGACCGTTTCGATCGGGACAAGATTCTGCTTGATCCCTATGCGAAAGGCGTTTTCTTTCCGCCCGCTTTCAGCCGCGAGGCGGCGATCGGCGCAGGATCAAACGCGGGAAAGGCACCGCTTGGCGTGTTGCCCGATCGATTGGCCGCGCCGCTCTTGGGCCGGCCGCAGGCGCCGCGGCATGGCCATGATCTGATCATCTACGAGATGCATGTGCGCGGCTTTACGCGCCGCTCCAATTCGAACGTTCGCGAAGAGGAGCGCGGGACCTTTGCCGGTGTTGTCGCCAAGATCCCATACCTGAAGGACCTAGGCATCACCGCCGTCGAACTATTGCCGGTCCAGCAATTCGAACCGTCTCATGGCAATTACTGGGGCTACATGACGCTCAACTTTTTCTCGCCGCACGCCCAATACAGCGTCACCGGTACGCCGGAAGGCGCGCTGGACGAACTTCGCTGGATGGTCGACGAGCTCCACAAGGCGGGCATCGAAATCCTGATCGATGTGGTCTACAATCACACGGCGGAAATGGGCAATGACGGCCCGACCTATACGTTCCGCGGCATTGACAACTCGACCTACTACGCCTTGTCGCCGTCGGATCTCTCCAATTATCGCAACCTCAGCGGTTGCGGCAATGACTTGAGAACCACCCATCCTGCGGCGCGCCTTTTGGTTGTTGACAGCCTCCGCTATTGGGCGACATCGATCGGCGTCGATGGTTTTCGCTTCGATCTCGCCTCGATCTTCGCGCGCAACGAGGACGGCACGCTCAATTCAGAAGATCCTCCCATCATCTCGGAGATCAGCGGCGATCATCATCTCGCCGAAGTCCGGCTGATCGCCGAGCCGTGGGACGCCGAAGGCGGCTATCTGATGGGACGCGCCTTTCCGGGCAGGTCGTGGTCTCAATGGAACGACCATTTCCGCGACACCGCACGCGGCTTCATCGGAGGCGAAGACGGTGTGGTCGGCGATCTGATGACCCGCCTGTACGGCAGCACGGACCTTTTTCCAGACACCCTGATCGATGCGGATCGGCGCTATCGGAGCATCAACTTCATCGATTGCCATGACGGCCTCAACCTCTGCGATCTCGTCAGCTACACCAACGAGGCGCAGCGCAGCTGGAATTGCGGTTACGAGGGGACCCAAAATGTCCCGACCGACATTGCCGCGATCCGGAGGAGGCAGGTCAGGAACTTCTGTTGTCTCCTTATGCTATCGAACGGCGTGCCGATGTTCATGGCGGGTGACGAGTTCATGCACACGCAAGGCGGAAGCCCGAACGTCCACGATCAGGACAACGAAACGACCTGGCTCGACTGGGACCTGACCACAACAAATGCCGATATCCTGCGTTTTTTTCGCTTGATGATCGCCTTTCGCAAGGCTCACCCCTTGATCGCCCGGAGCACCGGTTGGGGAACCGACTGTAGCTGGCATGGTTTCGATGGTGATCCGGACCTGAGTAATGCTTCGCGCTCGATCGCCTTGCATTTGCACGGCGCTTCGTCAGGCGACGCAGACATCTACGCCATGTTCAACGCGCATTCGGATGAGCTTGGCTTTAGATTGCCGACGACTTCGACTTGGAAGCGCGTCGTCGATACGTCGCTAGAAAGTCCATGCGACGTAGTGGAAGAAGCAGAAGCCCCGTTGCATGATTGCGGATCGTACCGCTTAGGGCCACGCTCAATAGCGGTGCTCCTATCAAGCGGGCCCTGCGGATGAAAGCGCGACTACTTTCGTTCGGCTTCAGCCTCCTGTTCCAGCCGCAAAATATGTGCGCGTAACGCATCGAACCGCTCTTCGGTGACATCGCTGAACAGCGGATCCTTATGACCGGTTACGGCCGAAGCGATCTCCGTCCAATCTTGAGGCGTGAGTGCCTTGAGCGCGGCAGGAAAGAAATCTCGATCTTCCATCATCATGTGGCGCCGCTCGTGCGCGATGAATTCGCGAGCAATGGTATCGACATCTTGCCGAAGAACTTCGCGCTCCGCGAGCACGCTCTCGACCGCGTGAGCGACACGGCGCAAGCGTTCAGCCACTTCGTTACCTCCATGACTGCTCCGATTGCTTCCGGCTGGAGCGGTTGCCGGGTGGGGCTTGCACCCACTGGAAAGCGCCGCCTTTGCACGGCGCACACCCATTACCGGACTTCCGTTCGACGTCGCTGGTTCAAAAAAGCCCCGGACCATGCCGGAGCTTTGAATTTGCTGGAGACAGGAAGTTAGTCGTGTCTCGCAGACGCGTGTACTGACCTCGCCCTCCGATGGTCTTGTAGAGCGTTTTGGTCTAGCATGAAGCTGGGGTGGCATTCGAACTTCATCCCGAGTGGACAGCGATCGTGCGGTCCGACCGCGAAGCTCCAGCGCGTACAAAGGACGGAGCCGCCTCCCTGGTTGGTGTCGGGTTCCGTGGCCATGGACCGTGCTGGTGTTGGCCGCGCTGCTGGTGGTAATCGCTGTGTCGTTCAGGCCGGCGGTCCCGGTCATCTGGGGCGACACGCCGTCCTTCGTGGAATCTGCGCTTCGCACGCTTGAGGCCGGAAGGCCGACCGTGGCGGGTGGGCGCGATCCGGGCTACCCGGCGTTCCTGGCCGTGACCTTCGCGTTCGGAGGCGGCCTCGGGACGGTGGTGCGCCTGCAGCAGGCGGCGTGGGCCGTCCTAATACTAGCTCTTGCAGCAACCGCCCAGGCGGCGACGCGCAACGCCGGTGGGCTCGTGCCGATCATCCTCGTGGCGACGTATCCGGGCCTGCTGCTGTTCACACACACGATCATTGCAAGCGCAATGGTAGCAGCGATCGGCAACGGAATTGCCTTTGCAAGAGGGCGCGACTTTGCGGCGTGGCTTGGCCTCGTGCCGAAGCAGATGTCCACGGGTGATCGTACCATCTTCGGCCGCATCACTAAGCGCGGCAATCGCTATCTGCGCACGCTCTTCATGCAGGGCGCCCGCGTTATTCTGCTCCGACCGAAGAGTTGGGCAAAGTACAGTTTTGGACCATGGCTCACGGCTGCGGCGCGGCGCTTACATCACAACGTCCTGGCAACTGCACTTGCCAATAAGCTGGCGCGGATCGCTTGGACAGTGTTGGCACAACGTCGCAGCTGCGAAGCGCGCGTCGAGCCAAAAGTCGCATAAGATACAGCGTATTCGGACCCGCTGAGGGGATGTCCAAGGCTGATCCCTAACGCAACCGAAGAATACACAGCGATACCTACCGAGGTCTGAGAGTTGGATTGAGGAGATGGAGAAACGGTCTCGCCGTCGCATCCGAGATCTGGTGGCACGAGCGGCCTTTCAGGGCCTTTCTCAGAATGAGATCGGATGCGCGCGGATATCCATGATGGCCGGGAGCACAATCGCTCCATGCAAGGGCCGGATACAGAAGCGCAAGACCACCCTCCATTTGTTCACATCCGGCTTGCAACGCACGGCCGGTCCATACAAAGGTGCCAACAGGCGTCGCCTGATAGGGCCCCCACCAGAGCGAAGAAGTGGCCACTATCGATCTTGCTCACCTTATTCCGACTTGTCTCCATCGGAATAAGCGTTTCGGCATGTGCCGCGTAGTAACTCATTCTAAATACACACTAAAATCCGTCTTCGGAATTATTACTGTGGAAGTACCACCGGGTGCTCTTGATTATGCCGACTGACGGTATGACGACAGCCATACTTCGTCCGCGGTGAAGCACAATGACGCAGCGAATAAAGCTAGGTCTAATGGCCGCCCTCGGATCGGCCCGAGACTTGCGAGCCCTCCCTTATCAATGACGCATCCGATTGCGCCGAAGCCGCGCGTCATTGCATTCAGCGCCGAAGCAGTCCGTGCAAATTGGTCGCGAATGTCTGGAGATCGCGCGGGACGACGCTGCCCGCTTCCTCGCCTGCAAACAACGGCACGCTGAGATTCCAGTTGGTCTGAAACCGAAACGCGCCGTAGTCCTCCTCAAGGATGCTGCCGACCTCGAATGTCCCGCGAGGCGAATTCGACGGATCGAAAGGAGCGCCTAGGCCGACTTCCCCGGTTACGCCCTGGAAGGTCGCGGTGTCGAAACAAAAGTCGAGATGGGAATACACAAAGAGGCCATTCGTCGTCTGCGCGATAAACGGTCGATCGAGGAGTTGACGTATCTTGCTAAGGCCTGAAAAGCGGGTGGCCCGCCCTGGCAGCCCTTTTTCCGAGAAATTGGTGCCCATTTCACCGAGGTCGGATTTCAATTGAAAGGATCCTCCATCCGAAGTGATGCGGGCGAGACGCTTGTTGAAACCATATAGATTGACGCCAATCCACACCGGAGCAACCTCGTCAAGAAAAAGATAAGGCATATAACTAAACGGGCCTCCGGCTGGAACATCAAGATCGTTTCGTTTCACAAACGGGATAAGTTCGATTATCTCGTGATAACGCATGCCGCCAAATGGGACAAAGCCGGGGCGAACGTTCTTTTGTCGGCAAAACAGAAACACGATCGGATGCGTCTTCGTCGATCGGAGATCGGTCGGTGGATCGAGAGAGAGATCCGGCGGCAACAATTTGTTGACAGATTCGGATGCAGGCCAGATGGTGATGCAATAGCCCTCCATCGACCCGACGCCACCGGCGGCTCGGTTTTTCAGTTGCTTGAGCAGATTGACGATCGGCAAAAGGGTGATGGGAGTGGGAATTTTTCCGAAATTGCCGAAGCCCGAAATACTCATGTTCCCTCCTGTTATCGCTCTTGCCGTTGCTCGGCCAGCCATGACCGCGGCTTCAACACACCCGGCGTCCAATCCGGTGCGCACCCAGTCGCCCGCGAGAAACAAGTTTGAAATACCTGATCCGTCCGGCCAAAGGCGCCAACGAAGGGTGCCCGGCTTCGACAGCACATAGCGTTCCCAAGGATCGATATTTGTACGCACATATTGAAAATCGAGCCGCGCCGGGCCGACCTTTCCTTTCGGCGCGTCGAGCAGTTGCCATTGAAAACCAGAGGTCTTGGGATCGCGGGCGTTTGGCCAGAGC
>JBKQRS010000175.1:0-7118 GCA_052143915.1 Bradyrhizobium sp.
GGTTGGAAGGCCTCCGGGGAGCCCGTTACTCCATCTACGGGCGCACCAAGCGCCCGGCATTCCCTGCGCCCTCGTTTTCGGGGCGAACGGATGATGCACAACTCGGGCGCTGTCCGCGTCGCGAGGACAAGTTGCGTTGACGCCCTGCCTGACCTGCGCCAAGCTCCGCCAAAAGCAGAACAATATCCCGGAGGATGCCCCATGCTCCGCGCAGAGGATAACAGGTTTCTCACCGAAAGTGGTGCGGGCACTCCCATGGGCGACCTGCTGCGGCGGTTCTGGCTGCCGGTGCTGCTGTCGGTGGAATTGCCCGAACCGGATTGTCCGCCAAAGAAGATCACCGTCATGGGCGAGGAATTGCTCGCCTTCCGCGACACCAGGGGCGTAGTCGGCGTCATTGATCAATATTGTCCGCACCGCGGGGCCAATCTCTGGCTCGGCCGCAATGAGGAATGCGGCATCCGCTGCGTCTATCACGGCTGGAAATTCGACACCGACGGCCGGTGCGTCGACATGCCGACCTCCTATCCCGATCTCAACGCCAAGGACCTGATCCGCATCAAATCCTATCCGGTGCGCGAATGGGTCGACATGATCTGGGCCTATATGGGCCCGGCCGGGGAAATGCCTGATTTGCCTGATCTGGAGATGGCGCTGGTGCCGGCCTCGCACCGCTATGTCACGAAGAAATGGCAGGACTGCAACTGGGTGCAGGCGCTGGAAGGCTCCATCGACACCGCGCATTTCACCTTCGCGCATTTGAGCTTCGACAAGGACGAGGACGAAATCCTCGACATCAAGACGCACTTCGTCAATCCGCTCGCCCGCATGAACACCGATCACATGCGCTGGATCGCCGAGGACCCGCGCCCTGTGATCAAGATCGAGCCGCATGACGCGGGGCTCACGATCGCGGGCGGGCGGCTTGCGAGCGGCGACAACATCTATTGGCGCATCGCCCAGTTCCTGATGCCGGTGCACTCCTATGCGCCGAGCTCCATGCCGGGCGAGAATATTTTCGGCCAGAGCTTTGTCCCGGTGACCGATACCAATTGCTGGATCTACACCTATGCCTGGAATCCGGAGCGTCCGCTGACCGAGGCCGAGCGCGACGGTTACGCCAACGGCAACGGCGTGATGGCCGTGGTCGACGAGAATTACGTGCCGCTGCGCAACAAGGCCAACGACTATCTGATCGATCGCAAGCTGCAGAAGACCAGGAGTTACACCGGCATCAAGGGCGTGTCGGAACAGGACGCGGCCGTGCAGGACAGCCAGGGGCCGATCGCCGACCGCACCCGCGAACATCTCGGCCCGACCGATCTCGGCATCATGCATTTCCGCAGACTGGTGATGGAAGCCGCCCGCGCGCTGCAGCAGGGCACCGTGCCCGCGCATCTCAAACATCAGGACCGCTACGCGGTGCGTTCCGGCGCCTGCGTGACCGACAAGGCCAAGGACCTGCCTGAAGTGATGGTCGAGCGCTTTGGCGAGGAGACCGGCTTTGTCGGACCGCCGCGGATCGCCGCGGCGGAATAAAGCCGCATCGTCCCGGCGCCGATCCGGGTGCGTGTCGACGTATACCCGCTTGGACGAGGTGGGAGGGTTGCTGCTATGATGTCAGCCAACGAGAAGATGGAAAACCGATGAGCTGGCTTCCCGACAACGATCCCGTCCTCGGCGACGTCAAATCATGCGACGCGCTGGAACTGGTCATCGTGCCGCGCACCCGCGACCTCGGCGATGGCTTTGCGGTGCGTCGCGCGCTGCCGCACGGCAAGCGGCAGATGGTCGGCCCCTTCATCTTCTTCGACCATTTCGGGCCGGTGCAGTTCATGTCCGGCAAGGGCATGGACGTGCGCCCGCATCCACATATCGGACTTGCCACCGTCACCTATCTGTTCGATGGCAGCATCATGCACCGCGACAGCGAGGGCAACGTCCGGGAAATCCAGCCCGGCGCCATGAACCTGATGACCGCGGGCCGCGGCATCGCCCATTCCGAGCGCACCCCGGATCTGCAGCGGCAGACCGGCCAGAAGATGCTCGGTTTGCAGAGCTGGATCGCGCTTCCGGCGGGGTCAGAGGAAATCGCACCCTCGTTCCAGCATTACGCAGCCGCCGACCTGCCGGTGGTCAGGGACCGCGGCGTTACCGCGCGCGTCATCGCCGGGAGCTCGTTCGGCGCGACATCGCCGGTCGCGATGGTGTCGCCGTGGTTCTATGCCGAGGTGACCGCTGAGGAAGGCGTCAGCGTTCCGCTCGACGCCGACCATGAAGAGCGCGCCATCTATGTGGTTGACGGCGAGGTCGAGATCGCCAGTGAACGCTTCGAAGGCCCGCGCCTGCTGATCTTTCGCCCCGGCGATCGCATCACCGTGAAGGCGGCAAGGCCAACGCGGATGATGTTCCTCGGCGGCGACGCGCTGGAAGGCCCGCGCCATATCTGGTGGAACTTCGTTTCGTCCAGCAAGGAGCGGATCGAGCAGGCCAAACAGGACTGGAAAACCGGCCGCTTCGCCGCCGTCCCCAACGAACATGAGTTCATTCCGCTGCCGGAATGAGCTATCCCCATTTCCCTTTTCCGCATTGGCGCATCCCGGCCTGCGGCTGTCTTCGAAAGTTCGACCCATGACCACCATGCTCGCCAGCGACCTGCCCCTGCCACGGATCGGGCGCGGCAAGGTGCGCGACATCTATGCCGTAGGCCGCGACCGCGTGCTACTCTTGACCACCGACCGCATCAGCGCCTTCGACGTGGTCATGGCCGAGACCATCCCGATGAAGGGCGCGGTGCTGACCCAGATCAGCGCCTGGTGGTTCAATGAGCTTGAGGGCATCGTCCCGCATCACATGATCAGTGCCGACGCCGACACCATCATCGGCGAAGTACCCGTTCTGAAGGAGCATCGCGCCGCGCTCGCGGGACGCGCGATGCTGTGCCGGCGCACCAAAGTGTTTCCGATCGAATGCGTGATCCGCGGCTACCTTTCCGGCTCGGCGTGGAAGGAATATGCCGCGCACGGCACGCTGGCGGGCGAGAAACTTGCGCCCGGCCTGCTCGAGAGCGCCAAACTCGAGCCCGCGATCTTCAGCCCGGCCACCAAGGCCGAGACCGGTCACGACGAAAACATCACGGTGGCGCGGATGCGCGAGATCATTGGCGACGACGCCACCTACACGCTGGAGAGCATGACGCGGGCGGTCTATACGCTCGGCGAGAAAATCAGCCGCGACCAGGGCATCATCATCGCCGACACCAAATTCGAATTCGGCCGGGATGCCGATGGCCGCATCATCCTGATCGACGAGGTGATGACCCCCGACAGTTCCCGGTTCTGGGCGGCGGACGTCTA
Organism: Bradyrhizobium sp.; assembly: GCA_052143915.1. GTDB lineage: Bacteria > Pseudomonadota > Alphaproteobacteria > Rhizobiales > Xanthobacteraceae > Bradyrhizobium. Next base: position 3,357 of record JBKQRS010000175.1, read on the forward strand.
CAAGCCCGGCCAGCCGCAGCCGAGCTTCGACAAGCAGCCGCTGCGCGACTATCTCGACGTCGAGCGGCGGGCCGGCCGCTGGAACGGCGAGGCTCCGCCACCACCGCTGCCGGCAAGCGTGGTGGACGCCACCAGCAAACGCTATCTCGAAGCCTATCGGAGAATCACCGGAAGTGATCTGGCGGTCTGACGATGTCATTTCGGGATGGCGCGCCAGCACCAGACCTCAGATGTGCAATTGCGCATCGTAGTTCGATGCGGAGCCTGTCATCGGGCCGGCCAGAGGCCGGACCCGTTGGCATCGCCCCGGAATGACGAACCGGAACAGAAACAGCAAGGAGCACTGCCATGTCCGAAGCCGATTCCGTTCTTGTCGAGCGCGATGGCCCCATCACGATCGTCTCCATCAACCGTCCGCATTGCCGTAACGCCGTCGACGGCGCTACCGCACGCAAGCTCCACGACGCCTTTCTCGCCTTCGAAGCCGACACGAATGCTTCGGTTGCGGTGTTCACCGGCACCGGCGGCTATTTCTGCGCGGGCGCCGATCTCAAGGCGGTCGCGTCGGGCGATCCGAACAAGAAACGCGAGGTCGGGGGACACAATTCGATCGCGCCGATGGGCCCGAGCCGGCTGCGTCTGTCGAAGCCCGTCATCGCGGCAGTCGAGGGTTTTGCGGTCGCCGGCGGCATGGAATTGGCGTTATGGGCCGACCTGCGCGTGGTCGCGGAAGACGCGACTTTCGGCGTCTTCTGCCGCCGCTTCGGTGTGCCGCTGATTGATCTCGGCACCATCCGCCTGCCACGCCTGATCGGGCATTCGCGGGCGATCGACCTGATCCTGACCGGGCGGGCGGTGGGCGGGCCCGAGGCGCTGAGCATGGGGCTTGCCAATCGCATTGTTCCCAAGGGCGAGGCCCGCGCGCATGCGATCGCGCTTGCGAAGGACATCGCGCGCTTTCCGCAAACCTGTTTGCGCGCCGACCGGCTGTCGGCGCTGCGGCAATGGGACCTTTCGGAGGAAGAGGCGATCGCGAACGAAATGCGCGGTGGGCTGGAAGTCATCGCTTCCGGCGAAACCTTATCGGGCGCGACGCGGTTTGCCTCCGGCGTTGGCCGCCACGGCGCATTCGGCGACAAGGCTTGAGCAACCCGCCCGGCCTGCCTGGCGCGTTGAGTCGGTCCGCATTAGGGCCTATGCTTGCCGGGCGCGCCCCCTTTGGCGCATGTCATTATTTCGTCGGCGTCCGGGAGAACGTCATGCGTGAATTTTGGTATGCGGCGACCCTGGCGGCCGTGACGGTGCTCGGACCCTGCGCACCGGCCATCGCCCAGGAAGAAGCGGATCAGAAGTTGGGCACGGTGCATTTCGCGACATCGTGCAACGAGACGGCGCAACGGCGGTTCGATCGCGCGATGCGATACCAGCACTCGTTCTGGTATACGGAATCAAAGGAAATTTACGAGGAAGCGATCAAGGCCGACCCGGAATGCGCCATCGCCTATTGGGGGATCGCGCTGTCGCTGCTCAATAATCCGCATGGCGCGATACCGGCGCCCAATCTTCCGCTCGGCCTCGCGGCGATCGAGAAGGCAAGAGCGGTTGGCGCCAAGACCGAGCGCGAGCGCGATTACATCGACGCGCTGGCGGTGATGTATGTTGACTACGACAAGACCCCGCAACAGGCGCGCGTGCAGTCCTACCTGAAGAAGATGGAGGCCTTGGCGGCAAAATACCCTGACGACGACGAGGCGCAGATCTTCTATGCCATCACGCTGAACGTGGCGGCGTCGCCCGCCGACAAGACCTACGCCAACCAGCTCAAGGGCGCCGCCATCCTGGAGCCGATCTGGCAGCGGCAACCGCAGCACCCCGGCGTCGCCCATTATCTGATCCATCTGTATGACTATCCGGCGATCGCCGCCAAAGGTCTCCCCGCGGCGCTGCGCTATTCCAAGATCGCGCCGAACGCGCCGCATGCGCAGCACATGCCGTCGCATATTTTCACCCGCGTCGGCTATTGGAAGGAATCGATTGCGGCGAACCTGGCTTCGGTGCAGGCCGCAAAGGCCAGCAAGGAAGGCGGCGACCAACTCCATGGGCAGGATTACCTCGTCTACGCCTATCTGCAACTGGCTCAGGATAAAGAGGCGCGCGGCGTCGTCGATGAAATCGAGGCCACGCAGCCCGATCCCGACGCCTTCGGCGGGGCTTTTTCGCGGGCAGCCGCGCCGGCGCGCTACATGGTGGAACGCGGCGACTGGAAGGGCGCGGCCAATCTCGACGTCAAGCTCAGCAAGTTTCCGCACGTCATGGCTATCAGCTATTTCGCGCGCGCGCTCGGCGCCGCTCGCTCCGGCGATTCGGCCGCCGCAAAGGTCGATGTCGCCAAGCTTGCCGAAATTCGCGAAAGCCTGGGTGAGGCGAAGAACAATTACTGGGCCGGCCAGGTCGACGTCCAGCAGCAGGCGGCGAACGCCTGGGTGCTTTACGCGGATGGCAAATATGATGACGCATTGAAGGCGATGAGTGCTGCCGCCGACGCCGAGGACAAGACGGAGAAGTCGCCGGTCACGCCCGGGCCGCTGGCGCCGGCGCGCGAATTATATGGCTTCATGCTGCTGGATCGCGGCATGGCGAAGGAGGCCATGGCGGCGTTCGAGGCCACGATGGCGAAGGAGCCGAACCGCTTCAACGGCTATGTCGGCGCCGCAAGGGCGGCGCAGGCGCTCGGCGACACGGTGAAAGCGAAGGCGGCTTATGAGAAGCTGCTCGCACTTGCGGCCGGCTCGGATTCCGATCGGCCGACGCTTGCCGCCGCCCGGGCCTTCGTCGCAAGCAACTAACCGTGAAGGCCGATAACGAGCGATGAAAAGAATAGCCGTCATTGCGGGGATCGTTGGCTTCGGGGTCGGCGCGCTCGCCGGGGCGTCGGCATTCTTCGCTTGGCCGATGCTGGGCCATGGCACGGCGGTGGCGACTCCAGGCCATCCGAAATTTACGGAATTGCAATGGCCCCATCCGACCGACGAATGGGGCAAGGGCAAAGCATTCCGCTGCGCGGCGGCGGACTGCGGGGTCGAGGTCAACCTCTACATCCGGGCCAAGATCGGGTTTTGCAACTGCCAGACCGGCGTTTCCGATGACGCCGAACTCGAGCGCCTGAGCGACTTCAGGCTGATGGGCGAAAAGCTTTCGGTGTTGGGACCGGGACGCCAGATCAATGTCGCGTGGATGAAGGGCCGCAGCCGGGCCTATGCGATCACCGATCCCTATCGCGCGCCGAACTCGGCCCTGTCGGTGGCGTTCAACGACCGCTGCGATGCCGTCGTCGCCACCGCGGTGGTCGACCACGACCATCCCGAAACGATCGAGCCCAGTGTCATCGACTTCCTCAACAGCAAGGTCATCGTGCACTGGGCCGAGGTGACGCTTGGTCTTTAGAGCGTTTTCAAGCGAAACCGGGATTCGCCCATTATCGTAACGGTTACCGTAATGATAACGCGCAGAAGTAACGCGGCTAATTGGCTTAATGGCGAGGGAATCTTAAGGAGTTCTGTCTAAAGCGGTGGAGCAATACCCAACACGGTCATTTCGCCAAATCGTTCATGTCCGCTTTGTCCACCGATCCAGATGACGCCGCCGAAATGTTCGACCTCGCGCCGGTCTCGCTTTGGATCGAAGACTACAGCGCGGTTCGGGCGCTGTTCGAGCAGTGGCGCGCGGAAGGCGTCGGCGACATCGAGGGGTTCCTCGCCACCG
>JBKQRS010000176.1:0-3091 GCA_052143915.1 Bradyrhizobium sp.
CTAGGGTCCAGACTCATTAAATCCACCATACAAGAGCAGCGGCGAGACAGACAGAGGCGAGGAAGTTTCGCGCCAGCCGATCGTATCGAGTTGCGATGCGCCTGAAGTCCTTCAATCGACTGAAGGCGTTTTCAATGCGCCGTCGTTCTTTATAGAAGCGCTTGTTGAAGCTGAACGGCTGTTTTCTATTGCTGCGATTGGGGATGACGGGCTTGGTTCCGCGGTCCTCGAGCCAAAGGCGTAGTTCGGCGCTATCATAGGCCTTGTCGCCGAGCATACGCTTCGCCGCCTTGGCCCTGCGAATAAGCCGTTCCGCAGCCGGACAATCATGCGCTTCGCCGCCGGTCAGGAGAATGGCGATCAGGCGGCCCCGAGCATCCGCGAGTGCGTGGATCTTCGTGTTGCGCCCTCCGCGCGAGCGGCCAACAGCCTGCTTTTGCTCCCCCCTTTTCCACCCGATGCCGAGCGATGCGCTTTGACATGAGTCGAGTCGATCATCTGCGTATCGACCGATCGTCCGTTGCCAGCCAGTTTCCGGAACAGGTTTTCCCAGACGCCGCGCCGTGCCCAGCGCACAAAGCGATTATAAACCGTCGTCGGTGGGCCGTAAGCTTCAGGACAATCGCACCAGCGGCAGCCACTCTTGAGAACGTGAATGATGCCGCTGATGATCCGACGATCGTCGGCCCGCTCCACTCCGCGCACATCCGTCGGCAAATGCGGCTCAATACGTTCCCATTGCTCATCGCTCAGCCAGAACAGATTTCTGCTCATCAGTCTTCCCCCAATACGAATCAATATCGTATTGTCAGCGCAGAAAGATTAATGAGTTTTGACCCTAGTTGCCCATAATCATCGGTCAGTGAAATTAGGTGGCGATCGAAAAGCCAATGCGCAGTGCCTGACAGCGCCAGACCATTCTGAACGACGTCAGGACCTCCCGAGGCGACAGGCCAGATATGCGCGGCTTGGACTTCGGCCTTTCCCCCACCGTTCACAATCCGAAGCCCTGTTACAGCGCACCGGTTATCGTAAGCCTCGCAAACATGATAGCGGAAGCTTGCCTCGCGGACCTTTCGATTGAGAAGGATTTGTTCAATCCGCCTCTCCTGCTCCGCCGGTGGCGCCCCAAGCAAATCCAAAGTCTCCTCGTCGAGGTGAGGATAATCAAGCTCAAGACGGATTGCGTTGGCGGGCGCGAGCGTTTCATCGAGACCAGCACGCACGATTGCCCAAAAATCGGCTTCGGAAACGCTACGGATCGATTTGCCCTGCAGATAGGCTCCGACGCGACTCGGATTGTTGATCTCGCGCAGCGCCGCCTCAGCGTAGATGCCGTTGTAGACCAGCGGCACCGGCCGATCGAACGGTAGATAGTCGCCGACAAGCGCATAGGAATAGCCGGCACGGCTCGGATCGGCGTCTACCCGTAGCACTCTAGCAACGGCGATATAGGCGCGGCGCCCACCGTTTCGCTGAGGCTCGCGATAGACAATCCAATCGCCGACCAGTTCCTCGGCCACCCTCCGATACTGAGGCGGAAAGTGGTAGCGGCGCATGATTTCGTCGTCGTAACCGGAGTTGGCTTTGGTATCGAAGATTCCTTTCACGTGCCCGCCACCCATCCTCGCAGCTAAGTGACCGAATCGCCTTGGAATTCATTGCTCCACCGGAAGCTTAGCATTCAAATGTAGACACGACGTCGCAGGATGCGCCTAATGATTGTGCCTCGTAGCGCTGTCGGTTTCTTCTTCCCGTTCTCGCTTGGCCCCTCCCCTAGGCTTCTGATATCCATGAACCGCAAACCGGACGGGAATGCCGATGACTCCTTTCGCAGCGCACAAGCCTTCACCCAAGCTGCCGGCCGTTATCGCCGCCGCCCTGCTCTGCCTCGCCCTCTCCTCCCCCGCCCTCGCCGCCGACGATCTCGACGTGCCGAAGGACGGCCCGAAGGGCGCCGCGGTCACGGTGCTGAGGGCGGCGAAGTTCTGCTTTCCGGCGATCGTGGAGGCGTCCGGCATCATCATCCCGCGCGAGGAGACCATGGTCCGCCCCGAACGACAGGGGCTGAAGGTCGCGGAGATCATGGCGGATGCCGGCGATAGCGTCACCGCCGGCCAAACGCTGGCCCGGCTCAATTTGCCCGAAGGCGGCAGCGTGGTGGTGCAGGCCCCGGTCGCCGGCCTGATCGCGAGCTCCACCGCCGTGATCGGCGCGGTCGCCTCGGCCCGCGGCGAGGCGCTGTTTTCGATCATCGCGCGCAGCGAGTTCGATCTGGTCGGCCAGGTGCCGACGGAGTATCTCGCCAAACTCGCGGTCAACCAGCCGGCGCGGGTCAAGATCGTCGGCGCGGGCGAGGTCGAGGGCAAGGTGCGCCGCGTCGCCCCCACCGTCGAGCCCAACAGCCAGCTCGGCCAGGTGTTCGTCGCCATCACCACCAACCGCAAGCTGCTGGTGAATGCATCGGGCCGCGCGATGATCAAGACCGGCCAGAGCTGCGGCGTCTCGGTGCCGCTCACCGCGCTGCTCTATGGGCCGGCCGGCACCGTGGTGCAGGTGGTGCGGCGCGCCCGGGTCGAGACCAAGCGGGTCGAGGTCGGGCTGATGTCCGGCGGCCAGGTCGAAATCCGCGAGGGGCTCGCCGAGGGCGACATCGTGGTGGCGCGCGCCGGCGCCCTGTTGCGCGAAGGCGACCCGGTGCGGCCGGTGACCGCGGCAGCGGAGGGGAATTAGCTGGTTAGATCGCGGCACTCATAGCCGTCAGCGCTCGTGGCTACCCCTCACCCCAACCCTCTCCCGCAAGGGGAGAGGGAGTGAGAGAGCACGGCATAACAACATCAGAATGCGTCAAGGCTCTCGAGCGCGTCTTTCGGCCAGTGGAAAGCCATGCCCGCCCGAGCGGCGCTGAGCTCCCTCTCCCCTTGCGGGTGTGGGTTGGGGTGTGGGGTGCCGCGGCGGTGGTGTATCAATCTTCGTCGTTCCGGGGCGCGCAGCGAACCCGGAACCTCGAGATTCCGGGCTCGCGCCATCCAAGTCGGCTGTTGCCGACTTGGACAATGATATTGCCGAACTCGGGTAAACCCGAGTTCGG
>JBKQRS010000177.1:0-23264 GCA_052143915.1 Bradyrhizobium sp.
GCAGGACGACAAGCGAGAGGATCAGGATGTTCCAGCCCTTCGGTGCTGACGTTGCGGCATAGGCCAGCGGATAGCCGAGCAGCAGCGCCAGCAGCGTCACCAGCAGGCTGATCTCGAAGGTCAGCAGGAAGCTGCGCCAGTAGATGTCCTCGCTGAAGATCCGCCGGTAGTTCTCGATCGTGAATCCGTCATGGTAGACCGATTGCCACACGAGCCAGCCGACCGGCAGCAGCAGCAGCGCCAGGATCACCAGCAAGGCCGGCGAAGCAAGTGCCAGCATCAGGCCGTGCTCCCGGCGTTGATAGCGCAGTGACGGATCGCGTGCTTGCTGGTTCAATGCCATTCGTCCCGTTATCGATCAGCGGCCGTAGAAGAGCTCGACGTTTTCCCGAGTCCTTTCGATCGGAGTGACTATTTCTGGACGAAGGAGACCCAGCGCTTCTCCGCCGCTTCGCCGGCCGGCGACGACCACCAGGCATAGGACATCAGCGCCTGCTTGCGGGCGTTCTCGGGTGCGCTCGGCAATTGCGCGACGCGCTCCGGCTTGATCACGCCGGTATCGAAGGCTTTCGGGTTGGCCGGGCCGTAGTCGATGTGCAGCGGCAGGTTGGCCTGATTGACGGGATCGACCGCCTCGTTGAGGAAGCTGATGGCGGTCGGCAGGTTCGGCGCGCCCTTCAATACACAGAGCGAGGTGCTCTGCAGAATTCCCTGATTGTAGGTGAAAGCGACCCTGGCGCCCTCGCCGGCCAGCGCGCTGACGCGGCCGTTCCACGCCATCACCATATCGACTTCGCCATCGTTCAGAAGCTGGGCTGATTGCGCACCCGATGTCCACCAGACGGTGATGTTGGGCTTGATCTCCTCAAGCTTCCTGAAGGCCCGATCGACATCGAGCGGGTAGAGCTTGTCCGGCGCGACGCCGTCGGCCATCAACGCTGCCTCGAGGGTTGCAAAGGGGTGGTTGCGCAGCGCGCGCCGGCCGGGGAATTTCTTGACGTCCCAGAAGTCGGCCCAGCTGTTCGGCGTGGCGCCTTCGGGATATTTCTTCTGACTGTAGGCAAGGACGCTCGAGTAGAATTCGTAGGCGACGGAGTATGGGCTGCGGTATTCCGCCGGCATGGCTGCCGCATTGGGGATTTTGGAGAAGTCGAGCTTCTCGACCAGGCCCTGATCGCCGCCGCGCAGGCAATTGCCGGTCGGCACGTCCACGACGTCCCAGGTCGGCTTGCCGGTGGCGACCTGCGTCTTCATGACAGGCCATGCATCGGGCGCGCTGTCCTGATTGATGGTGATGCCAAGCTTCTTCGCGGCGGGATCGAGGATCGCGATGGTCTGCGCCTTCTGATAGGCGCCGCCTTGCGAAACGAAGGTGATCTGGTCGGCGGCGCCGGCCGAACCATTCGCCAGCCCGAAAAGCCCGAGCGAGACTCCGAGCAGCATGCGCCCGGCCACTCCTGAATTGAATACAGTTGCCATATTCCACTCCCCTCCTGCTCAAAAAGCGGACCTGTGGCTGTCACCGCCCGATCGCATCCAGAAACTGGTACCAGCCGGCAACCATCCGGACCGCAGGCTCGCGCAGCGGATAAAGCGGTATGGATTTGAGCCGGCTGGCGTCGAGCAGGCCGACATCGGGCGTCTCCCCGCGTACGAAGCTTGCGAGATAGCGGCCCATCAGGCTGGACATCGCCACACCTGCGCCATTGTAGCCCATCGAGAACAGCATCTGATCGTTGAGGCGGCCGATATGCGGCATTGAATCGAGGGTCATTCCGACAAGACCCGACCATTTGAAAGCGAGCTTTACGTCGGCCAGTTCGGGAAAGATGCCGATCATGGCCTTGCGCAGCGCGTCGAAGGCCGCTTCGGAATCCTGTCTGCCGAAGGCACCGCGCCCGCCGAAGATGACACGATCATCCACCATGCGAAACCAGCGCATCATCCGCTTGGTCTCGGTATAGGTCCGGCCGGTCGGCATGACACGGCCGGCGATGCCGGGCGACAGCCTGTCTGTCGCTATGATGGCGCTGCGGAACGGGACCAGCGTGCGCTGCATGTGGCGCGTCGCCTCCGTCAGGTCGGAATAGCTGTTGGTTGCGATGATCGCCTGCCGCGCCCGGACCGCGCCTTGCGGTGTCTCGATGACGACCCGACCCGCTTCACGCCGCAGCCGCAGCGCCGGGCTTTCCTGGTAGATCGCGACGCCACGCGCGGCCAGACCTTCGGCGAGGCCATGGAGATAGTTCAGCGGATGGATGCCGCCGGAACCCGGATTGAGCACGCCACCGACGAAGGCCTGCGAGCCGGTTTCCTCGCAAATTTGATGTGCATCGAGTATCCGGACCTCCGCATCGCCCATCTCGCGCTTCATCCAACCGGCTTCGTCGACGGCTGATCGAAGTGTCGCGTCGTTATGCGCAGCCTTGACCTGACCGCTGCGGGTTAAACGCGCGCTGGTGATGCCGAACTCCGAAACCAGTTCCTCCACCATCTCCGCCGATTCGTGCGCGATCTCGTACATTCGCTTCGCCACCGCGCGGCCGTGGGCTGCGTCGATGTCGCGGAACGACTGCCGGAATTTCGCGGTGATGACGCCACCGTTGCGTCCGCCGGCACCCCAGCCCGGCCGATTGGCCTCGAGTACGAGCGGCGTCAGGCCGCTCTTGGCGATGTGGTGGGCGGCAGAGAGCCCGGTGTAGCCTGCGCCGATGATGGCGACATCCGCCTGAACCTCGCCTGACAGAAATGGAAAGGCGCGCAAGGGCTCGGCGGTGCTCGCCCAGAGCGAGACCGCCGGCGGCAGCGCGCTCCAGCTTGCGGACATCGGCGGCGTCCCCACCATCCCTCAGTGTCCGATCGCAGCGTCGGCAAACGCCTTCATTGTCGCGAAGTGGAAGTCGGGCTTGGTCAGTTCCGGCACTTCCGGCGTGCCGCCAAAACCGCGCATGCCCTGCCGCCGCTCGATCCAGCAGACCTTGTAACCGAGCTTGCGCGCGATCCCGATATCGTGGTGCTGGCTCTGTGCCACGTGCAGGATATCGGACTGCTTGTAGCCGAAGGCCGATTGCCGCCCCTTGTTGTAGGCGAAGAATTCGGGGTTCGGCTTGGCGACGCCGGTTTCGTCGGCACAGACGCTGTCGTCGAACGGGTTGCCCAGCGCGTGCGCGTAGCAGGAAAGCGCCACACGATCGGCATTGGTCATTGCGACGAGGCGGAACCTGGTGCGCAGACGCTTCAGCGCCTCGACCGAATCCGAAAAAGGCTGCCAGCGCAGCACCGCGAGCTGGAAGGCGTCGCAAGCCGCGTCATCGGCCGGCAGTCCGAGCTCCTTCGCCAGGAAGCGATAGACATGAAACATCACCTCGCTTGACCGCTCGGGATAGGCATCGCGGCCACGCTTGTAGGAAGCGAAGATCTGGTCGTCGGCCAGTTCCGCTCCTCGCTTCCCCGAGATCCTGCGAACTGCGTCAAGAACGCCGGTTTCGAAGTCGATCAAAGTGCCGACTACGTCGAAGGTGAGAACCTTGAAATCGCTGAATGCCATGGGAGCTTCTTCTCTGGTGCTGGGACTGCGTTGGTGACGGACGTTCATTCGGGTGCTTTCGGCACGATGATGGTGTCCTCCGGGTGGAGGGTCACGGTGAGGTTGCCGCCAAGCGGCGGAATGCGGCGATAGGCCTCGTGATGGCTTGGCTGGCGCAGGCTCAGCGCCGTGCCATCCGGCAGGGCAAGAAAGACGCGCAGGCTTTCGCCCTGGTAGACGACATCCGTGACGGTGCAGGTCAGGCGATTGCGTGTCGCGTCGCCGACGCCGTCGTCGATCAGCAGCTTTTCACTGTGCACCGCGAGGATCAGCGCCTCGCCATTGGGAATGACCCGGGCACTGCGCAGGATTGCCGGGCCCAGCGCCACGCTATTGGCGTCGATGCGGCGGACCGGCAGCAGGCTCGCTTCACCGATGAAGCTCGCCACGAAGGAATTGGCGGGATGATCGTGCAGGCGCTCCGGCCGGTCGATCTGGACCATCCGCCCGTCCTTCAGGATGGCTACCCGATCGCTCATCGTCAGGGCCTCACGCTGGTCATGCGTGACGTAGATGATGGTCGCGCCGATGCGCTTGTGCAGTTCGCGCAGTTCGATCTGCATGGACTCGCGCAACTGCTTGTCGAGTGCCGACAGCGGCTCGTCCATCAGGATCAGGCGAGGCTCGAAGATGATCGCGCGGGCCAGCGCGACGCGCTGCCGCTGCCCGCCGGACAGCTGGGAGATGCCACGCTGCTCGTAGCCGGCAAGGCTGACCGTCTCGAGCGCACGCCGCACCTTGTCCGCCCAGCCCGCTTTCGGAAGATGGCGCGCCCGCAGCGGAAAGGCGACGTTTTCGCCGACGCTCATATGCGGGAACAAGGCGTAGTTCTGAAAAACGACACCGACGTCGCGTTTGTGCGGTGGCGTGAAGGTTACATCGCGACCGCCAAAATGGATCGAGCCGGAAGACGGCTGGATGAAGCCGCCGAGAATGCCAAGAAGGGTGGTTTTGCCCGAACCCGACGGACCAAGCAGGGACACGAACTCACGCGGCGCAACGTTCAGCGTGACGTTGTCGAGCGCGCGCACCGCTCCGTAGCTCTTGCTCGCCGATCGGATTTCGACACTCTCGCCGCCGTTTTCCAATGACCTGCCTTCCCTGTCCCTGGTCTTTCGCCGCGACCGCTTGATGGTCGGCGCACGCCATGGCTACCCCTGCCAACCGGCAGGAGCGTGTGAACTGGCATAATCTCGCTTTATACTCCAGGCAGTGTCGGCGATCGCCGAAGGCGCTTGCTATCGAGCGCTGGCGCCCCACGAGCCGTGTCAATGCTGATGACATGCAATCAAAGCATCGGCGCCGAGGCAATTGCCAAATTGTCAGCTTCGGTATAACTTAATGTAATGCCCGAGCTTCGCCGCATGCTCCCCTCCGGCAACGCGCTGTTTGTGTTCGAAGCAGCAGCGCGGAGTGGAAGTTTCACCGCTGCCGCGGCCGAATTGAATGTGACACAACCAGCCGTCAGCCGCATGCTCGCCCGCTTCGAGCAATATCTCGGCGTGCGGCTGTTCGACCGGACAGCGACCGGTGCCGTTCTGACCGAGGAAGGCGATTTGCTGTTCCGGCGCATCGTCGATGGATTCCGCAGCATCGAGACCGGCCTGCGCGAGATCGACAGACGGCGCAGCGGCACCGAGACCGTGACACTTTCAGTGTCGTCAGCCTTCACCACACATTGGCTGATGCCGAGAATTGACAAGCTGCACCGCCAGTTTCCCAATGTCGACTTGCGCTTCCAGCTGATTTCAGGATCGCTGCGCGGCCCGGTTGAAAATGTCGATCTCGCGATGCGCTTCAGCAACCAGGACGACCCCGCGCCGAATGGAGCGCTGGTGATGAAGGAAGTGATGGTGCCGATTTGCAGCCCGGCCTATCGCCAGCCCGATGCCGGCAGCAAGGTACACGCGCAGGGCAATACCATCATCAATCTCGCCGACACACCTGCCGACTGGGCCTCGCAACATCCCGGATTTCTCACCGGACGCACCGGTCCCAGCAAGACGCTCAGCTTCTCGGATTACGCGATCGTGGTGCAGGCCGCGCTTCTGGGTCAGGGCATCGCGCTCGGCTGGCTGACCGTTGCCTCGCATTGGCTGCTGACGGGAGCGCTTGTGCCCGCATCGGAAACGCTCACCACGACCGGGCGGCTGTGCAAACTTCTATCCCCGCCCAATCGGCCGATTCGCCCGGTTGTCGCCGAAATACGGGATTGGATAGTCGGCCAGATCCGTAGTGATCTGGAATCGGTTGACCGACTATATCCAAATCTCGGCCTGCTCGCCGCGAGTTATTGAAGAAACGGCGATCCTTGCACCAAATGGGCGCGGCGACGTCTACGTCGTCTGCGCGACCACCGAGCGGAAGCGCAGGATGGCAAGGCCAAAGAACAAGGCTCCGATGACCGCAACCGCGAGGAATTGCGGCCACACCACGTCGAGCCCGGCGCCGCGATAGAGTATAGCTTGCGCGAAGGCGACGAAATGCGTCGACGGCGATATCTGCATGAATTTGGCGAGCCAGGGCGGCATGCTCTCGAGCGGAGTATTGCTGCCCGAAAGCAGGTTCATGGGCAGATAGACCAACATGAACAACAGGCCCAGTTGCGGCATCGACCGCGCCACGGTGCCCAGAAAGATTCCGATCGCGGTCGCGAAAAACAGGTAGATCACGACGCCCAACATGAAGAGCGGTATTGAGCCCGCGACCGGGATGCCAAGCATCAAGCGCAGCACCAGATAGAGGGAAAGGCCGACCGCTACCGCGATCACCAGGCCGTTCGCCCAGACTTTGGACAACGCGATCTCGAACGGAGTTAGCGGCATCACCAGCAGATGGTCCATGGTCCCGTGCTCACGCTCGCGCACGATCGCGGCGCCGGCCAGAATGATAGCCAGCATGGTGATGTTGTTGATGACCGCCATTACGCTCGTAAACCAGGCAGTGGTCAGGTTCGGGTTAAACGCGATTCTTACATCGAGATTCACCGGCGAAAGCCGCACGCCCTCCGCGTGCGAGAGGAAATTCGCGATCTCGGTGGTGATGATCTGCTGCGCATAACCGGAGCCAAGTCCCGCCTGCACCATCGCCGTCGCGTCGACGTTGATCTGGAGGATGGGTTGGCGTCCAGCCAAAACGTACCGCTCGAAGTCCGGCGGGATATCCACCACGAAGGTGAATTTTCCGCTGTTCATCGCAGGGATGATGTCCCGCTCCGCGATCTCCTTCGGCAATTGCCAGAGCGGCGGAAGGAAAGCATGGGCAATCCGGCGTGAAAGCTCCGAATGGTCCTCATCGACGATCGCAATCGAGGCGTTGTGCAGTTCCTGCGAATTGCTCCGTGCCTGCAGGGTCACGGCCAGGGAAAACGCATAGACCACCAACCCGAGGAGGACGAAATCGCGCAGGAAACTGTTCAGTTCCTTGACGCCCAGCCAATAGATATTTGCGGCTTTTCGCATGGTCGGGCCTCTAACGCTCCTGTTTGCGCAGCAGCAGTACGCTCAACAGGGTGAGGACCGGGACGAACACGATCAGCGCGAGCAGATCGGTGGCAAGGTCGGAAAAGCCCAGTCCCTTGGTAAAGGTGCCGACGCTGATCGGCACAAAATAGGTCATCGGGAATGCGCGGCCGATGATTTGCGCCCCGCCGCCCAACGAAGAAACCGGCGTCATCATGCCGGCAAACTGCGTCGCGGGCAGAACGGTCAAAATTGCAGTGCCAAACAGCGCGGCGATCTGGGTGCGCGTGAACGCCGAAATCAGCATGCCGTAATTGGTCATCGTCGTCACATAGATCACTACCCCGATCAGCAATGTCAGGAAGCTCCCCTTGAGCGGAACCTCGAACACGAACTGCGCCATCAACAGCATCAAACTGAAGTTGACCATCGCGACGGCGATATAGGGCAGTTGCTTGCCGATCAGGAATTCAAGCCGGGTTACCGGCGTCACGTAGAGATTGGTGATCGATCCGAGTTCCTTCTCCCGGACAATCGCCAGCGCCATCAGGATCGCCGGAAACAACGCCAGCAGCATCGACATGTTGGCAGGAACCATCGCGTAGATGCTGTCGAAATCCTGATTGTATTTGAACCTGATCTCGATATCGGCGGGCGGAGATGCGGAAGGCTGCGTCGTCTTCACCGCCGGATCCTGCAGGTACAATTGATGCATGCCCTGCAGGTAGCCGCGAATGGTTTCGGCCCGGAACGGCATGGCGCCATCGATCAATGCGCTGACCCAGACAGGACGTCCGCGCTTGATATCGACGCCGAACTTGGGTGGGATCTCGATCGCCGCCGAGATGTCGCCGCTCTTGAGGCGTCTGTCGAGCTCGTCGTAGGTGCTGAGCGGCGCCTTCTCCGAAAAATAGGTTGAGCCCCTTAGCTCCTCCAAATAGGCACGGCTTTCGTGGCTTTGATCGCGGTCAAGCACCGCAAATGACAGATTGTTGACATCCGTCGAAACTCCGAAGCCGAATACCAGCATCAGGAGTGTCGTTCCGAGCAAGCTGAATCCGAGCCGGATCGGGTCGCGCAACAGCTCAAGGGCCTCGCGGATCGTATAGGCCAACAGGCGCTGCAAGCTGAATGCGGGATGATTTGGCATCGTCGGTCGCCCCTGGTCAAGGAGCGCATGCGGTTTGGCAAATTCCTTGGTCGCGGACGCGTGCGACCCCATTGCCGCTTCGAGATAGCTGATGAAGGCCTCTTCCAGGGTGGCAGCGCCACGAGCCGCGACCAGCTCCGCCGGCTTTCCCGTCGCCAGGACGCGGCCGGAATCCATCAGCGATATTCGATCGCAGCGTTCGGCTTCGTTCATGAAGTGGGTCGACACAAAAATCGTCACGCCTTGATTGCGCGAAAGATCGATCAAGGCTTCCCAGAAACGATCGCGCGCGAGGGGATCGACACCTGATGTCGGCTCGTCAAGGATGAGTATTTCGGGCTCATGGACGATGGCGACGGCCAACGAAAGCCGCTGGCGAATCCCCACTGGCAGATCCAGCGTGCGCTGATCGAGGTAATTCTCAAGGCCGAACTGCCCGACCAGCGCGGCAATGCGCGCTGCGGCCTTCTGCGGGGGCAGATGAAAAATTCGCGCATGAAGATCAAGATTCTGCCGGACCGTCAGTTCGGTGTAGAGGGAGAACGACTGCGACATGTAACCGACGCGGTAGCGCGAGCTCAGGTCGCTGGCGTCAAGGGGTTTTCCGAATAGCAGCGCCTCGCCGGCGGTTGGCGGCAGCAAGCCCGTCAGCATCTTCATGGTCGTGGTCTTGCCGCAGCCGTTCGAGCCGACAAAGCCGAAGATCTCGCCGCGTTCGATCGTGAAGCTGACCCGGTCGACTGCCGTGAAATCGCCGAAACGACAGGTCAGGTCGCGGGCGGTGATCATAGGATCCGTGTCGAAAATCCGGCGCGCCGGTATCTGGAGTGCGTGGTGACCGCCCTGCTGCTGATGCGGAAGCAGCGCAATGAAAGCGTCCTCGACCGTCTTGGCGCCAGTACCGGCCTTGAGTTCGGCCGGGGATCCGGTTGCCAGAACCTTCCCGCCATTCATCGCCGCCAGCCAGTCGAAGCGCTCGGCTTCTTCCATGTAGGCGGTCGCAACGATCACGCTCATGCCCGAACGGCGAGAACGTATGCGCTCGATCAGCTCCCAGAACTGGCGGCGGGAGAGCGGGTCAACGCCTGTTGTCGGTTCGTCCAGAATGAGTAAATCGGGATCGTGAATGAGCGAACAGCACAGACCGAGTTTCTGACGCATGCCTCCGGAAAGTTTCTTCGCCGGCCGATCCTCGAATGGTGCCAGCCCCGTGCTGTCGAGCAGTTCAGCGATGCGCCATTTGCGCTCGTCGTGGGACAGTCCGAACAGTCGGCCAAAGAACTCGATGTTCTCGCGGATGCTCAGGTCGGGGTAGAGATTCTTTCCCAACCCCTGCGGCATGTATGCGATTCTCGGACACACCGAGGCCCTGTGGCTGGCGTCGGAGATGTCGCCGCCGAGAACGATGGCGCTGCCGGACTGGTTTTGACGCGCGCCCGCGACGATGCCGAGAAGCGTGGACTTCCCTACCCCATCGGGACCGATCAGCCCGACCATGCAATTGGCCGGTATGCTGATTGTTACCCCATCCAGTGCTGTAACCTTGCCATATCTTTGCGTCAGGCCGTCGAGCGCGGCGACGAAGCGGCTCTGCCCGGTCACGGCGAGCCTTGCAGGTTTTCGGGCCAGGCGACATTCGGGTCGGCGCGGAGGTAGGCAACCCCGGGCAATCCGCTCCGCACCGCCTCGGCGTGCATGCGGGATCGCTCGGGATCGATTCGCACGCGGATGCGGAACATCAGCTTTTCGCGCTCGCTCTGGGTTTCCACCGTCTTCGGCGTGAACTGCGCCTCGCTCGCGATAAAGGAGACTTTCGCCGGAATCGGTGAGGTCGGGTAGGCGTCGAGCAGGATTCGTGCGTCGGTGCCGACCTTGATCTTTCCCGATTCCAAAGTCGGCAGGTAAATGTCCATGTAGACGTAAGAGATATCCAGCATCATGAACACCTTGCCGCCGGCCGGAAGCACCTCGCCGATATTAGCGATACGATATTGTATCCGGCCGTCGCGCGGGGCCACCAGATCATTGTCCTTGATGTTGACTGTATAGAGCCCGACGTCGTGCTGGGATGCTTCAAGCGCGCGCTTGGCCTCTTCAACCCTGGTGGTTGCCGCGATCACCGACGCGTTTGCGCCGTCGAGCGCCTGCTTGCGCTGGTCGAATAGTTCCTTGGTCGCCCAGCCGTTCTTCAGCAAGGCCTGGGTGCGATCCAGTTCCTGTGCCGCCAAGGTTTGCTGCGTACGCTGCTGTTCCAGATTGGCATTGGTTTCCTCGATCAGGCGGCGCGCCTGCTCCTCTTGCGCTTGCGCTTTCTTGAGCGATTCCTGGAGGTCTCTTGTATCCATGCGGGCGACCACCTGCCCGGCGGTGACCATGTCACCAATCTCGGCGTTCAGTTCCGCGATCCTGC
The DNA here is from genome assembly GCA_052143915.1 of Bradyrhizobium sp. Classification (GTDB taxonomy): domain Bacteria; phylum Pseudomonadota; class Alphaproteobacteria; order Rhizobiales; family Xanthobacteraceae; genus Bradyrhizobium. The sequence goes on from JBKQRS010000177.1 coordinate 10,608, forward strand.
CCGCAAACTTCGTGTCGATATCGATCTCGTCGGCCTCAAGTCGACCGTTGCCAAAACTTATGCCCGCGGGAAGTTGCAACTGAGAGTGCTTCCACCAATAGACGCCACCTCCTCCGGCGGCGAGAAGGATAGCAACAAGCCAGACCGAGAACCGCAACCGGCGCCGGCTCCGCGCAGGCGCAGGAGGAACGACCACCGGCAGGTCCGAGGAAACGGCGACGGGGCGAGCATTCTCATCCGTTGCGGCAGCGACCTCACCTGCTCGCGCATCCGTCGGCGTTTTTCTATCGACATTATCCGTTAACGGCTGCAATTTCGTCTCCGCAAACCAGTCTCTTTTTCTCGTGTGAGCATTTGGCACTGGTCTACCGGAAGGGTATTGAGCGATATCAAACCGAATGCGAGCCTCAGGCCCTATGCGGAACCTGACCCAGCCGAGATGATTGGCCTTTTGCCCACGAAACCCATGGAAATTTTGATCACCGGGCTTTCCCACGCGGAGGCGCAGCGCAGGCTTGAGCAGTTTGGCCCGAATGCCACCCCGGATGTCTCCGTCCATCCGCTGCGGTTGATTTTGAGTAAATTTTTGGCACCGGTTTCGGTCTTACTCGAGATCGCGATCGTGTTCCAATTGGCGCTCGGCGAATATGTCGAGGCGGCCGTCATCGGAAGCCTCCTGCTCTTTAACTCGGCCATCGGTTTCTTTCACGAGAATCGAGCCCAGTCGACCATTGCGGCGCTCAAATCCGGGCTTGCGCTGGGAGCGTCGGCCCTACGTGACGGCGCATGGAGGATTTTGCCGGCCGCCGACTTGGTGCCTGGGGATATCGTCAAACTCAGTCTCGGCACGGTGGTCGCTGCCGACGTTCGTATCCACGAGGGTTCGATCCTGCTCGATCAATCCATGCTCACCGGGGAGTCGCTGCCGGTTGAAGCCGGGCCCGGTGCCGAAACCTACGCCGGCGCGCTGGTTCAGCGCGGCGAAGCGATTGCCGAAGTGCTCGCCACCGGGGTTCGCACCAAGTTTGGCCGCACCGCCGAGCTGGTCCGCACGGCCTATGTCGTCTCCACCCAGCAAAAGGCGGTGTTTCGGGTCGTACGCAATCTTGCCGGATTCAATGGCGCCGTCACCGTGCTGCTGATGGTCTACGCCTACCACATCGGAATGCCGTTGGCGGAGGCCATTCCCCTGGTGCTCATCTCCGTTCTTGGCTCGGTGCCGGTGGCACTGCCCGCGACCTTTACGCTTGCAACGGCGATCGGCGCCCAGGCCCTGACGCGTGTTGGCGTGCTTCCGACCCGCCTCTCCGCGGTCGATGAAGCCGCCAGTCTCGACGTCCTTTGCATCGACAAGACCGGCACGCTGACGCGCAACGAACTCGCGGTGGCCGCAGTACATGCGATGCCCGGCTTCGATCAGAGCTACGTTCTGGCGCTTGCCGCGCTCGCCAGCGCCGAAGGCGGCCGCGACCCCGTCGATACCGCGGTGCGGACTGCCGCAGCCTTGCATCAAACGAACTTGCTCCAATCCGATCCCGGCCTTCCCGCCGTTACCAGCTTCACGCCATTCGACCCCGGCACCAAGATGTCGGAAGCACGCGCACTCGATCATGACGGCAATCCGCTTCGCATCGTCAAAGGCGCCTTCGCGGTGGTGCTCGGGCTTTCGCAAGCCGCGCCGGCCGCTGAGCTGGCCGCCAATGAGCTGGAAAAGCATGGCCACAGGGTTCTCGGCGTCGCGATCGGGAGCGACGTCGCCATGCGCGTGGTTGGACTCGTGGCGCTCAGCGATCCGCCACGGAGCGATTCAAGGGGGATGATCGACCAACTGCGCGCACTTGGGGTTCACACCGTTATGGTGACGGGAGACGCGGCAAGGACGGCCGCGTTCGTCGCAGAAGCCGTTGGATTGACCGGCGCCGTTTGTCCACCGGGTGGGATTAGCGATTCCCTTGGCCCTGAGGATTTTTCGGTCTATGCGGGCGTTCTGCCCGAAGACAAGTTCAGCCTCGTCAAAGCGTTTCAGAATGGCGGCCATACCGTTGGCATGTGCGGCGATGGCGCGAATGATGCGCCCGCACTGCGCCAAGCCCAGATCGGCATCGCGGTGTCAACGGCCACCGACGTCGCCAAGTCGGCCGCGGGCATCGTCCTCACCAAGCCGGGGCTTGCCGGCATCGTCGCCTCGGTTCGGGAAGGCCGGGTCACGTTCCAGCGCATCCTGACCTACGCGCTGCGATCGATCGTTCAAAAAACCCGGCAGGTGATGTTTCTCGGATTTGGCCTGATCCTGACCAAGCATGCAATTCTGACGCCGACGCTGATGGTCATTTCGATGATGACAGGCGATTTTCTTGCGATGTCGTCAACCACCGATCATGTTCGTCCCTCACCGATGCCAAACTCCTGGCGGATCGATCAGCTGACCCTCGTCGGCATCATCATCGGGCTCTTCGATCTCGCTTTCTGCGCCAGCATCCTGGTCTATGGCTGGATGGTGATGCACCTCGACCTCGACACGCTGCGCACGATGACGTTCGTCACGATCACGTGCAATGGCCAGGCCGTGTTTTACGTCGTCCGCGAGCGAAAACGCATCTGGTCTTCGCGGCCGAGCCTGCTGGTGATCCTTTCAAGCATGGTTGACCTCTTGATAGTCGGCACGCTGGCGCTCGGCGGAATCATGATGACGCCGCTTGCGCCATCGATTGTCGCGGGCATTTTGGCTGCGGCCGTTGTCCTTGCTCTGGTCATGGACCAGATCAAAGCGTGGCTCTTTGCCTGGTTCGAAATGACCTAAGTGCGGCGCCGCGTCGGCTCGGCCAAGAGACCAGCTTTCGCCCGCGGGTCCCGGACTTAATCGGCCGTTGCGTTGTCTTGCGGGGCCGCCTCGAAAGTCACGCCAATCCGCTTTTGCTGGATCCACACAATCCTGCATTCGTGGATCGAAGAGTCGCTTGCCATCACCAGACGAAAATGTGGGGGCACGAAGGCGGGATTCTCGACATCGATGGCGGCACCTTCCGGCGAGATGTTTCGCACCATGCAGCTCATGACCGACCCCGCCGACGATACGTAGGCAGGTTCGTTGATCTGGGTCCGCTGGTATTTTCGCTTCTCTTCCATCGGCGTTGACCTTCATCACAGCTCGGTGAACGAGGCTAATGCCAAACCTTAAATAAATTAGCCGCTGTCGCTTCCAATCGAGCGGATCAGATTTCGTAAACCACGTTTTGCCGCGCTTTCGGGGTCGTTTAGCGGGAAAACGCTCTGGGAGCGGACCTGGTTTTGTTTCGGATCCGATCTGCCCGGCGTGTGGAAGCCCGGAACGGCCGACGGCTTCCTGCGTCCGCACCTCCCCGTCCTGCCGGGCTTTCGCTCGCCGCATTGAGAGGGTAGCCTCGCCGTCACCGCCGGTGCGTAGGCGCGACCCCGGCCCGAAACGAACATGCGCCAAGGGGGACAAGCGCCATGTTCGAGATCCTCGATCGACGTACGACCCTGACCGGTAACCAGATCAAGATCCTCATTGCCGCCATCATTGGCGATGCGCTCGAGTTCTTCGACTACTTCCTGATCGGCTTTGTGCTCGCCTTCCTGATAGGGCCCTGGAAGCTGACGTTTGGCCAGTCCGCCACGGTGCTGATGAGTTCCGGTATTGGCGCCATCATCGGCGCCTATGTCTGGGGCTGGCTGGCCGACCTTATCGGCCGTCGCAAGGTTTTTATCGGCACGGTGCTGAACTTCTCCATCGCGACCGGCCTATTGTACTTCACGCCGGACAATGGCTGGATCTACCTCTCGGTGATGCGCTTTTTCGTCGGCGTCGGCGTGGGCGGGTTCTATTGCGTGGATCTGCCGCTGGTGCAGGAATTCATGCCATCCGCCAAGCGCGGTTGGGTCGGCGGCCTCGTGACCTGTGTTATCCCGCTCGGTGTCGGCCTCGGTGCTGTCCTGGGCTCGCTGGTCGGCAGCGGCGAGTGGCGGCTGTTGTTCGCCGTCGGTGTGCTGCCGGCACTGCTCGTGTTGTTGGTCCGCGTCTGGGTGCCGGAATCGCCACGCTGGTTGTGCCGCCTGGGCCGCTACGAAGACGCGCGCAAGTCGCTTGGCTGGGCGCTGCAGATGGCACCGTCATCGCTGCCCTTGCCCACCGCCGCCGATGCCGGCCCGATCATCGGGAGCAACTGGCTCGACCTCTTCAAATACCCGCGAAGCCTGATCGTTTCCTGGCTTGGCAATGCCGGCGCGCAGACCGGCGTCTACGGCATCACGCTGTGGGCGCCGGCGCTGTTTGTGGTGCTGTTGAAGGTCTCGCCTCAGGAAGCCGCCAAGATGATGATCCTGCTCAGCGTATTCGGCTTCATTGGACGGCTGTCATTCTCGTTCTTCTCCGAACTGATGGGCCGGCGCAATGCGGGCGGTCTGCTGGGCTTCGGTGCGGGGGTGCTGACGATTATCGCCGGGTACAATTATGACGGGATGTTCATGGGCGTATCGGCGTTCTGGCTGCTGCTGGCTGTGGCGTTCTTCTTCGCCGACGGCGGCTTTGCGATCGTCGGCCCCTATGCGGCGGAAGTCTGGCCCTCGCACTTGAGGACCTCGGGCATGGGTTCGGCCTATGGCTTCGGCGGCATCGGCAAGATCATCGGGCCGGTGGGTCTCGCCTTGATCGTCGGCTCGGGCAATTATCTCAAGCCTGACGTGCCGTTACCGGAAATTCCTGTGGCTTTCGTTTATCTCGGTTGCTGGTTCTTGATGACCGGGACGGTGTATTATTTCTTTGGGCTCGAGACCCGGGGCAAATCGATCGAGCAGATCGACAGGGAGCTGGCGATCATCGCCTGATCGATGCCTGACTGCCCGACATCAAATCCGTCGGCGGCCGCGTGACGGGCGCCGGCCCCACCTTCATCTAAGGGAGAAAAAACATGCCGCTCGGCGGACTGCAACACTACACGATCGAACCTGCGGATCTTGAGCGCACCAAGGACTTCTATTGCGACGTGCTCGGTTTGGAGAACGGCGACCGCCCGCCGCTCGATTTCCCCGGCTATTGGCTCTATTCCGGCGGTGTAGCCACCGTGCATCTCATGGGCACACGCAAGCCGCGCGAAGGCATCGTGGTGCGCGGCACCGAAAAGAAATACGAAGACACCGGCCGCCTCGACCATATTGCCTTTGCTGCGACCGATGTTGAGGGGGTACGCAAGCGTCTGCAATCCAGGAACGTCAAATTCCGCGAGAGCACTGTCCCCCGCACAGGCGATACGCAATTTTTCCTCTATGATCCCGACGGCATCGGCGTAGAGCTGAATTTCCCCAAGACTTAAGGCCGAACCATTGTGCGACATCGCGGTCAGCGAGCGCCGGCCGCGATCGCTTCGCTTGACGTGCGCATTGAAGCCAAATCCCGACAAGGTCATGACCCGGCCATATCTCGGGCGCGAAGCGGTCAGCTTTTCTTCAATTTTGCATGACGAGTTGAAGGGCCGCACCGCTGCGGCCGGATAGTCGGGCGCCCTCGCCTTCCACCTACCCCAGGGCTTGTGTGCCCGGCTATTCGCGAGCGGAGCCATGGCGAGGCAATGCACCGCTGTGGCCGGCAAGACTTTGCGCCGATCTCGGCGCGGCCGCATTTGCTTGGCGCGGCCGCACTTGTGGCCGATCGCACAAGCGGTTCTGATTGAAGCAGAACCGGCGCTCCAGCCTTTTGTCTTGCGGCGTTTTCCTTGCGCCAACCGGGTACCCGACCCCGGCTCAAGTCCAAGGGCACGTTTCGCCCGAAAACGCCCTAGTCAAGCCCGCGCTCATGGCTCAGGCGCACCATTTCCTGAATGAAGATCGTCTTTTGCTTGTCGTCGAGGCTGGTGAACAGTGGCTCGGCCGCATCGGCAACGCTGCGCTGATCCACGGCACGGTCATTGAGAAACTGCGCCTCGTTGCGCATCTGCTCGATGATATCGTCCGGCGGATCGCGCTTGGCGCGCGCAATTCGAAGATTGAGGCGGTCGGCGCCATTGTGGCCGAGATAGTGCATCGCACTATTAAACGCGGTCCAGTGCTTTTCCTGGTCGGGCGTCAGATTCAGTTCGGCCTTGATCCGATCAATGTCGGCATCGCTGTTGGCGACGATCTGCTCGGCGGTCAGTTCCGGTTCGCCCGGCTGTGTGAGAACCTCCGCCGGCTTTGCCGCAGCTGCTTTCGCGCCCTTCGCGGCTTTGGCGGTTTTCGCAGGCCCGGTTTGCTTGGCGCCATTCGCCGGGGCGGCTTGCCCTTTGTCTTGTTCCCCGCCGACACCGAGTACGCCGGTAAAGGCGCCGACCACCCCGCCGATCGCGCCTCCCAACACGCCGCCGACCGGCCCCGCCGCCTTGTTGCCCGCCTCGGCTCCTTGTTGAACCCCCTTGACTAACCCTTGCGCCTCTGACGGCTGGGGAATGCAGAACAGCGTGACGACCAGTGCCCCAAGCGCAAGGCGCAATCTCGGTTGCACGCGCGCGGCCGGCATCGGGCTGATCATTATGGGGTCTCCTTGGGCGGTCTCGACAGGGTAACGGCGCTCTCCCAGCGAATCCGGACATTATCGTTTTCGCGGCGAGCGAGTCTACCACCTCGCCCGCAGGGACGGCGCCGACGCTCCCCGTGTTTGGCAGTGGACCACAACAATCGGCGCCTGCTAAACGATTTGCCGAAGCATCCCCTGACGACGGCACAAGAAGAAAAGGCCAAGGGGCTAGTGTCCCGAATCCGAAGTTCGCCCACCCATGCAGCACCCACCATTGCGAACTTCGGATTCAAAAGGACACTGGAAATCTATGATTCTAGTGTGGTTTTGGTTCAGAAGTTCTCTTGATGGACTCGCCGCACTGACAAACAGAACTTCTGAACCACCACACCAGGCAAGGAACCGGGAATGGCGACCAACAAGACGAAAATCTTCATCACCGAATCGATGTCACCGTCGGGACGCGCGCTGCTGAGGGAACGCGACGACATCGAACTGGTCGAATTCCCCAATTTGATCTCGGCCCGGGATTTCGAGGCGCTGCTGAAGGAGCACGCGCCGGTTCACGGCGTGGCACTCGGCGCCACCCGTTTCGGCGAACCGGAGCTCGAGGCCTCGAAGGACATGAAGGTGGTGACCCGGATCGGCGTCGGCTACGACGCCGTCGATGTCTCAGCGCTCAGCCGCCGCAAGGTCCCCCTGATGGTGGCGGGGACCGCCAACTCTCCATCCGTGGCGGAGCAGGCGTTATTCATGATGTTGACGCTGGCCAAGCGCGCCGTTGAAATGCACGCGCTGGTAAAGGAAGGCCAATGGAGCACCCGCCTCGGCAAACTGCCCTACGACTTGTTCGGCAAGACGGTTCTGATTGTCGGCTTCGGCCGCATCGGGACGCGGACCGCGAAACGTTGCCTGGCCATGGAAATGCAGGTCCTGATCTACGACCCCTATAAGTCAGCCCAAGAGATCAAGGCCGCTGGCTGCGAGCCCGTCGCCGATCTCGATGCGGCGCTGCCGCGCGCCGATTTTGTCAGTATCCACTGCCCGAAGACGCCGGAGACGGTCGGAATGTTCAATGCGGCGCGGCTAAAGCACATGAAACCTTCGGCCTATCTGGTCAACACGGCGCGCGGTGGCCTCGTCGATGAGGCCGCGCTGTATGATGCGCTGTCGTCCGGCAGGCTCGCCGGCGCAGGTCTCGATGTTTTCGAGCAGGAGCCGCCGCCGGTACCCCATTCGTTGTTCGGGCTTCCCAATGTCATCATTGCTCCGCATGTCGCCGGCGTCACCCGCGAAGCGGTCGACCGGATGAGCGAACAAACCGCGCGCAACATCCTGAGCGCGCTCGACGGCGAACCGATACGCCAGAACGTCATCAATCAGGACGTGCTCGGCTGATCGAGGCGCGATTGCACGAGGCCGCTGCCGGTTGACGGGCCGCGCGCCTCAGCACCGTGGAAGATGACCATGACATTCAAGGAATACGGCAGCTATGACGCGGTTGGTTTGGCCGAGCTGGTCCGAAAAAAGCAGGTCAGCGCCGGTGAATTGCTGGATGAAGCGATTGCGCGGACCAGCAAGGTCGATCCGAAGATCAATGCGGTCGTCGTAAAGCACTACGATTATGCAAAGCGGCAAATCGACAGGGGGCTTCCGGATGGCCCCTTCGCCGGCGTGCCGTTTCTCTTGAAGGATCTGGAGTTTCTGGAGGGGACCCGGACCACATCGGGCGCGAGCGTCTACAAGGATCATATCGCCGGCCATACCGGCACCATCGTCCAGCGCTTCCTCGACGCCGGCTTCACGATCTTCGGCAAGAGCTCCACCCCGGAATTCGGATTAATGCCGACCACCGAATCCCGCCTGTTTGGTCCGACGCGAAATCCCTGGAATCTCGAACACTCCTCCGGTGGATCTTCCGGCGGTGCGGGTGCGGCGGTTGCTGCGCGCATTGTTCCCGTCGCGCATGGCAGCGACGGTGGCGGTTCGATACGCATTCCGGCCTCCGCATCGGGCGTATTCGGATTGAAACCGACCCGCGCGCGCAATCCGACCGGTCCCGAGCGCGGTGAAGGCTGGGGCGGGTTTTCCTGCGGTCACGTGCTGAGCATCAGCGTGCGCGACAGCGCGGTGGCGCTCGATGCCATCCACGGACCGGAGCCATCGAGCCCCTATATGGCACCAAAGCCGGAGCGGCCTTTCGTCGAGGAGGTCGGTCGCGATCCCGGTCGGCTGCGCATCGCCTTCACCGACAAGTCACCCTATGGCGATGCGATTGATCCTGAAATCGCGGCAGCGGTTCGGGAAGTTGCCACCCTGCTGGCTGGGCTCGGCCATCATGTCGAAGCGCGCGCACCTGCGCTCGCCGCCGATCCGGCGGTGGTGATGGCGGCCATTGTCAGCGCCAATACGGGGCTCGCGGTGCGGCTCGCCGAACAGCAGTTTGGCCGCCCGATGACGGACCGCGATATGGAAATCTTGACGCTCGCCACCGCGCACAACGCGGGCAAGGCTACCGCGATCGACTATACGGCCGCGCAACTCAACGCGTTCCGGATTTCGCGCGGGCTGGCAGAGTTCTTCGAGACTTGCGACGTGTTTCTGTGTCCGACGCTTTGCTTGCCGCCGCTGCGTATCGGCGAGCTCAACCCGATGTCAAAGGACCTGTCGCATATTTCGCCGATCCTGCGGCGCTATATGCCGGCAACCTCGATGTTCAACATGTCCGGCCAGCCGGCGATGTCGGTGCCGTTGGCGTGGAATGCCACCGGATTGCCGCTCGGCATGATGTTCGCCGCGCGCTTTGGGGACGAGGCGACCTTGTTTCGCTTGGCGGCCCAGCTCGAGCAGGAGCTGCCCTGGAAGCAAAAAATACCGCCAGTTTGCGCCTGAATCGACAAAACTCAGCCTTATTCGGGGACGAGGAAAGGAACTCGCTGCGCCGGGATTCGGTTCCTGCGCAAGGTGTTAGCCGTGGAGATTGAAATTTTGAGTGAGAGCGACCCGACCGATCACGCGCTGGCGACGATCGCCAGTATCCTCGATCACTCGGGATCCCATCGTGAGCCTGAAAAGGCTCCGGTTGAACCAAGGCCCGAACCTTCGGGACGGGTTGAAGCTGACGGCTATTCGAAACTCGGTCCCGGCCCCATGGAAGCGATGCGCTTCAAATGGACCGTCCGCAGCCAGGGAAACGGCCAATATTTCGTCGATGAGACCATCGGCGAAAATTCCCGGCCGACGAGCAGCGGGCCGATGTCGGCGGATACCGCAATCAGGTTCGTTGACGATCAGGCGAGCGAGGCCCGGCAGCGATTTGAGGCGCTCAGGAGTGAAATGGCCGGACGCGCCGCTGCGGCGAATATGGTTCGCAAGGACGGCGGCGAGATATAGCGCGTCCAACTTCCAGGACGTTCACAGGCCCGGCTTTCCCAGATAATCCTTCTTGACGAGATCAACGCCGCAATGGCGCAGGATATCGTAGGCCGTCGTGACGTGAAAAAAGAACTGCGGCACGCTGAACCCCAGCAACAGCGATCGACCGGTAAATTTTCGCGTCGAACCGTTCCGAAATATGAAGACGACTTCCTTTTCTTCGGTGCCGTTGATTTGCGCTGGGCTTACGCCTTCCACGAAATCCCTCGCGGCCGCGATGCGCGCCTTGAGTTCGAAAATGTCAGGCTCGGTATCCGCAAATGCCGGGGGATCGACGCCAGCCAGCAGAGCGCAGGCGAGCACGGCGTGCCTGTTGGCTTCGCCCACCTGGCGCGTCAGATTGTACATGTTGGGATAGAGCCGCGCATTGAGGAGAACCGAGGGATCGATTTTTCTCGCGTCGGCATAAGCGGCCGCATGGTCAAGCAGATCGGACAGGCTGCCCAGAAAATGGCTGAAGACCTCGACGGATGATTGGTGCATTGAGATAGTCACTGCCGATCCCCCTCCCGCGGCGGGTCTGATAGGCTGGATGAGCCGGCAAATCTATACGTCTATCCTCCGCCTCCGAGGCCGGGTCGAACCCAGACAACGCTGCGCGATAGTTTTGCGCACGATGTATCGTTCGACTTCATCGACCGGCGGCATGTTCCGGAGAAGGTTTCATGGTTCGGATTTTTTCCTGCCTTGCGGCGGTGTTTGTTGTTGTTGTGACCGCGGTGCAGGCCGAGCAACCCTCGCGGCTTGAAGAAATCATGCGACGCGGGACATTGCGTGTCGGCATGACCGGCGACTACCTGCCTTTCACCTTTCTCGACAAAGCGACATCGAAATTCCGGGGATTTGACGTCGACATGGCGGAGGCGCTGGGCAAGGCGCTCGGCGTCAAGGTCGAGTATGTTCAGACTGCATGGCCCCAACTATCCGGGGATTTTGAGGCCGGCCGGTTCGACATCGCGATGGGCGGCATCTCGATCACGCCCGAACGGCAAGGCAAGGGAATGTTTTCCGCGCCGGTCATGCGCGAAGGCAAGACGCCGATCGCGCGCTGTGCCGACAAAGGCAAATACCAGACCATCGCCGACATCGACAGACCGGGCACCCGCGTCATCGTCAATCCCGGCGGCACCAATGAACGATTTGCCCGGGCCAATATCAGGAATGCCGAGATCAGGATCTATGCGGACAATGTCACCATCTTCGAGGAGATCGCCAGCGGCAATGCCGACCTGATGATGACGGACTCCTCGGAGACGCGGTATCAGCAAAAGCTGCATCCCGGAGTGCTTTGCGCGGTGCATCCGGAAACGCCGTTCGACTTTACCGAGAAGGCCTATTGGCTGCAGCGCGACGGCGCGCTGAAGGCTTTCGTGGATCACTGGCTGCAGACCGCGATCAAGGACGGCAGCTTTGCGAGGATCTATGCCGACTGGTTTGATTAAACGCGTGCCGCGGACATTACGGCTCGCCTTCAATTGACCGCACGCGCGGTCCAAAATTGATCTGCCGGCGAAGCTGCGTTGAACCAAAACTGCTCCTTCGCGACTCATACGATGAAAGTGATGTAGATCACGCTTGCAGAATGGCCGAGGCGCAGGATTGGAACAATGGTTCCGGCCTGCTCAGGAGGTGAGCATGAAATGGCTTCTTGGGGTCGCCGCATTTTTGATGGCGAGCACGGCCGCCCAGGCTCAGTACACATTCGAATATGGCGGACGGACCATTCGTATTGACCCGGATCGCGGAACCGTCTCGATCCCGGGGGTCTATGACAACACCGGGCGGCGGAGCAAACGCTCGCGTAACGATCAGGACAGCTCGCGCAAGCAGGCGCCCGAGCAGGCAAAGATCGATCCGCAGGCACCCGCCGCAGCACCTGCGCCCGCGCCGGCTGAACCGGCCGCGGCGCCCGCCAAAGTTTCACCGGAGCCTTCAACCGCAAATGTCGCGCCGGCGGACACTCCGACACCGGCCCAACCGCCGGCTGCGCCCATAGCGCCGATTCAGCAGGACCAAGTCCCTGCCGCCAGGCCCGCTCCGCCGCCGGTTGTTGCGACGGCTCCCCCACCGGCGCCAGTGCCGACGGTGCCTGCGCCGGCGACCCCGGCCCTCCAGTCGGCGAATTCACCGCTTGGCGTTTGGCTGACGGAAGAAAAAGAGGGCAAGGTTAGAATCGAGCAATGCGGCGCCAATCTCTGCGGATATTCGGTGGACCCGAAGTCGAACCAGAACGGCGAGCAGGTTCTCATCAACATGAAGCCCGGCAAGGACTCCAAATGGAGCGGACGGATTTTCGATCCGAATTCCGGCAGCACCTATGACTCCACGATCGCGCTGAAAGGTTCGGACACCCTGCGGGTTCAGGGCTGCGCCTTTGGCGGCATGTTCTGCGGCGGCCAGACCTGGAGCCGGCTGAACTAGCGGATCCAGCGAGCTGCGCCGCCTGCTATTCGCCGACCTTCGCTAGATATTCCGCGTCGGTTACCGGCTCCATCCAGGTCGCGTGACTTCCGTCCAGCGATTCCTGCATGGCGAGGTGGGTCATGCCGTTGGTCGGAGATCCGCCATGCCAATGTTTTTCGCCCGGCGGAATCCAGACGACATCGCCGGGCCGGATCTCGCGCAACGGCCCGCCCTTGGTCTGAACGCGTCCCACACCCGAGATGACGTACAGCGTTTGACCGAGCGGATGCGAATGCCAGTTTGTCCGCGCGCCC
>JBKQRS010000178.1:0-3252 GCA_052143915.1 Bradyrhizobium sp.
AGGTCTTGCAGACCTGGATCTTGTCGATCGCCACCTGCAGCGCCGCGGAGAGCGGGGTCATCAGCGCTTCGCGCTTCTTGATCAGATGCAGCGCCGCGCGCCGCGCCGAGCGCGGGCCGAGCCCGGGCAGCCGCGCCAGCAGCTGGATCAGGCGTTCGATTTCGGGACCGGCAACCGCAATTGGCATGTGTCAGCCGAGACCCAATCCAGGCGGCAGACCAAGGCCGCCGGTCAGCGCCTGCATCTTTTCGGCCATCGCGAGCTCGGCCTTGCGCTTGGCGTCGTTATGGGCGGTCACCAGCAGGTCCTCGAGGATCTCGCGCTCGTCCGCCTTCATCAGGGACGGATCGATCTTGACGGCCTTGACTTCCATCTTCGCCGTCATGCGGACGCTGACCAGGCCGCCGCCCGAAATGCCCTCGACCTCGACGTGGTCGAGCTCTTCCTGCATCGCCTGCATCTTCGATTGCAGCTGTGCCGCCTGCTTCATCATGCCGAGAAAATCAGCCATCAACCGTTCCTTCCGAAATTGTGACTAGAGCGAGATGACCCTTCGTTGAATCGTCCTCTCGCTCTATCTTTTTGTCTGAGCATGATCTCCGCGCAAACGCTTTCGCGTTTGTCGCGAGGGAAAACCGCTTCGAACTTTTCCGGATCATGCTCTAGCGAACCACGTTCAATCCGGCCAGCATCTCCTTGACCGCGGCCATCGCGGCGGCGAGTTTCTCCGGATCGCGCGAGCGGACCACCAGATTGGTGTTCGGCTTCTTGTCCTCGTCGGTGAACGGATAGCTGCCGATGATGGTGTCGGGATGGGCGTTGGCGATCTCGCGCAAGGGACCGCCGATGTCGCCTTCCCGCGCATTGGCGCGTACGGTATCGGACAGCATCCGGACGCCGGATTTGAGCTTCGGCGCCACGATGTCCATCATCGCCTGCATGATCGAGGGCACGCCGGCCATCACGATGACATTGCCGATCTTGAAGCCGGGCGCGAGGATGGTCGCGCTCTGGATCAGTTCGGCGCCGTCGGGAATTCGCGCCATCCTCAAGCGCGCCTCGTTCAGATCGGCCGCACCCCAGCGCTCGCGAAACCGCGCCACCACCTCCGGATGATGATCGATGCCGACGCCGAACGCTTTCGCAACGCTGTCGGCGGTGATGTCGTCATGGGTCGGCCCGATGCCGCCGGTGGTAAAGACGTAGGTGTAGCGATGGCGCAGCGCGTCTAGGCCCGCGATGATCTCGGCCTCCTCATCGGCGACGACACGGACCTCCTTGAGGTCGATCCCGATGTTGGTCAGGTACTCCGCGATGAAGCCGATGTTCTTGTCCTTGGTCCGCCCGGACAGGATCTCGTCGCCGATCACCAGGATTCCCGCCGTGACGATTTCACCCATGACCTCTCCTTGAGCCGCAATCGGCGGACTACCCTTAGCCGAAATACGCGCTTTCGCACCCCTGCCCGGGCAACGCATTGAAGTTCGGCCGCTTTTGCTTCCGAAATGGGCAACCGCCAGCCGTTTTTTCGTGCAACATCGAAGCTATTCCTAGCAAATGCCCAGCGCCAATGCATATCCCGCTGGCCCGAGCCTTGCTACCATCCTGTCAAGTCATGCACTGTGTCGTATGGCGTCGAGGGGCAGTCGGGATTTATGGCAGTTGCGTTCGATGAAATGAACGGTCTTGGCGGCGACCTCCGCCCGGCCTACCGGGAGCTCTCCCGCTGGCTGAAGGAGACGCCGCCGGACGCCCTGGAATATCGCCGCCAGGAAGCGGAGCTGCTGTTCCGCCGGATCGGCATCACCTTTGCGGTGTATGGCGACGCCGAAGCCCAGGAGCGGCTGATCCCGTTCGACGTCATCCCCCGGATCCTGTCCGCGAAGGAATGGACCACCCTCGAAAAAGGCCTCAAGCAGCGGGTCCGCGCGCTCAACCTGTTCCTGCGCGACATCTATCACGGCCGCGACATCCTGCGCGCCAACGTCATCCCCGAAGACCTGATCTTCCAGAACCCGGTGTTCCGCCCGGAGATGAACGGCCAGTCCGTGCCGCACGACATCTACGTCCACATCGCCGGCATCGACATCATCCGGGTCGACGCGGAAAACTTCATCGTGCTGGAGGACAACGCGCGCACGCCATCCGGCGTGTCCTACATGCTGGAAAACCGCGAAATCATGATGCGGCTGTTTCCGGACCTGTTCGCCCGCCATCGCATCGCGCCGGTGGAGAGGTATCCGGACGAATTGTTGTCGGCGCTGCGATCGGTGGCGCCGCTGTCCGCGGCGGCCGAGCCGACGGTGGCGCTGATGACGCCGGGCGTCTACAACTCCGCCTATTACGAACATTCGTTCCTGGCCGACAAGCTCGGCATCGAGCTGGTCGAGGGCCGCGACCTCATCGTCAAGGACGATCAGGTGTTCATGCGCACCACCGAGGGCCTCAAGCGTGTCGACGTCATCTACCGCCGCGTCGACGACGACTTCCTTGACCCCTTGACCTTCCGCCCGGATTCGGCGCTCGGCGTGCCCGGGTTGATGTCGGCCTATGCCGCCGGCAACATCACGCTCGCCAACGCGGTCGGAACCGGCATCGCCGACGACAAGGCGATCTATTCCTACATGCCCGAGATCGTGAAATTCTATCTCGGCGAAGAACCGATCCTGAAGAATGTGCCGACCTGGCGCTGCCGCGAGCCGAAGGATCTCGCCTACGTGCTCGACAACTTAAGCGAATTGGTGGTGAAGGAAGTCCACGGCTCCGGCGGCTACGGCATGCTGATTGGTCCCAAATCAGACAAGGCTTCGATCGCGGCATTCCGCGCCAAGCTCAAGTCCGACCCGAAAAATTTTATCGCGCAGCCGACGCTTGCGCTTTCGACCTGCCCCACCTGCGTCGAAGAGGGCATTGCGCCGCGCCATGTCGATCTCCGTCCCTTCGTGCTCTCAGCACGCGACCGGGTGCGCATCGTGCCGGGCGGGCTGACGCGGGTGGCACTGAAGAAGGGGTCGCTCGTGGTCAATTCCAGCCAAGGCGGCGGCACCAAGGACACCTGGGTGTTGGACGGATAGCCGCAACGATGCTTTCCCGCACGGCCGATAACCTGTTCTGGCTCGCCCGCTACGTCGAGCGCGCAGAATACCTCGCGCGCATTCTGGAGACCACCTACCGGCTCACGGCGCTGCCGCTGGCCTACGTCGGCACCTCGAACGAATGGGAGTCTGCGGTCGCCACCGCCGGGTGCGCCAG
>JBKQRS010000179.1:0-8364 GCA_052143915.1 Bradyrhizobium sp.
TGAAGAAATCGAGCCAGGTTCGTTTTATCAACCTCCAGCGGGGTTCCGACACGCTGAGTCTGCAAAGTCAGCCGGCCGTCTGATGGGAGCGCTCGGGGATCGTTGGATGCGGGACAACAGAGACAAGACCAACGACCGATTTGAATCGACGATGCCGAAGGGGGAAACCGCGTGACCGATGCCTTTCGCTCATTGACCGATGAGGAGGTGCGCCAAATCGGCCTCATCATCGAAAGCCTGGACCGCTCGACGTTCGATTTTCTTCAACTCGAGTTCGGCGACATAAAGCTGACGATCGGCAAGGGACAGCCGCCGCCGGTTATGGCGACGGCCCCGCAGACCTCGGCCGCGCCGCCGGCCGCCGCGCCGAAAACCGCCGGCGCCGTATCATCGCCGCCGCCGGCGCCGGCCGCGCCGCCGGCCGCCGGCAAAGCGGCCAAGCCCAAAGCCGGCAGCGGCGACGGCGTGGACATCGTCGCGCCCCTGCTCGGACGGTTCTACGCGCAGCCCGAGCCCGGCGCGACGCCGTTCGTGTCGCTGGGATCGGAGGTGACGGCGGACACGACCGTCGGTCTCATCGAAGTGATGAAGACCTTCAACGCCGTGAGCGCGGGTCTCAGCGGCGTCGTCACCGAGATATGCGTGCAGGACGCGCAACTCGTGGAATACGGAGACGTGCTCTTTCGCGTTCGGCCGCACAAGACCGTTTAGACGCGCATGACGGTCTCGCGCGTTCTGATCGCAAATCGCGGCGAAATCGCCGTTCGCATCATCCGGGCCTGTCAGGCGCTCGGGATCGACACCGTGCTCGCGGTATCGGACGCCGATCGCGACAGCACCGCGGCGCGCATGGCGGGCCGCACCATTTGCATCGGCCCCGCCCGCGCGACCGACAGCTATCTCAACATCAATGCGATCGTGACGGCGGCGCTCGGGACCGAATCGGATGCGCTGCATCCGGGCTACGGCTTTCTCGCCGAAAGCTCGCGGCTGGCGGAAGTCTGCGCCGCCGAAGGCCTTACGTTTATCGGGCCGACCGCGATGCAGATTCGCGAGATGGGCAATAAGCTCAAGGCGCGCGCGCTCGCCCGCGAATGCGGCGTTCCCCTGTTGAACGGCTCGGAACAGGTGCGCACGCCGCACGAGGCGGCGGATGTCGCCGACCGGATCGGCTTTCCGGTGATGTTGAAGGCGGCGGCGGGCGGCGGCGGCCGGGGCATGAAGATCGTGACCGAGCACCGCAATCTCGGGCAGATGTTTTCGTCCGCCGCGGCCGAGGCGCGTTCGGCGTTCGGAGACGATACGCTTTATCTGGAGCGGTATATCCCGAACGCCCGGCATATCGAAGTCCAAGTGCTCGGCGACCGCTTCGGCGACATCATCCACCTCGGCGAGCGCGACTGCTCGTTGCAGCGCCGCCATCAAAAGATCGTGGAGGAATCGCCGGCGCCGGGAATTTCGCATGCGCTGCGGCAGGGGATTCACGACGCCGCGCTGACTCTCGGCCGCAAGATCGGATACGAGAACGCCGGGACGGTGGAGTTTCTCGTCGACCAGGATGCCCAGGCCTTTTTCTTTCTGGAGATGAACACGCGCATCCAGGTCGAACATCCCGTCACGGAGATGATCACCGGAATCGACATCGTTCAGGAACAGCTTCGCATCGCGCGGGGCGAGCGGCTGCGCTTTGTCCAGTCCGACGTGACGTTCCGCGGCCACGCCATCGAATGCCGCATCAACGCGGAATCGCCGGAAGAGGATTTCCGGCCGCGTCCGGGCCGGATCGTCACCTGGCTCCCGCCGCAGGGGCCGAACATCCGGCTCGATACCCATTGTTACGCCGGCTACGTGGTGCCGATGTTCTACGACTCCATGCTCGGGAAGCTCATCGTCTACGGCTCGGACCGGGCGGAAGCGGTGGAAAGAATGCGGCGCGCCCTGGAGCAGTTCACGATCGACGGCATCCCCACCACCTTGCCCTTCCTGCGTTTCGTGATGACGCATGAAGGCTTCCGCTCCGGCAACGTCAGCACGCGTCTCGTCGACCAGCTGATCCCCGAGATGCTGGCGCAATCGAAAACCCGCAAAGACGCCTGATGGACCCCGTATCGCCAGCCCGTTTGTGTTATACCGATGCCGGCGTTCGCAAGATTGGAGTTTCGTTGAAATCGAAGGTTATCGCTTAAGCCCGGCAGGCTGAACAAGACCGGGCTCGCGGAGGAAAGGCCTCATGGACGTGAATTTCATCGACACGACGTTCCGCGACGGGTCCCAGAGCCTGTGGGCTTCCGGAATGCGCACCGGCATGATGGAGGCGGTGGCCGAGATCATGGACGAGGCCGGGTTTGCCGCGATCGAGGTTCCGATCAACGGCATCTACCTCAAGAAATTCGTCCGCGACCTCAAGGAAGATCCGTGGGACTTGCTGCGGATGCTCGGCCGGAAAATGCCCAAGACCCCCAAGGGCTGCATGGCCGGCGGGTTCATTCTCCCGTTCGAGCCGCCGCCGCCGCGCGAGATGATCGAGCTTTTTTACGCGCGCGTCGTCGCCACCGGCGCGTTCAATCGCGCCCAGCTGACCTCGAATACGGTCGACCAGATCAAACGGACGTTTCCCTGGATCATTCCGGTATTCAAGAGGCTGGGCGTGCAGGTCGTGCTCGCCCTTTCCTACACGATCTCTCCGCGCCATACCGACGACTACTACGCGCAAAAGACGCGCGAACTCGCCGCCTTCAAACCGGACGCGATTTACGTGAAGGACCAAAGCGGCTTGCTCACGGTCGACCGGGTGCGGACCCTGCTGCCCGGGATGATCCGGAACAGCGCCGGCATTCCGATCGAACTCCATTCCCACTGCACGACCGGGCTTGCGCCGCTGGTCTATCTGGAGGCCCTGAAGCTGGGCGTTCGGGCGCTGCACACGGCCGTTCCGCCGCTGGCCCAGGGCTCCTCGCAGCCCTCGGTGCTGAACGTCGTCCGCAACGCCCGGCTGATGGGTTTTACCGCGCGGGTGAACGAAGCGCGGATCGAAGAGGCCGCCCGGCAGCTGACCGCGATTGCCCGGCAGGAAAAGCTGCCGATCGGGGCGCCGCTCGAATACGATTCCGCCCAGTACGTTCATCAGGTTCCGGGCGGCGTCATCTCGAATCTCAGGCACCAGCTCGCCGAAATGCGCATGCAGGACCGGCTGGACGACGTGCTTGAAGAATCGGTGCATGTCCGCAAGGACCTCGGTTACCCGATCATGATCACGCCGCTGTCGCAATTCGTCGTCACCCAGGCGGCCATCAACGTGGCGACCAAAGAGCGTTACAAGCATGTGATCGACGAACTGATCCTGTTCGCCCAAGGCGCTTATGGGGAAGATTCGGGCTATACCGTCATGGACCAGAATCTGAAGGACAGATTCTTGGGCACGCAACGCGCGGCCGAGCTCGCCGCGCGGCAGCGGCCGGACATCACGCTCCGGGATTTGCGGGCCAATCTCGGCGGCACGGGCGTGTCCGACGAGGAGTTCCTGTTGCGCTACATCATGAAGGGCGACCAGGAGATCAAGGCCATGCGCGCGGCCGGCCGGCCGAAACAATACTTCAGCAGCACGCTGCCGCTCGCAGCCCTGCTCGAGGAACTCAAGAAGCATCAAGGCGTGCGTTATCTCAGCCTGCAGAAGGGCCGCGATTCCTTGGTGCTGCAAAATCAGTCCGCGGCCTGAGGCGGGATCGGGCGCCGCCGGCGCCGGCGTGACGGGTGCGGGTTCGGGTTCGACGTGCGGAAGAAACGGCGGGAGCAGCGTGCCTGTGGGGAACATCGGATAAAATCAGGGGGAAACCATGAGCGACACGACGGTTATGACCTATACCAAGAACGAGCGGCGTCTCGTCGCCTGGTCGGCGATTTTCGGATTTGGACTCGATTTCTACAACCTCATCATCTTTTCGTTCCTCTTCGGCGCGGTTCTGAGTTCGCTCCATATCACGTTGCCGCAAGCGGGCATCGTGGTTTCGATGACGCTGGCCTCGTCGGTCGTCGGCGGCATCTTGATCGGCTGGCTCGGCGACAAGATCGGGCGCAAGAACGCGCTCCTCGGGACGCTGTTGCTGCTCGCGGCGGGAGCGATCCTGTCGGCGTTGGCATGGGATTTCACCTCGCTCCTCATCTTCCGCATCATCGCGGGCATCGGCGTCGGCGGCGAATGGGGGGCCGGCATCGTGCTTCTCAACGAGGTCTGGGAAAATCGCCGCCGCGGGGTGGGCAGCGGGATCGTTCAAGCCAGCGCGGCGGGCGGGGTGGCGCTCGCCTCGGTCGTCGCCGCTTATTCGCTGAGCCATTACAGCCCGGACACGGCTTGGCGGATTTCGGTCGCCGTCGGCGGCCTGCCGCTGGTGCTGGTGGTGTTCATCCGCTCGAAAATGCCGGAATCGCAGCTTTGGGCCGAGTACAGGCGGATGAAGAAGCTGGGCAAGCTCCCCGCGGAAAAGATCGCCGAGAAAACCCCGATCATCGAGATCTTCAAGGGCGCCTCGCTGCGCTATTTCATCATCGGAACCTTGGCGATGGGCGGTTATGCCGTATCGTATCTCAGCATCACGATCTTCATGCCGCTCCTGATGAGCAAGGGGCTCGGCGCGACCCCCGATGTCATTCGCAATCTGTCGCTGGCGTGGGCGGTGGCGCTGGCCACGGGAATGATCGTTTCCGGGTATATCAGCGACGCCCACGGCCGGAAACGCTCCTGCGTGCTGGCGACGCTCCTGTGCATAGTCGGCCTCGTTGGAATCTACGTGACCGGCGGCACGAAATTCGAAGGCAACTTTTTGAGCTGGTCGTTGTTCTGGTGGTACTTCATTTGGGGGCTCGCCCAAGGGTCGGTGGGCCAGTTCGGAGCCTGGTTCTCGGAATTGTTCCCCGTCGAGCTGAGGTCGACCGGCACCTCCACCACCTACACCACCGGACGCCTGATCGGGAGTTCCGCGCCCTATCTGGTTCCGGCCATTGCCGCGTCATTCGGCAGCCTGCTCGACGCCATGATGATCAGCATGGTTGGCGCGGCGGTCAGCCTGATAGCCGTGCTGCTGCTGCCGGAGACGGCCGGGCGCCGGTTCGCGGTCGTCGAAAGCAAGGAAAGGACTACCTAGCTTCGCAAGACGGCCGCGGTGCTTGGCTTCGCACATCAGGTGCTACGCGGGCATTATTAATTGGCTTCGCACGACGCCTCGGGCCTGAAGGATCGGCCCTCGGCCGTGCTGCGCGGTGTATTGATCCAGATCAATATGTCCCCTTCCGGGCGTTGCTAATCTGTTTTCGGTCGTGAACGGCGGCGATTGGCCGCGTGCCGCGGCGTCGGGCTTTAAGAACCTAAAGAATTCCGGGGAGTTCATGGGCGAAACGCACGAGGTGCGCATTCACGGGCGGGGCGGCCAAGGCGCCGTCCTGGCATGTTCGATTCTCGCCCAAGCGCTGATCGACGACGGCAAATACGCGGTCGCGATCCCGTCCTTCGGATTCGAACGACGCGGTGCGCCGGTCGCGGCCTTTCTACGTTTCTCCGCCGCGCCGATCCGGGCGATGACCAACGTTTACCATCCCGATTGCGTCGTTTGCATCGATCCCACGGTCGCGCGCAGCGTCGATATTTTCGCCGGGATGAAGCCGGGCGGCACCGCGGTGCTCGCCACCCGGGAAAAACCGGCGGAGTTGAAATTTCCCGACACCGTTTCCCGCATCGGCCTGTGCGACGCGGTCGGCATCGCGCTTTCGATCTATCGCAAGCCGGTGACGAACGCGGTCATGCTTGGCGCTTTTGCGCGCACGACCGGGTTGCTGACGCTCGCCGCGCTCAAGGAAGCGATCCAGCAGATGGATTTCCGCGACGCCGGATTGACCGAAAACCTGTCGGCGGTGGAGCGCGGCTACAACGAGACCGGCGTGCATGAATTGAAGCAGGAGGCTCATGCAGCGGCAGTCGCGTGATCATTTCGACGCGTCGACCATTCCCGACGATCTGGCGCCGATCGCCACCGTTCTGAGCGGGATGCTGCCCGGCGATTGGCGCAGCATGCGGCCGCTGATCGACCGGCTGAAATGCGTCAAATGCGGGCTGTGCTGGCTCTATTGTCCGGTGCAATGCGTGGTCGAGAAGCCGCGTTGGTTCGAGTTCGACCTGGCCGTGTGCAAGGGATGCGGCGTGTGCGCGCAGGAATGTCCGCACCGCGCCATCGCCATGGTCGAGGAGGCCGGACGATGACCACGACCACGCGCGAATCCCGCCCCGCCTCCAATAAGCCGCGTTACACCGTGTGCGAGGGCAACGAGGCGGCGGCGATCGGCGTCGGCCTGGCGCGCCCGGACGTCGTCGCGGTTTATCCCATCACCCCGCAATCCTCCCTGGTGGAACACCTCTCGCAGATGATCGCCGACGGCCGCTTGCAGGCCGATCTCATGAATGTCGAGGGCGAACACGCGGTGATGTCCGGCTTGCAGGGCGTGGCGCTGGCCGGCGGCCGCACCTTCACCGCCACCTGCGGGCCGGGGCTCGCCTTTATGTTCGAGCCTTATGTCCGCACGCCCGGCCTGCGGCTGCCGATGGTGGCGTCGCTGGTGACGCGCGATCTGCTGAGCCCGCAATGCGTCTGGGGCGGGCAGCAGGACGCCATGGTGGTGCGCGACGCCGGCTGGATCCAGATGTATTGCGAAACGGTGCAGGAAATCCTCGACACCACAATCATGGCCTACAAGATCGCCGAGCACCGCGACGTCATGTTGCCGGTCAATGTCTGCCATGATGGCAATTACCTCTCTTTCGGCGTCACCCGAGTCGAGGTGCCGGATCAGCAAGAGGTCGACGAATGGCTCGGTCCGCCGGACATCAACTGGCACATCGCGCTCGATCCGTTGCGGCCGATGGGGGTCGATCCGCTGACCGGCGGCGCCGGCGGCGCCGGACCGCGCAACTTCGTGCGTTACCGCAAGGGCCAATGCCGCGGCATGCAGAACGCGCTCCGGGTCATCAGCGAGGTGCACCAAACCTGGGGCGAGCGGTTCGGCCGCGCTCATGCGCCGCTGGTCGAGGAATACCGGCTCGACGGCGCCGAGTATGCGCTGGTCACCATTGGCAGCATGACGGGCGCCGCCAAGGACGCGATCGACCTCGCCCGCAGCCAGGGCGAAGCGGTCGGCCTCATCAAGGTCAAGACCTTCCGGCCGTTCCCGTTGCAGGCGATGGCGGAAGCGCTGGCGAAGGTGAAGCGCGTCGGCGTGGTCGACCGCTCGGTGAGCTTCGGCTGGAACTGCGGCCCGGTCTATCAGGAGACGTTGGGCGCGCTTTATCACGCCGGCAAACCCATTCCGGCCGTGAGCTTCATCGGCGGTCTCGCCGGCGCCGATATCACCGCCGAGCATTTCGCCCGCGCTATCGCGCTCACGCGCGAGGCGAAAGCGGGCGCCGCCGCGGACGAGCCGGTCTGGCTGAACGAGAACGATTGAGCGCGCCATGCACAGCAAATACATCATCGTCGGCAGCAGCCACGCGGCGCTCGAAGCGGCAACGGCGATCCGCCTGATCGACGCCGAGGGCGCGCTGACGCTGTTGACGCGCGACGCGCATCTGCCCTATTCGCCGACGATTCTGCCTTACCTGGTGTCGGGACGGGCGCGGCCCGACAAGGTGGCTCTGCGCGGCCAGGATTATTTCCGCGACAACGCCATCGCCTTCGTGCCCGGCGCGGACGTGGTCTCGGTCGATCCGGCGCAATCGAGCCTGCGCCTCGCATCCGGCGAGATCTGGCGCTACGACCGGCTGCTGATCGCCACCGGCGCCGCGCCCGCGCTGCCGCCGATTCGCGGCCTCAACGATGTGCCGTTTCACGTGTTGCGGTCGATGGACGACGCCGTCGATTTGCGCCAGGCCATCGGGCAAGCCCGCTCGGCGATCGTGCTGGGCGCCGGACTCATCGGCATGCACGCCGCCGAAAACATGGCCAAGGCCAAGGTTGCGGTTTCGGTGGTCGAGCTGCAGCCGCACGTGCTGTCGGGGTATTTCGAACCCCGGGCCTCGGCGATCATCGAGCGCAGTTTCGCCCGCAACGGCGTTCGCCTGTTGCTGGGACAATCCCTCGCCAGCGTCGCGCGGCGGGGCGAGGGCTGCCTCGCGACGCTCGCGGACGGCAGGACGATCGCGGCCGACCTGCTGCTGGTTTGCACCGGGGTCAAGCCCAACACCGGATTCCTGGACGGTTCGGGCATCGAGGCCGAGGACGGTATCCTGGTCGACGATTTCATGCGCACGAACCTGCCGAATATCTGGGCCGCCGGCGACGTCGCCCAAGCGCGCGGATTTTGGGGCGGCAAGGTCGTCAATGGCAT
>JBKQRS010000180.1:0-26441 GCA_052143915.1 Bradyrhizobium sp.
TCCCAATCTGGTGCTCGCTAGGGCCATCGCATTGGGATCTCGATGTCTATTCCCGCGCGCTGCATTCGCTCAGGACCGGCCACGATCCGTACCTGGTTGGGACTGCCCGCCAGGAGAACCTGCATAAGGACGGCGAGCTTCCGACCGGCTCGGCCATGTCGTTCAGCTACGTCTACACGCCCATCACGCTGCCGCTGCTGCGGTTGTTGGGCCATCTGCCCGGCCGCTTTGTGCCGGCGTACTGGCTTCTCTACGTAGCCGGCGTGCTCGTGCAGTTCTGGGTGTGCATGAAGTCGGGACAGGAGAACGAGCGCATCTTTCTCGCGCTGCTTGCGCCCGCCGCCGCGTTCTTCCCAGGGCTGGAGCAGTCCGACGCCATCCTCAGCGGCAACATCGCCTATATCCTCTACGGCCTGGTGCTTCTGGCGGCGCTCCGCGGCTGGCGCCGCAACCGCTGGATCTGGTTCTATGCGGTCGTGCTGGCCGCTTCCTGCTTCAAGCCCCCTTATCTCACGCTCCTCGCAATTCCGGTTCTTTCCGCGCGCCGCCAGTGGCTGCCGGCCTGCGCCGCCGCCACGGCGGGAGCCGGAGTGTTTGCCCTGCAGCCGATTCTGTGGCCCGCCTATTTCTCCAACTTCCTCCACGCCGTCGAGCTCCAATTCCGCTACAACTACGATTTTGGCGCCAGCCCCGCGGGCGTCTTCGGGTTGTTGCTCCATCTGGCGAATATTCCGTACGCGGCGGCGTCCTGGATCTTCTACCTCCTGTACGCCGTTCCCCTGTTTCTCCTGCTCGTGTTCCTGTCCCGCCGCTATTTCGATGGCGCGCTCTCGCCCGAGCAGTGGGTTCCCGTGCTTCTCTGCGGAGCGATTCTGCTCAATCCGCGCCTGATCGAGTACGATCTCGCCCCCATCACGCTTCCCATGGCGTTGATCGTCTATCGGCACATCGCTTCCAGCGCGCATCGCATCTGGCAGGCCGCGATCGCCATCTCCCTGCTGGCGACAGCCAACGTCCTGGCCTTCGCCCCCATCTCCGCATCCCGGTGCGCCCGGTGCCTGATCCTGCTGTGCGTGTTTTCCGTCGGCACTTGGAGGCTGTTCAAGCTGCAGCGCGGTCCCGCCGCTCACTCTGAGTTGAGAT
The DNA here is from genome assembly GCA_052143915.1 of Bradyrhizobium sp. Classification (GTDB taxonomy): domain Bacteria; phylum Pseudomonadota; class Alphaproteobacteria; order Rhizobiales; family Xanthobacteraceae; genus Bradyrhizobium. The sequence goes on from JBKQRS010000180.1 coordinate 1,144, forward strand.
GAGACCGAGCTATTCCACGCACCCCATCGCCAGCTTCACCAACGCCGCCAGCCGGCAAATCTGCGTATGCGTGACCGGGCGATGACCGGCCACAGGCTCGACGAGTTGCTCTCTTGCCACTGTTGTAATGTTCTCGGCCCACGCCACGCTGTCTTCGCGCAGTCCGGTTTCTCCAGACCGAAGCAGGATGTGAAAGGGACCCGGTTTGTGAATCGAAGTTGAGAGCGGGATTGCCAGAACCGTGCCTGCCCTGGGATTCGAGTTACGTGCATCGAGCGACACAATCATTCCGGGACGTCTCTTCTCTGGGGCGTCGCCCGGAAAGTGCATCCACCAGATTTCGCCCCTGGCGGGCGACTGCCGCGCCGGCGCGCTCATTCTGGAATTCCGGCAAACATATTTGGGCCAGCCATCTCCGCCCACTCGCGCTGTTCCGCCAGCTCTCCATCGGTCGCCGAATCGTAGTATGCCTTGACTGCCGCATCGAGTTCCTGCCGCTTCGCCTCCAGAATCAGCTCCCGGAGCAGCAAATCGAGCGCCTCGGAATCCGACCCGGTGCACCGCTTCCGTCGCGTTTCCGTGAGAAACTCCACCGACTCGGGCGCCAACGTGAAGCTGCGTTTGATCTTGTGCCCTGCCGCCTGAGTTGCCATACCGTTCATCTTACCTCAAATCCGATGATTTATCGCCTTAATTATTTGACTTTCATCCTGCCATCGATCTTGCCTTCTGTCGCCTCGATCCAACTTATTGATCCGAAACCCCAATATCGGCATAGGGGGAGCGGCTAGCCGCTCTCCCCTGCCACACCACCGGACATGCGGGTCCGCATCCGGCGGTTCAAGAAGTTGAGGTCAACAGAGACGGGGTATGCCCAGCCTGTCTGCCCAGGCAAGGTTCAGCACCGAGTTCAAAAGCATCCCGCTGTTGCGCCACCAGCGACAAGAGTTACCCGCCACCTGTGCCGCCACCTCGGAGGATGCTTTCCGGGCCAGCAGTTCCGAGTAGATGGTCTCAGCGCGTTTCCAGTGCTTGAGTTGGATCGCGCGCATCCGATGCCGCATCCACTTGTCCAGTTCCTGCCAGACTCGCGGAGTTTGCGCCAGCCGGAAGTAGGCCTTCCATCCCAACACATAGACTCGCAGCTTTCTTACCACCTCTTCGAGACTGCGTCCGCCCGAACGACGAGTGAGTCGCCGGACACGCTGCTTGAACGTTGCTATAGGCTTGTCTGCCACTCGGCGATTGATCGTGCCGCCGGGAGCCACCCAGAAGCTGTAACCCAGGAACTTGCGCTGGAACACGCTGGCCACCGCGCTCTTGGTCTGGTTAACCTTGAGACGCAGTTGCCCATAGAGTTTCAGCAGCAGAACCATCACCCGCTTGCCCGCCCTACGGCTGCGAACATAAACATTCGCGTCGTCGGCGTAGCGCACGAAGCAGTGGCCCCTTCGTTCCAGTTCCTTGTCTACCTCGTCGAGCAGCACGTTGGCCAGCAACGGTGACAGCGGTCCGCCTTGCGGCGTCCCCATCGCACGCTCTTGAACCACACCGTCCATCATGATGCCGCTATTCAGATAGGCGCGAATCAGCCGGATTATCCCGGCGTCTTCGATCCGTTTCTGAACGCGGTCGATGAGGATGTCATGATTGACTCGATCGAAGAACTTCTCCAGGTCCACATCCACCACCACCCGCCGACCCGATTGCACATAAGCTTGCGCCGCTAAAACGGCCCCATGTGCGCTCCGAGCCGGCCGGAAGCCGTAGTTGTGAAGGCTGAACGTTGGATCAAGGATGGGCTGCAACACCTGAAGCAGCGCCTGCTGGATCAGCCGATCCGTTACCGTCGGGATACCAAGCTCGCGCTCGCCTCCATCCGGCTTCGGGATCGTTACCCGACGCACCGGCTGTGGCCGGTACGTGCCTTGCAACAGTTGGTCCCGGATTGCCGGCCATTCGCTGCGCAACCGGTCAGCAGTCTGGTCGATGTCCAGCCCGTCGATACCCGCTGCGCCCTTGTTGGCCCGCACCCGTTTCCATGCCTGTTGCATGTTCTCTCTTGCCAGTGCCGCTCCGAGCAGCCCTGGCCCCGTGCTCTTCGCTTCATGTCGCGGGCGCGTGGCTTCGTCACTGACTGGATCGGACAGAGCTTCACCCTGTCCTGCTCCAGACCGCTCCGCCGAGGCGGACATCTGACGCATTGCCCTGCGCATCGTCATGCCGTTGAACACTCCTTCTCGTTCGGCCCTTCGGTCACCACGGCGACCTACTGCGACCTTTGCTGACTTCTCGCTCCGGCTCGACACCGTCGCCCTTTCGGGCATAACGCGAGATCTCCCCAGGTAAGAACGCACTCCTTCGCTGCACGACCGCCGGATCTACGCCGCCTCCCCTTGGTCACTAGAGCTTCGCGGTCACGTGCCCGCTCGCCCTGGTCGGCAGCGCCTTCTATCCGGTTCTTGTTCATCGGCCCGCAGTTTCGCTCCACGCTTCCTCCCCACACTCGGTCACCCTCGTGCAGTTGCGCTTCACTTCGCTCGTTGTGATCAACTCACGATGGGACTTGCACCCATAAGAGTGCGCTCATGCCGGGCGCACCAAAAACAAAAAAGCCCGGCACAGCCGGGCTTTCTGACAGATTTGATCTGGATCGACTTATTTCGCCAGCTTGGCGATCTGATGCGCGAGCCGTGAGACCTTCCGGCTCGCACTGTTCTTGTGAACGATGTTGCGCTGCGCTGCCTTCATGAGCTCCGGCTCCGCGCGCGCCATCGCCTTCAGTGCTGCGTCGCGGTCGCCACGCTCGATCGCTTCTTCGACGGATCGAACCGAACCGCGCATCTGGGTTCGGCGGGATTTGTTGATAATGGTGCGGCGGGCAATCTTGCGCGTCGCCTTCTTGGCGGAAGTGGTGTTGGCCATGTTCTCAAATGTCCTTCGACAGTGACCGATCGCGGACGGGCGTAAGCGTACCGAGGGTTCGCGTGATCGACGCTGATGTGTTTTTCGGGTGTTCTTTGGAGAATGCCACTCTCGGAGCATATGCTCAGAGGCCTATACTCAAGATCTCGGCGGCGATGCTCAAAGAACAGCGGCGGCGGGATTGCGCCCGCCGCCATTGGCGGTCTTATAGAGGGCAGGCCAAGCAGCGTCAACGCCTAACGGCCCCTGGGAGGCCTGCAAGCCGACCGCCAAAGGGCCGATAAGGTGCTGATGAGGTTGAATTTCCTTCGCTGCACCGTTAATGGCTGACTGCGCTTTCGGGCGCGACAGGTATAGGGTGACGCATGATCCGCGGTTTTTTCCGCCTTGTGGGGCTGCTGCTGCTGGCCGGCGGATTTGTCTTCATGGTCTACGACGGGGCTCGCTTTGTCGCCGACAACACCCTGCGTTTCACCCGTTTCGGTGAGTTCTGGAACGATGTCCATCAATCCAGCCAGCAGGCGTTCCACGTCTGGGTGGAGGGCAAGGCACCCTGGCTCTGGAATAGCGTCATCCGGGTGATCCTCGACCAGCCGGTTTTTGCCGTCATGGGCGTACTGGGAATTCTGCTGATGCTGCTGTTCCGGCCGCGCAAGCCGTTGATCGGCTATTCGAGGGACTGACCGGTTTGCGGCTTCGGCGGTCGGTCTTCGGAACTGCCGCGTAACGGGTCTGCCGCAATCCGCGTAAAGGCATATATTAAGGCTACGCGTTGCCGCCATCAGGTCGCAGGGAGGTACCCCATGTTGTTCATGCGCAAGACCACTGCACTGCCGAGCGCTGCCGAGGCATTGCCCGGCCGCGCCAATCCGATTCCGACCGCCACCCGACATTTCGTGAACGGCCATCAATTGCAGCCGCCCTATCCGGCGGGCCTCGAGCAGGCGGTGTTCGGGCTCGGCTGCTTCTGGGGCGCGGAGCGCAAATTCTGGGAACTCGGCGATGCCATCTACGCCACCGCGGCGGGGTATGCCGGCGGCCACACCCCGAACCCTACCTATGAGGAGGTATGTTCAGGCCGTACCGGTCACACCGAAGTGGTGCTGGTGGTGTTCGATCCGAAAAAGATTTCGTACGATCAACTGCTGAAGACGTTTTGGGAGAACCACAACCCGACCCAGGGCATGCGGCAGGGCAATGACGTCGGCACCCAGTATCGTTCGGCGATCTACACTTTCGGCGACACACAACGCAAAGCCGCGGATGCATCGAAGGCGGCCTATCAAAAGGCCTTGGCGGCAAAGGGGCTCGGCGCCATCACCACCGAGATCGCGCCATCAGGCGAATTCTATTTTGCCGAAGACTATCATCAGCAATATCTGGCCAAGAATCCGGCCGGCTATTGCGGGCTTGGCGGAACCGGGGTGTCGTGCCCGATCGGCGCAGGCGTCACAGCCTGATTGCCTCGCATCTTGTGGGCGGCCGGCTTTCGGCCCCCACCTCGCCCGTCTGGATCTGGCGGCAAAAAACGATTTGTTAACCATAACCGGTGCAAGACTTGAGCTGTCTCGCGAGAGGGGATGGCTCCGGTGCGGGTTGCGCGCGCGTTTCGACTGCCGATCATTGCCGTTATGACCGCGCTTGCTTTGTCGGGCTGCATGCAGACGACCGCGCCCATGGCGGCGGCGCAGCCGCAGAGCGAACTCGACTACATGGCTTACGGCCAGCCTTCCTATTCAGCTCCCGCCCCGCGGTCCGCCGTGGCGGATTCCGGTGGCGCCATCAGCGCGCTTCGCGCCAGCTTTGCCGCTTCTCCGCGGAGCACCTACGCAGCCACGTCCGCCGCCTATGCGGCCGCGCCGATGCCGGTGGCCCATGGTACGGCCTACCGGCTGGATGCCGGCGACAAGCTGCGGGTCGTGGTCTACGGCCAGGAAGGCCTCACCAACACCTACGCGATCGATGCCGGCGGCTCGATCACCATGCCGCTGATCGGCGCGGTGCCGGCGCGCGGACGGACGCCGGCGGGACTGGCCGCGGAAATATCCGGCAAATTGCGCAACGGCTACATCCGCGACCCCTCGGTGGCGGTGGAGATCGAAACCTACCGGCCGTTCTTCATCCTCGGTGAAGTCGCCGCTCCCGGCCAATATCCCTACGTGCCCAACATGAGCGTCGAAAGCGCGGTGGCGATTGCCGGCGGCTTCTCGCCCCGCGCCCAGCGCGACCGCGTGACGCTGACCCACACCGACAATGCGGGCCCAAGCCGCGCCGTGGTGCCGCTCGGCACACCGCTCAGCCCCGGCGATACCATCTTCGTCGGCGAACGCTGGTTCTAGAACATGCCCGCGCCATCAGATCAGCCGCTCCGAATTCTGCATGCGGTGCGCGCGCCGGTCGGCGGAATCTTCCGCCACATCCTGGATCTCGCCAATGGACAGGCCGATCGCGGCCACCATGTCGGCATTATCGCCGACAGCCTGACCGGCGGCGAACGTGCCGCGGCGGCGCTGGCCGAGATTGCGCCCCGCCTCAAGCTTGGCGTTCGACGTGTCGCCATTCACCGCGAACCTCATCCCGCCGATATTCTGGTTTGGGCGCGCTTCATGTACCTGATCTGGAAGCTGAAGCCGGACGTCGTGCACGGCCACGGCGCGAAAGCCGGCGCTTTCATCCGCATGAAAGCCCGTTCAAAAGGTTCCATCCGCGTCTACACGCCGCATGGCGGCTCGCTGCATTACCCGCTGAACACATTCAAGGGCTCAATCTACAGCCGCCTCGAACGCGTCCTGATGAACAATACCGATCTGTTCCTGTTCGAAAGCGCCTTCGCACGCGATACCTATCAGCGCACCATCGGCACGCCGACCGGAGGGCTGGTGCGCTGCGTGTTCAACGGCGTGACCGCGGACGAATTCGATCCCATTGTCCTGGCCTCTGATGCCACCGATATCGTCTATGTCGGCGAGTTCAGACATATCAAAGGCGCGGACCTCTTGATCGACGCGGTGGCACGGCTGCGCGCCGGCGGCAAGCCGGTAACGCTGACGCTTGCCGGGGACGGCGAAGAGATCGGCTCTCTCAAGGATCGGATCCAGACCCACGGCCTCGCCGGAGCGGTGCGCTTCATCGGCCACGTCAAGGCGCGCTACGGCTTTTCCAAGGGCAGACTGCTGGTCGTTCCCTCCCGCGGGGATTCGATGCCCTACGTCGTGATCGAGGCGGCCGCAGCCGGAATTCCCATGATCGCGGCAAATGTCGGGGGCATTCCCGAGATATTTGGCACGCATACCGACGCGCTATTTGCTCCCAACGCGGTCGGCGCCATGGCGGACGCGATCGAAACCGCGCTTGACGATCCCGCCGCGGCGCTAGCGCGCGCCAAATCGCTGCGCGAAAGAATCTTCATGCACTTTTCGCAGAAGGCCATGGTCGAAGGGGTTTTGGCCGGTTACCACGGCGCGTTTGCCGATCGTTAACCGTTCTTTACCAACGATAACTGTTTCTTCCGATTTGTCCTCTAAGCCGTGAGGCGGCGAATTCCGCCTCGGCGCGCGCATGCCTAAATGCCTGTGCAAGAACGGACTCGGATAAAGTGGAACCGATTAACGCACGCTCGATGTTGGATGCCGCATCTGCGGCCTCGGCGACCGTCACAACCGATCGTCCTCCGATCGAACGGCGCCGCCGGCTGTCGCAAGCCGCGCTTGCCGTCACCAACCAGAAGGTACGCCCGGCCTACTCGCCGATCGTGATCGCGGGGGCGGTTCGCGTCGTCGATTTTGTCCTGCTGAGTTTCATCGGGATTGGGCTCTATCTCGGCTATATGGTTCCACTCACCGGCTTTCACTGGGAATATGTCGCGGCCATTTTCGCGATGACCATCGCCGCCGTGATCTGCTTTCAGGCATCCGACATCTACGACGTGCAGATATTTCGCGGCCAGCTCCGCCAAATGACGCGGATGGTCTCATCCTGGGCGTTCGTGTTCCTGCTGTTCATCGGCGCATCCTTCTTCGCAAAACTCGGCGGCGAGATATCGCGGCTCTGGCTATCGGCATTTTTCTTTTTCGGTCTCGCAGCCCTCGTCGCCGGGCGCCTGTTCCTGCGCACGCTGGTGCGCCGCTGGGCGCGCCAGGGCCGGCTTGACCGCCGCACCATCGTGGTCGGCTCGGATCAGAACGGCGAGCAGCTGATCGAAGCGCTCAGGGTGCAGGACGACTCCGATATCGATGTCCTCGGCGTATTCGACGACCGCAACGACAATCGCGCGCTCGATACCTGCGCGGGCAGCCCAAAACTCGGCAAGGTCGACGATATTGTCGAGTTCGCCCGGCGCACCCGCGTCGACCTCGTGCTGTTCGCGCTTCCGATCTCGGCGGAGTCGCGGATCCTCGAAATGCTGAAGAAATTGTGGGTCCTGCCGGTGGACATCAGGCTTTCCGCCCACACCAACAAGTTACGCTTCCGTCCCCGCTCCTATTCCTATCTCGGCAAGGTTCCAACACTCGATGTGTTCGAGGCACCGATCACCGATTGGGATCTGGTGATGAAGTGGATGTTCGACCACTTCGTCGGCGGCATCATCCTGCTGCTGGCCGCGCCGCTCATGGCGCTGGTCGCGCTCGCGGTCAAGCTCGACAGTCCCGGCCCGGTGCTGTTCCGCCAAAAACGCTTCGGGTTCAACAACGAGCGCATCGACGTCTTCAAGTTCCGCTCGCTGTACCACGACCAGGCCGATCCGCTGGCCGCCAAGGTCGTGACCAAGAACGACAGCCGCGTCACCCGCGTCGGACGCTTCATCCGCAAGACCAGCCTCGATGAACTGCCGCAACTCTTCAACGTCGTGTTCAAGAGCAATCTGTCGCTGGTCGGCCCCCGCCCTCACGCGGTGCAGGGCAAATTGCAGAGCCGGCTGTTCGACGAAGCGGTGGACGGATATTTCGCGCGTCACCGCGTCAAGCCCGGCATCACCGGCTGGGCCCAGATCAACGGCTGGCGCGGCGAAGTCGACAGCGAGGAGAAAATCCAGAAGCGCGTCGAATTCGACCTCTATTACATCGAGAACTGGTCGGTATTGTTTGATCTCTACATTCTTCTCAAGACGCCTTTGGCGTTGATGACGAAGAGCGCGAACGCTTACTGATGCCGGCTTCGATTGTCGGAATTGTCTTCGCCCGGCTTGGCCGGGCGATCCAGTCATCCGAGGCGGCGGAAGCTGCCACCGACGGTCCGGATGGCTGGATGCCCCGCCGGAGCCCGTCATCCGGCCGATCGAAGGCCGGACCGGTTGGCGGGGAGCATGACGAAGGGAAATGGTCGGAATTCGCTTCGACGCGCATTTCGATTCTTGTGCCAGTTGCGTGAGTTGGGTGTGTCCATGGCGTATGCGGCAACAGCCGAGGGCCTTCCCTCATCGGTGACATCCGCGCCGCGCGTGCTGGCACTGCAGCGCATGCTGGTGTGGCTGGTGGGAGCCAGCGGCGCGATCGTCTTCATCGAGCCGAGCCCCTATGAGCTGATGACGCTCACCGCCGCCGTCATCTTCTTTGCCACAGGTTTGCGGCTGCGGCTCGCCTTCATGCCGCTCTTGCTCTTGCTGTTCCTGATCAATGTCGGCTATTCGATCGGCGCCATTCCCTTCATGGACAAGCCGGAGGTCGCCAACTGGATCGCGACATCGTGGTACATGGCGGTCACGGTCATTTTCTTTGCCATGGTCATCGCCGAAGACACCGCCGCGCGGCTCGACATGCTTCGCCGCGGCCTGATCGTGGGCGCGTTGATCGCGGCAAGCTCGGCGATTGCCGGCTACTTCAACCTCGTTCCGGGCGGACACGACCTGCTGACGCTGTATGAGCGCGCGCGCGGCACCTTCAAGGATCCGAACGTGCTCGGCGCGTTCCTGATCCTTCCCGCGCTTTTCGCCCTGCAAAGCGTCGTCTCCGACAATTTCCGAAAATCATTCCGCAGCGCGATCGCGCTGGGCATCATGGCGCTCGCCATCCTGCTCGCGTTTTCGCGGGCGGCGTGGGGTGGACTTGCCATCACCTCGGCCTTCATGCTGGCACTGATGATCCTGACCAGCCAGACGCGAGCGCAGCGCTCGCGGATCGTGGTGATGTCAGTTGTCGCCGCCATCATCGTGGTGATGCTGCTCGCCGTCCTGCTGTCATTCGATCAGATCGGCGAAATGTTCAGGCAGCGCGCGAGCTTCGACCAAAGCTATGACGAGGGGCGCTTCGGACGTTTCGGGCGGCACATTCTCGGCGCCGACATGGCGCTCGACCTGCCGTTCGGCATCGGCCCCCTGCAGTTCCACAATTACTTTCCTGAGGACACTCACAATTCCTACCTGAACGCCTTCATGTCCGGAGGCTGGATCGCCGGGGTCTGCTATCCGGCGCTGGTGTTTGTGACCGTCATCCTCGGATTTCGGCACGTCTTCGCACCTGTGCCCTGGCAACGCGCCTATCTCGCGATCTTCGCGGCATTTCTCGGCACGGTCGGCGAAAGCTTCGTCATCGACACCGACCACTGGCGCCACTTCTGGATGATGCTGGGCGCGATGTGGGGCATGTTCGCCGCGGCATACCGCTACGAGGCCGGTTCCGACCCCTTGGTCACGGCGTCGCCGCCGACTTCCTAGCGCGGCTACGCTTCTCCTTCGGCGCAGCGTCGATCATCACCTTCAGCTCTGCGGTCGCCTTCAGCATCGTCTGGTAGCTCTGCGTGGCGAACCGAAGCAGCAGCCGCAGTTCCGCGTCCGAATAGGCCTCCCACTCCTTCAGCATCGCCCGCTGCATGTGCTCGTAGAGTCTTCCGAACTTCGCGATGTTCTCCGGAATGGGCGCGATGAACACCTTGCGGCGGTCATTGATATCGCGCTCGCGGTGAACGAAGCCGGCCTTTTCCAGCCGATCTACCACGCCGGTGATGGCGCCCGTCGTCAATCCCGTCATCTCGGCGAGCCTTCCCGCCGTTACCCGGCCTTCCATGATGAGAAAGTCCAGACAATCCATGTCGGAATTGGAAATGCCGGCGCGGTTGGCGACGGTTTGCCCGAATATCACGCCCTGCGCAGACGCCCGCCGCACCGCGTGTTCCAGTTCCTGCATCAGCGCAGCACGCACTTTCGCCCTTGACAAAGCCCGCCTCATATCTTAGTCGAATGATATCTTAGTCGCTAAGATAATTAGCGGCCGTACTTTCTTACCATCCCTGCGACATCGGGAGCAAGGCATGACGAAGCGAACTCGCAAAGCCCTCATCATCGGCGCCGGCATTGCCGGTCCGGTTAGCGCGATCCTGCTCAAGAAGGCCGGTATCGAGGCTAAATTGTTCGAGGCATGGCCCTACTCGACCGGTATCGGCGGCGGTCTGCAGATCGCCCCGAATGGCATGCATGTCCTCGCCGAGATCGGCCTCGCCGACGAGATGATCCGCTGCGGCTCCGTTGCGGAATCGTTCGATTTCTATTCGCAATCCGGGCGCCGGCTCGGCTCGATCAACCAGAATATGAAGCAGCGTTTCGGGCAGCCCGCAGTGAATATGTGCCGCGCCACCCTCTACGAAGCGATCTTGAACAAGGCCTGGTGCGAGAACGTCGAGCTCGCGTTCGAGAAACGGCTAGTTGACATCGAAGATCGCCCCGATCAGCCGGTGGTCGCGCATTTCGCCGACGGCACCAGCGCCGAGGGCGACTTTCTGATCGGCGCCGACGGCGTTCATTCCGCCGTGCGCACGCATGTCATTCCCGACGGCCCCAAGCCGTTCGATACCGGCCTGATCGGGTTCGGAGGTTTTGTGCCGAGGTCATTATTGGAGAACACCTCGATCGGACAGCGCGTCGAGACGACGTTCGGGCAGAGCGGATTTTTCGGATACGGCTTTTGCAGCCCGGATCCATGCGACGGCGTGATGTGGTGGAGTACCCAGCCAGCGCAGGGCATCGATGCCGCGGCGTTCCGTGCCATGAGCCAGCAAACGCTCAAGCGGCATTTGCTCAACTTCCATGCCGGCTGGCACGCCCCGATCCCGCAAATCCTGGAGGCTGCCGACAACATCGGGGTCACCGCAACACTGGATGTCGCGAGCCTGCCGACGTGGTGGCGCAAGCGCGTTGTGCTGGTCGGGGATGCCGCGCACGCCACCAGTCCGCATGCGGGCCAGGGCGCTTCTCTGGCGCTGGAGGACGCCATGCGGCTCGGCCGGCTCATGCGGGACGGAAACGAACTCGGCGCAACGTTCGAGGCGTTCGAAAAAGAGCGCCGTCCGCGCGCTGAACGCGTGGTCGCGCTTGCCCGCCGCAATGGCAACAGCAAGCGCGAATTCAGCGCCACCGGCGCCTGGATCCGCGACCGGATGCTGAAGCTGCTGCTTCCGCTCACGTCCAGGGGGATGGACTGGATGTATGAATACGATCCCCGCGCGGCGTGATCTACGGGGACTATTTCTCGACGTCGAAGGTGATACCCGCGTGATCGACGAGCCGTTTGATCAGCCGATCGCCCATGGCAGCGCCCGGAGTCCAGATGCCCGCTTTGACTTCCGGCATCTCGCGCAGGCAAATGGCGCATTCCGCGATCATCTTCGACGTCGATCCGTAGCCGGGGTCGCGGTCGCCGCGCACCGCGACCCGCACCTGGCGCCCGTCCGGCGCGAGACCGACAAACAGAAGATCGTAGTGGCCTGACTCGCGTTCTTCCTTCGACGGGCCCTCGCCGGGCTTCGGCCCGCCGCTGCCCATCTTCTCCGACGTGTTGGCCGCGAGGATGCGTCTGGCCCTCTCTTCGCCCTTCTCGCCCGGGCCGGTCAGCATCATCTCGTCATAGACAAAATCCCGGCCATAGGGAAAACCCAAGAGCATGTTGGAGCGGTGCACGTTTCGGGTGTTGATGTTCGCCATCACAAAAGGAGTCGTCCACGATGCCAGATCATCGTCGTAGAGCGGCTTGTTGCCCGGCGGCTGCTTTGGGCCCTCAAAGCCCGGCGTCAACGCGAACGGATTTCGCAACAGCGCCACCAGACTGAGGTCGTTGGCCGCGGCAGAGAAAATCGCTTTCATGCTTGCCGCGGTGCCGCCCGACAGCGTGCCCTTCATGACGCGGACCCGTCCCTTGATCCGGCTGACCGGCGCACCCAGCAGCTTTTTCGCGGTCTCCTGGCAAAAGAAAACCCCGAGTTCGAACGGGATCGAATCGTAGCCGCAGGAAAACAGGATGCGGGCGCCGGTGTTTTTTGCCGTGGCCTCATGCGCATCGATCATCTGGCGCATCCAGACCGGTTCGCCGCAGAGGTCGAGGTAGTCGGTGCCGGTGGCGGCGCAGGCTGCGACCAGGTCCGAACCGTAGTACTGATAGGGACCGACCGTCGTCAGCACCAGATCAGCCTGGTCGACCATCGCCGTCAGCGACGCTGGATCGCTGGCGTCGGCCTTGATCAAGGCGGTATCGGCCGGCGCACCGATCGCATCGCGCACCGAGGCCAGCTTGTCGAGGCTGCGTCCGGCCATCGCCCATTTCGGAGCGCCGCTACCGGTATAATGCGCCGCCAGATATTCGGCGACGAGCTGCCCGGTGAAGCCGGTTGAGCCATAGACAACGATGTCGAACTTCGACGAGGACTTCATAGTCAATTCCTTGAGGTGCTAAGGGAAGGTTCTGGATGCGCGCCTGCGTTTCCTATTTCTTGGCGTAGGAAACGCTCATGCCGGCCCGCACGTCACTCTGGATACCATAGGGCGCGATCGGATAGCGCAAGCCGTTCCTGGCCAGCGCCTTCATGCCCGCGATCGCCTTGGCGAGGTGCGCGGGCGACAGCGCCATCAACATCTCCTCATCCGGGACGCCGCCATAGCGCCGCTCCGCGAAGCACGGCAGCGACAGGCTGGGCTCGCCGGTCTTGAGCGCCCGTCCCCATGAATCGGCGCAAGCGGTCTCACCGACCACACCCCATTCGAACTTCTTGTACCCGGTCCACTGCAGCCCGTTGATCAGAATGATCATCTGCCCGGGGGTCGCATAGACCAGACAAATATCCGGAGGGTTGAGCCGGCCGCTGGCAAGCGGAGACACCGCCATCGCCTGATATCTGCCGAAGGGAACCACATCCAGCGCTTCCTGGCGCTTGCGTGAATCCTCGGCATTCTCGTGCCAGACGCCGACATAGCCCTCCCCCGCAAGCCACTTCTCGTCCTGCGGCCCAAGCCCAATGACTGCGCGGCACTGCGCGCCGACGAGATCGTCCGCGGTAATGCCGACGGTCCAGCCCAGCCGCGAGGCCATGCTGACGATCTGGTCGGTGGTGTGGACCGCGGTCGGCCGCCTGATTTTCGGTATCGCCGCCATCTCCTCCGCGCTTGCGAACATCTTCAGGCCGATCACGGTGGTCTTCAGGCGGAGCAGGCTGTTGAGATCGGCCACCATGCTGGCCAAATCAAACTGTTCTGGCGGCGTTTGCTGTTGCATGGCGTGAACTCCAAGATTGGCGGGCTTGGCTTGCGCGCCCGTTGGACTGATCCTAGCCCGATTGCCCGCCGGTTGCGACGGGCGGTTTCTAGTTTTGGCCGGGCCCCGGCAGCAGCACGTCGATCTTGCCGGTGGCCCGATAGGCAGCGAGACCGATCCATTCGCGCACGGCCATATCGATGCGCACCAATCCTTCGGTCGCAACATTGGAAAATGCCAGGAGATCGCCACGCCCGCCGACCCACCAGTCGACCGGATACGGTTCCACGGCAAATCCTGCCTTGCGAAACAGACCGACGGATCGCGGCATATGGAAGGCCGAAGTCACCAGCAGCCAGCGCTCGCCGGCCTTGGGCGCCACCAGCGCCCTGGAAAATTCGGCATTCTCCTGGGTGTTGCGCGAACGCCGCTCCATGATCAGCCGCGATTTGGCGATGCCGAGGCTTTCGAACACGGCACCGGCGAAATCAGCCTCCCTGGCGTCATCGGAGATCAGGTTTGCACTGCCTCCGGAAAATAAGACACGCGCATTCGGATAGCGGCGCGCGAGCGCTGCGGCGACGATGATGCGATCGGGCGCGTCCCGAACCACCGGCGTGCCATGCGCAGCCGAAATTTGGGCTTCAATGGATGCGCCGAGGACGATGATGCCATCCGGTGCCCCTTGCGCAGCATCCCAAGGCGGAAATCGCTGCTCGAGCGGATAGAGCAACCAATTCCCGAGCGGCGAAAATCCGCATACCGCCAGAAGCACGACGGAACCGATCAACAGCCTGCGGCCCAGCAGCGCCAATCGCGTCGCCATCAGGATCGCACCGAGCATGCCGGCGCCGATCAGGAAATTCGCAGGCAACAGCATGATGCCGAGGGTTTTGGAGAGGAAAAAAAACACAAGAGGCCCCCTGGAATGTCTGGTACAGCCTCATACGCGACCCCCGCCCCAACCAGAAGCCCCGTCATGACGCATCACCACCTGCAATCCAGCCCCGAGACCTGCCACTGGGGCTTCTTCGAAGCGAAACTCAAACCGGTGCTCACCGTCGCCAGCGGCGATGAGGTGACCATCGACACCATCAGCGGTGGCCCTGAGGTGGTGCCGGACCGCAGCCGGTTTCACGTCCCGCCTGAACTCGCCGACGTTCATGCCAAGAGCGAGCGAATGGTGCCCGGCCATATCCTGACCGGTCCGGTCGCCGTCGTCGGCGCAGAGCCCGGTGACGTGCTGGAGGTCGATATCCTCGACGTCAGGCTGCGCCAGGACTGGGGCTACAACCTGATCCGGCCGCTTGCCGGCACGCTGCCCGATGATTTCCACGAAGCCCGGCTGATCAACATTCCGCTCGACCGGACCCGGATGGTGGGCCGGCTGCCGTGGGGGCTTGACCTGCCGCTGGCGCCGTTTTTCGGCGTGATGGGCGTGGCGCCACCGCCAGCCTGGGGCCGCATCACCTCGCTGATCCCGCGCGCGATGGGCGGCAACCTCGACAACAAGGAGTTGACGCCAGGCGCGAAGCTCTTTTTGCCGGTTTTTGTGCCCGGTGCGCTGTTCTCCTGCGGCGACGGCCACGGCGCCCAGGGCGACGGCGAAGTCTGCGTCACCGCGATCGAGACTGCGCTGCAGGGTCGTTTCAGACTGACGCTGCGCAAGGATCTGCGGCTCGACTATCCCCGCGCCGAGACACCCACGCATTACATGACGATGGCGATGGATCCCGATCTCGATCAGTGCGTGGTGCGGGCGCTGCGCGACATGATCGTGCTGCTCGGCGAAAAGCGGAACTTGTCGCGCGAAGACGCTTATACGCTATGCAGCCTGGCCGCCGATCTGCGGGTGACGCAGACCGTCAACGGCTCCAAGGGCATCCATTGCATGATCGCGAAAGCGGTCGTCCATGGGTAAGTCTCGCTTACCATGGCGTGAACCCGCGTCCGACATCCCCTTTAAAACCATTGGATTCAGTCCGCCGACCACGTACCGTGGCATTACGGGTTCGCGGATACAGGAGATGGTAAGGAGATGGAGAGACGCCTGGCAGCCATCGTCTGCGCTGACGTCGCCGGTTACTCCCGCATGATGGGCGCCGACGAGGCCGGTACCCATGCCGCGTTCAAGGCCCACCGAAGCGCGATATACCCGATCATTCTCAATCATGGCGGCCGGATCGTGAAGAATACCGGCGACGGATTCTTGCTGGAATTTCCGAGCGTCGTGGGAGCCATTGAATCTACGATCGCGATGCAGGCGCTGATGGCAGAACGCAACATTCACCTCCCCGCAGACCGTATGATGCAATTCCGTATGGGCATCCACATGGGGGACGTGATCGCCGATGAGGATGAAGTATTCGGGGACGGTGTGAACATCGCCGTCCGGCTCGAATCGGTCGCAGCACCCGGCGGCGTCGCTGTTTCGGGAAAGGCCCATAGTGAGGCCAGCAAACACCTCAGCGCCCCCCTCGTCGAGGCCGGCAGTCACCGGTTCAAGAACATCGCAGAGCCGGTAAGTGTCTGGACCTGGGAACCGACGGGGTCTGACAGCCGCAGCCGGGAACCCAGGGATACGTCGGATCTGCCTGCTCAATATCGAACGGCGATCGTCGGGGTGCTTCCCTTTGTCAACCTGAGCGACAGCGCTGATGAGTACTTCTCCGACGGACTGACCGAAGACCTGATCCACGCGCTATCGCTGCAATCATTCTTTCGGGTTCTGAGCAGGAACGCGACCTTCTCCTTCAAGGGCAAGAACCTGAGCACGCGCCTTATCGCGCGGGAAATTGACGCGACCTACCTGATCCAGGGTTCGGTACGGCGTGCGGGAACCAAGATTCGCGTCACGGCCGAGCTGATTGCCCCGGAGAAGGGTGAACAATTGTGGGCCGGTCGATATGACAGGGACATCGGCGACCTGTTCGCGATGCAGGATGAAATCACAACGAGCCTGTGCGCGGCATTAGCCCCGGAGATATACCGGGCGGAAGCTTCGGCTCCCGCCCGATCATCGTCCGCCGATTTAACCGCTTGGGATCGTTTCTTAAGGGGGCTTTCTCACTATTACCGACAGACGAAGTCGGATCTTGAAGCCTCGATCGCGCTGTTCAGGGAAGCAATCGCGCTCGATCCGGAGCTTTCGATTGCGTGCGCCTATCTCGCCACCATTCTGACGCAGGGCGTGCATTTTGGATGGATCCGGAGCACCCGCGAATTGTGGGCCGAGGCAATGAGCCTTGCGGAAAGCAGTGTCAGGCTAGATCCCCGTTCATCTTTCGCGTTTTCAATTCTGTCCTACATGCACGCGATGGAGGGACATTACGAGGAAGCGCTGGATGCCGGAAAACGGGCGGTCGAGCTGAACCCGTACGACATGGGCGCCCGCGGCGTGCTTGGCATCTGCCACCTCGTTATCGGGGAGCATCGACAGGCCATCGAACTATTCTCAACGGCCGTGCAGCGCGGCAATAGTGACCCCAGATTTCAATGGGCCGCCTTGAATGCGTTCAGCCATTACCTACTCGGGCAATATGACGCTTCGCTGTCCTGGGCGCGAGAGGTGCTCTATTTGAATCCCAATCATCTTCAGGTGCTTGCGGTGCGGGCGGCAGCTCTCGCGCAACTGGATCGAACCGAGGAGGCAGCGCAAGCTGCGGGAGTGCTGCTGAACGCTTTTCCAGGTCTGACCGTTGAACGGCATCTCAGGAATTTCCGTTGGAAGAACCCGGCTGACACCGCCCATTACCGGGAGGGACTTCTGAAGGCCGGCGTACCCCTGAGCGAATTGGCCATTGTCGGGCCTGCCTCAAAGCGCACGGCCTAGGCGCACTGTGGCGCGCCGCGAGCATCAACAGTCTCGCGCCGATACAAATACCCATCGCTTCTTGCCGGCTTTCCGTTGACACCGATTTGGATTCCGCCAAAGCTCCGGCACAGCCTCAAGTGGACACCGCCTGTAAATTCGCGTTTTCGAATCCTTATCCCTCGCTGCAGCCCCACTTTCATCATTCTGTACTTTTGAGGATTGAGGTCCATGCAAGACGACCGGATTGGTTCAGCTTCAGGCGGCGCGCCCGCCCCAGAGATTCCCGTGTCGCCCAATAATCCGTGCCCCTTCTTGCGCGCGCTTGTGGCGGGCGGTTTCGTCGATGGCCATACCGTGCCGCTTTCAACGCTCTGCAGGACCGTTGAGGCTGCTTCCGGCGAAAAGGGGCTGAAAGAAAAGCTTGCCGGGCTGGAGACCTATCCGGTCGCCCTGGTCGCGAATGGCCTCAGCCCCTTGCGCCTGTTGCGGAGCTGGTGGTCCGGAGCTGAACTCGACGAGCTGCGCAATGGTCCCTTGGACAAGCATGGCTGTGGGTCGCGCATCCTCGATGCGAACGCCGAGGTGCACGAAGACGAAATTGCGCGCCTGGCCGAATTCGGTAAGGACCGGCAGGACCCGTCGGGCGGAATGGAGCGCGGACTGACGAGCCCGGAAATCACGACCTACATGAACGCGAATTTCGCGCGCCCCAAGGGCAAGAGACGATGGTATTACCGGCTGTTGATGAACGGCGAATGGCCGGTTCTGCTGAACATCATGGGCAAGGGTGAAGGCAAGGAACGCTACCTCAGCGTGGCGGAGGTCAGGACCCTGTTCGTCGACCGCCGGTTTCCCGAGCGGATCGTCGAGCGCCTTTCGTCGCAGCCGGCACCCGCGCCACGCGCTGTTGTCGTGCTCGGCAAAATCGCGCTCGTCGCGGCGGCCTTTGTCCTCGCTGCCATAGTGGCGATCGCGGAGTTTCCCAACCAGCTACAGAAAATCCTGCCACCGCTCGCGCAAGTGCTGCCGCCTCCCTTGCCGGAGCCTGCGCCAATCAAAGAGGCGCATTGGCTCGACCAGAACTGGTCGATGGAGGACCGGCACTGGTTCCACCATGCCAGTCAGGGCACCGCGACGTTTCCGGTGCCCTACGCCTGGTTCATCGCGCTGGAACAGCCGGGCATTCATTTGTTTACCCGCCCCGGTCTGCTGAAGGACAGCGATTATCTCGAACGGTTCGGCTTTCTTCCAAGCCCGAAAACCATCCGTACCGATGAAGCGACCTTGCATCGCTTCGGCTATTACCCGTCCGACGCCAAGACGGAGCCGGCGCCAGCGTCCGTCGCAGGCTTGCGACCGACGCAAGCCGAGAATTTCGACGGCCTGCCGGTCGGATTCGCGCGAATGCCAGGCGCCCCCGATCCCACCACCGGCAAGCCCCAATCCGACATGATCGGGCTGACCTGCGCGGCCTGTCACACCGGGCACATCAACTACAAGGGCGTCAGCGTGCGCTTCGACGGCGGCCCGGGAATGGTGGACCTGCTGAAACTCGAACTAGCGACCGGCCAATCGATTTTGTCCACGCTGTACGTACCCGGCCGGTTCAAACGCTTCGCCACCCGCGTGCTGGGTCCCAATGCAACCCCGGCAGAACGCGACGAGCTCAAAAAAGACCTTTCGAAGAGCGGCGGCTTGGTGCTCGGCCAGGTCAAAGCGCTGAAGAAGGCGCTTAAGGATAAGCACCAGAATGATACCGAGGAAGGCTACGGGCGGCTGGATGCGCTGAACCGGATCGGCAATCAGGTTTTCGCTACCGACTTGGCATTGAGCGGTCTTACGGAATTTGAAAAGAACCTGCACGCCAGGGACGCACCGGTCAGTTTTCCGCCGATCTGGACCGTACCGTGGCTCTTGTGGGCACAATACGATGCCTCGATCGAACAGCCCCTGATCCGCAACGCCGGCGAGGCGCTCGGGGTTTCGGCGCAGCTCAATCTTTCGCCCGACGCCCCCAAGGAGGCGCTGTTCCGCTCATCGGTTGCTCTCGAGAATCTGCTTCGCATCGAAGATATGCTGCGCGGCCCCGATCCCTTTAGCCAGAATCCAAAAGGCTTCGGCGGATTGAAGCCGCCGAAATGGCCATCGCAAATCTTCTCTGACGATCCCGCATGGCGGATCGATCCGGCACGCGTATCGAAGGGCCGCGTGATCTACCACGAAATCTGCGTCGAGTGCCACCTCGGACCGGTCAATGATCCCGCCTTCGACACGCAA
Organism: Bradyrhizobium sp.; assembly: GCA_052143915.1. Classification (GTDB taxonomy): domain Bacteria; phylum Pseudomonadota; class Alphaproteobacteria; order Rhizobiales; family Xanthobacteraceae; genus Bradyrhizobium. The sequence continues at coordinate 20,608 of JBKQRS010000180.1, forward strand.
TTCCCGGATGAGAGTGTCTGGAAAGCGGAGCACTGGGACGCCAACGGTCCGGTGTTGAAGCCGGTGCAAAAACCAGTGGAGGTGATGGGCACCGACCCGGCGCAGGCCAACGTGCTCGTATCACGCAAGGTCGACCTGCCCGGCTTCCTGGACCTGCAGCCCGCGCGCGATATGCAGCCCGCGGACGCCCCTGGCAAGGGTTCGGAATGTACCGATCTGCCTCTCCCCTCCACCTACTCTTCGACGGAAATGCCGTATTCGATCGCCTTGATGACCGTCGTGGAGCTGGTCAGCAGAAAATGGATGATGGATAACCACGTTTCGGAAGCGGATCAGAAACAGCTTTGGGGTTTCCGAAAAAACTGTCCCAACCCCGAGAAGGATTTGCACTATCGCGCCCGCCCGCTGAACGGCGTCTGGGCGACCGCGCCCTACCTGCACAACGGATCGGTGCCCTCGCTCTGGTGGATGCTCAGCCCCGCGGCCGAACGGCCGAAACAATTCTGCATGGGTTTTCGCGATTTCGATCCGGAGCAGGTCGGCTTCCGCGTCGAGGCCGGCGAAGTGCCAAAATGCAAGACGGGCGAAACCCTGTTCGCGGCGACGCCGCCCGGATCGCCGGTCGACGGCAACAGCAATCTCGGCCACTCGCTCGAGGCACCGCCGGGTGAGGGTGAGCACGAGCACAAAAAGGGGGTCATCGGCCGCCTGCTGAGCGATGAGGAGCGCAAGGACCTGATCGAATATTTGAAGACGCTATGAAGAAAGGACGCATCACTTCGGGCCTGCGTCACGCGAGAATGGCCCTGTCAGTCTGCCATTGTGCGTAGCGGCGCCGTTCTCTTGCCGAGAAAGCTTTAATTCAGGGTGCCGCTGGCCTTGGTTCGCTTCGCGGGAGGGTCCTTCGACGCGGACTTGGGCGCCTCGACGGCGCGGGCGCCGCCCCAAGGGTCGGCGGGAGGCTGGTCGGGAATGTTGCCGAGCGAATTCTTGTAGGCCCTTTCGGCCGATTTCTCGGACTCGATCTGCGACGGTGACTTGGGGGGGTCTTGCGGCGCCGCAGGGGCGCCTTTTTGCGCGTAAGCGGGCCCGGCCACCAACAACGCGACCATGGCTGCGGCTCGAAGAACTCTCATGCGTGGGCTCCCTCGGGTTTTTTCCTACATATCACCGGGTTACCCGCGGCGCCAATAAGACACTTCGTCGAGCACTCAGGCGTTTTTTTGGCGCTACCGCCGGACGATTCCAGCCGAGACGTAGAACCCACTGACCGATCGTCGCCCAGCGGACGAGCAGGCACTCAAGGGGATCTGCAGGTCGGAAGGCTCCGGTAGATCCGCCGATCCATTATCGGATTCGCGACCACCATGTACGGTATCTTGGTAGTGCTGATCGATGCACGGCTGGGGCCTGGACACTCTTAGCAAAGACTATCTTAAGCATAACCCGATAGCATTTTGCTTATTTTTCGGGAGAAATTGCATGACGCTCGGATGGAATGGAGGGCGTTTCCCCTTTTCGCGGCTGAACCTTGGGCCCAAGGCGGTCATGAGCGCGGTGCTGCTGATCGCCATCAATACCGCGCTATTGGTCGGAGCGGGCTACTGGTCTTTGACACGCAACTTTGACATCCGCGCGGAGCGAGACATCGACCTGAACCTGCGCACGCTCAGTCTGGCATTTGGTGAAGCGTTCCCGGATGCCAAGATCGCCATTCGCGACGGGATCATTGACCGCGTTGAAATTCCGCAGATGCCCGAATTTGCAGATCACCGGATCGTGGACCGGGCCGTCTCCTATGTCGGGGGCAATGCGACGCTTTTCGTCTACGACGATGCATCGCAGCAGTTCGTTCGCCGAACCACCAACGTCAAAAAGGAAAATGGTGATCGGGCGGTCGGCACCCGGCTTGCGGCAGATCATCCGGGGCAAGCCATGCTTCGCCGTGGCCAGGCTTACAAAGGCCCGGCGATGCTGTTTGGGCGCCGTTTCTACACGGCGTATCAGCCGGTGTTTAATCCCGCGGGCAAGGTGATCGGCATCGTCTATGTCGGCATTCCGACGGCAGAACTCGACGGCATGCTGTGGCGGGCGATCGGTGCAATGGCCGCTGCGGCGGGCATCGCCGCCCTGTTCGCGCTTGTCATGACGATGGTACTGGTTCGCCGCGTCACCAAGCCGCTAAGGGCCGTGGCGGAAACGCTGACCGTCCTCGCCGAAGGAAGGACGGATGTCGAGGTTCAATACGCCGATCGCCACGACGAGATCGGCGCAATCGCTCGCACGGTCAGTGTGTTCAAGAACAACCGCATCGAGCGCCGCCAACTCGAGGCCGAGCGCATCAGCGCCGAAAAGCAGGCGATGGAGCAGCGCAAGGCGGAACTCAATCAGTTTGTCGGGGCTTTCCGCACCAAGATTGGCGGAATCATCGAGCGAGTTCTGAATTCTTCGGGGCAATTCGAGAGGGATGCCCAAACGCTTTCCGTGACCGCGCATTCGACGGCAGAGATGTCCGGTCACTCCGCCGATGCGTCGAGACAGGCTTCCGAACATGTCCGCAGTGCGGCGACCGCATCGAACGAGCTATCCCAGTCGATCGTGGAAATCAGCCGCCGGGTCCAGGATTCCAACAGCGTTGCCGCCGATGCGGTCAAGCAGGCCGATGCAACGGATCAGCGGATGGCGGAACTGTCGGCGGCCGGCGACCGGATTGGGGATGTGGTGAAGCTGATCACGTCGATTGCGGAACAGACCAATCTCCTTGCGCTCAATGCCACCATCGAAGCCGCCCGCGCCGGCGATGCCGGCCGCGGTTTTGCGGTGGTCGCGCAAGAGGTCAAGAACCTGGCGGGCCAGACCGCAAAAGCCACCGACGAGATCAGCTCACACATCGTCAACATGCAGCGTGCCACGGGCGAGTCCGTGGAAGCGATCAAGGCCATCGGCCAGACGATCGAGCGCATCAGCGAGATCACGACCTCGATTTCCTCAGCCGTCGAGGAGCAAGGCACTGCGACGAAAAGCATCGCCGAAGGGGTCCAGGCTGCCGCCGGCGGCACCATCGACGTCGCTGAAAACATCGAGCGCGTCGCGCGCGGCGCCGGCGAAACGGAGACGACGTCAGGCCAGATGCTGAGATCGGCAAAGGCCCTCTCCGAAGTGAGTATCCACCTCAGGAACGAAGTAGAGAGATTCCTGGACAGCGTTCAGGCGGCGTGACGTCAAGCCGGGATATCTCGGCGCAGCTGTCGCGTCCCGCGGAATCACCGCGGCACCTGCTTAACCCAGACGCCAACCGACTTCCTCGGCGAAACTCCGGTAGAACTCCGCGTCATACGCCTGCTCCGGCGCCTGCCGCACGCGCTCGTCCAGGCGATGAGCGTCATCGCCAACCAGGATGCGCCAGCGCCCGGCCCTGACGCCATCGAGGATGACTTTCGCGGCGGCCGCCGCCGTCATCGGTGCATCCTCGCGAAAGCTGCGGGCGCGTTCGGCCGCCATCGCCTGCACATCCTCATCCGACATGGCTGAAGCGTCGATGCCGGCTGCCGCGAGGCGCACACGTGTCTGCGCAATCTCATTTTCACTCAGCCTGTCGGAGTCCGTGCCGTTCTGCACCTTGCGCGAATTGGAGACGATCGAGGTGCCGATATGGCCGGGCATCACGACAGAGCATTTGATATGCGGTGCATTGAGCCGGAGGTCGCTGATCAACGCCTCGGTGAACCCCTTCACCGCGAATTTCGCAGCGCTATAGGCCGTGTGCGACACCCCGGGCCCGAGGGAAGCCCAGAAGCCGTTGACGCTTGAGGTATTGACGATATGCCCTTCGTCGGCCTTGATCAGCATCGGCAAAAAGGTGCGGACGCCGAGATAAACCCCGCCCCAGCAGATATTGAAGGTCCTGTCCCACTGTTCGCGGGAGTTGGTGAACAGGCTTCCGCCGCCGCCGATGCCGGCGTTATTGAACAGCAGATGAATCTTGTCGGCCGACTGCTGCTCGGCGATTTCATCGCGAAACCGCAGTAACTGGTCTTCGATCGAAACGTCGGCGAGATGCGTGGTGACGCGCAGGCCCTGCGGCAACCGTTCCGCCTCGCAAAGCCGCTTGGTCTCCGCCATCGCCTCGACGGAGACGTCGCACATCGCAACGTTGCAGCCCTCGGCAACCAGCTGGCGCGCAAGCTCGCGGCCCATGCCCGTGCCGCCCCCGGTAATGACAGCGATCTTTCCGGCAAAATCCTTCATGGGAGATCGGGCACCTTTCGGGTTCGTTCAATGCTCGCGTACCGCCGGCGCCCTGAACCCGGCCCAGGTCAGGTAGAGCCCAAGCACCAACGCGGGCGCGAGAAACACGCGGTAATGTTCGCCGTATCGCATCTGCTGCATCATCGAGGTCACCCCCTCGGGCGACAGAACGAGAAGCAGAAGACCCTTGGCGAGGATCAACCATCCCACCAATGTGACGACCACCGACAGCGCGCCGCCGGACCAGACATTGTGGCCGACCACCATCGCAACCCCCATCGCAAGGCTGATAATGGCATAGCTGAGCATGACCGCGCCGTCCGCGGCCGTCGCTTCGATGGCTGCACCCCCGCGCACCAGGAAGCCGGCCACGAGCAGGACGGTGAAAAGTCCGATAGATCGCGCAAGAAAGACGGTGAGCCGGGACATGCGAACCTCCGCTGCACAAGTGAAGACGGAATCTCCGAAACTTCGATACGGTACAACACCATCCTCGACAACAGGAATTTCAAACCGAGGCGGCCGGGAAATCAGCCGGCTTTTGATTCCGCAAGAAAACATCACCGCCCGGCCGAAACATGCTAGATTTCGACCGCACAGTCGATCAGCCGCGCGACGGAGCGCCGGGCCTAATGCGAAAGATCGGTTACAAAGCCCTGACGGTAATTTTGATGGCCGGACGGCGTTCGAAGAAGCATGTCGACTGGACGCTGGCGATTGCGGTATTTTCGACGATTGTCACGATTGGCCTCATCGCGCTTTATGTCCTGCAAGGCAGGACCAATCTTCGCTGATCCTCATCCAGCGCGTTGAGCAAGCGACGATCAGCTGACAACAACAGATGGCGAGGTCGCGAGCGTTTCATACTTGGCGGATGCGCGCTTTGGTCTTTTGGCGGCCAGCTTTGAGCCATCCTGCTGCTCCGCCTCTGCGGGGATGTTCATCGCCGCGGACATCTCATCAAGAACCACCTTGTACGCGCCGGTGGCTTCCTCCGGAGAGGCGTCCTTCTTTCCCGGAGAGATGTCTTGCAACTGCGCCAGCTCGAGTGCCCTGTGATCGAACCGCACCCGCTCAAGTTTCTCGCCGACGAACCAGACGCAAAGCACCCCCGTAGTTTTACTGTCGTCCAGGATATCGGTATTGACCGTATCCACCGTCATGACGGGACCACCGGATTTCAACACGACCAGATCGCCCGACTTGATGACGGTCATTGGTAAATCCACGGTCAGAGCGGCAAATCGAGTTCGATCGCATCACAACAATAACAAATTGTGGCAATTTCCTCACACGCGCGCGGAACCATAAGGAGTCGCGCCCGTCTCGCGCGCTTGTCTCGCGACAAGCACCGCCTGCATTCTGCCCGAACAATCAGCGCGGTCGCCGCGTCGTAAAATTTTAATTTAGACTATCACGATGAACTGATTCGCGGCACGAACATTGCTTCAAGAGAGCTGGCTGGAAAACTCAGGAGTGCGGCATGAAAGGCCTCGTCCTTTGTACAGCGTTCGGTTGCTTGATGAGCGTAGCGAGTGCCCGGGATTTCGGGCAATGGGAAGGCACAGACCCGCAGATACGCCAAT